>JAKADQ010000078.1 GCA_021820405.1 Thermoplasmata archaeon | reverse complement strand
ATCTATGTGCATATAGGATTTCTCCTGTTTCCCATCGCCAAGTATCTCAAGTTGCTTGGGATTCTTCTTCAGCTTCAAAATGAAATCGTGAATAACCCCATGTGTTGAATTTCTCCCAACGATATTTGCAAACCGGAATATGGTCGGCTTTATTCCGTAGTAGTGGTGGTAGGACCATATAAATCCCTCATTAGCAAGTTTTGATGCGCCATACAGGGAGATGGGCAGGCATGGGCCATAGGTTTCAGGTGTGGGAATCACATCCGCCTCTCCATATACGGTTGATGTTGAAGAGAATATCATATTTTTTATGTCCCTTTTTCTCATAAACTCGATAAGATTATGGGTTCCAAGCACGTTTATATCCATATCGGATTTTGTATCGGTGCTTCCTGCCCTGACGTCAGAATTTGCTGCAAGATGCACCACAAGGTCAAAATTATCCTTAATTCCATCGAAGCTATCCGCTTTTCTTATGTCTGCATTTATGAATCTGACCCTGTCCCTGAATGGCTCAATGTTTTTGAGGCTTCCTCCGGAGAGATTGTCCAGAATTGTTATTTGGTTCTTTTCACAAAGTGTTTCTGCCATGATGGAGCCTATAAAGCCGGCTCCGCCCGTTATCAATATTGACCTGTCTTTTATCATGGTTCCTCATTCGTGATCTATAAATAATGTTAATTGAACATATTAGATCGTAATTGTTCCCTTGTGGGTTCAAATATTATCTACTTGAGTTTTTCTTCGATATTTTCTATGACGGCTCTGCTGCTCTGGATTCTGCTCATTCCGGATTCATCCTCAAGCACAAGTGTGAATGGAAGTATGTCCATCTCCCTGATTCTCCTTAGGGTTTCTTCTGCCTCCTTTCTCTCTATCTGCGTACCTTCGAAATCTCTGAGTATAATGTCCATTTTTTCTGATATCTGCGTCAGGATGCCTTCAACGGTGGTGATCTCGCCACTGGAAATATCCCCAGGATCAATTTCTGCACCAATCTCCGGTATCACGACTCTTGCGTCTGGCGATCTGTACAGGGTTGTTCTTATGTCATCCCTGTTTCTTACCGGGTAGCTTATTCTTATGGGTTTGTTTCTGTCAAGCTGCACGACATCATTCTTTTTGAAAAGGCATTTTTTGCAGAAGTATGACTGCACAAGCACCCTACGTTCATAGGCAATATCTGTAAGCATCTGAATGTAGAATAGATTTGATCCACATACAGGGCATTTTACATTGGTCTCCTCTTCAACTGGTATGTCATAATCATCTGACATAACTATCAATCCATTCCTTGAGGTCTCCTCTTATTATCCTGCTCTTTTCCTTCGCATCTTCCATCTTCTTCGTTCCGGTCAGCATCATTGCTATTTTGAACTCCCTGATTATTGTTCTTATATTCGTTTCAACCGTTTCATATGAATCATCGGCCCCTTCAAGGAGAGTTCTTGCAAATCCGCCTGCAACAGCTCCAAGGGATATGGCCTTGAAAAGATCAAGCCCATTTCTGAGCCCACCGCTTCCGATCACCGGTATCTTTCCTGAGGCAAGTATAATACTGACAGGAGATGGTATTCCCCAGTTCCAGAAGGTTTTGCCTGCCCTGGTCTTCTCCATGTCTCCCGTCTTCTCTGCACGGTAATATTCAATTGCCGCAAAGCTTGTTCCTCCAAGGCCACCCACATCTATTCCTTTAACACCTGCATCAACAAGATCGAGAATGTCATCCCTTGAAAAACCTGCACCAGTCTCCTTGGCAATCACAGGGTAACTTGATGCTATCTCCCTGACTCTCCTGAGAACACCCTCTGAATTTCTGTCTCCTTCAGGTTGAATCATCTCCTGAAGGAAGTTGAAATGTATTATGAGAAATTTAGCGCCGATCAGATCGATCAGATAATCCAGATCCTTCTCCAGGAGTGGTTTCTTATCCTGTTCGATCAGTTGGGGAGCACCAATGTTTGCAAGCTTTACCGGTATATTAAAATCATTTATGACCGAATAGGTGTCAGCAAGTTCCCTGTGCTCAACAGCGGCCCTCATGCTTCCCAGGCCCATAGGTATTTGGAACTTTTCTGCTGCCATTGCAAGATTTTTATTGATCTTTTTGGCAAGTTCAGTTCCCCCTGTCATGGAGGATATCAGTATGGGATAATTTACCTCATTGCCGAGAAAATTGGTTTTCGTTTCAATTGAATTGAAATCCACCTCTGGGATTGATCTGTGCACCATTATTATGTCATCCCAGTAGTTATGTGAGGCATTGACCTCATTCTTTTCTGCAATTCTTATATGTTCTTCCTTTCTGTTTGCTATCATATAAATTCCGTCCCGATGAACTCTCCACTCTCTATGTCCATGATCCTTTCAGGATATTTACCATTGATTAAATAGGTTTTTACACCCATCTGCCTGCACTTCAGCATAGAATCAAATTTTTTGAGCATCCCGCCTGTAACATCGTTTTTTACTCCCTGAAACTTTATGGTCTCTCCATTGAATTTCCTTATGAGTTTTGCATCCTTGTTTATTTTGGGATCATCATCAAAGACACCATCAACATCAGACAGGAATATGGCCGATTCCGGTTTGAAGATATCTGAAAGATCGACCATTATATCGTCTCCTGATTCGATCTTAACAAATTCATGATCAATGAAAGCATCTCCAAAGAGAACTGGAACTATGCCCTGTTCATATGCTCTAATTACAGGAGAATAATCGAATTTCTCTCTTTTCCACAGATTGAAAGGGGAGAAACCCATTGCGGGTATACCCATTTTTGTCATGAGGGAAATTACATGATTGTTTAGAAGGGTCATGTCGTTCTTAACAACACACGCCCCGAATATGGCTTCCTTTGATAACTTTCCTGGAAGCCCATATTTTTTGCTTGCTATATGGCCAAAGGATCCACCACCGTGCACAAGGATAAATTGTTCCTTCGAAATAATTTCTATAATTTTGATGGCTTTTTCTTTTTCGAATTTCCTGTATTCATTTTTATCGGTAATGAGGCTTCCGCCTATTTTTATAATTTTCATTACGGATACTTATTCAACATCGGCATATTTATTTTTTCAGATTATTATCGCATTTAATAAGAAGAGCAGAATTAGAGAGAAAAAACTGCGATGGTTTTGTTCATTGTGATAGCAATATGACAATATGGTATAATATGATAAATTGGATCGACACTTTATGAACTTTATATATATTTCAGTATCTTTTATCCCAAAGCTTCATTCAGTATTATTGAAATCAAATTTATAACCAGATGAGATAAATCAGCATTTTTGTCAAGGATTAAATAAAACTTTTACATGCAGATAGGGAAGGGCCGATAGATCAGCGGTAGATCGCCTGCTTTGCAAGCAGGAGGCCTCGGGTTCAAATCCCGATCGGTCCATTCAATCTGTTAATTGAATACTTTTTATAGAGCAATTGTTATATTCTTATGACAATTCAGCCAAAGTATCAGGATTTGCTTCTTGTTGAAGATGTTAGGAGATGGTTTGAGAATCTAAGGGTAAAGTCAGTATTAACTGCAACGGTAGCCTTGAGGAACCTTGGGCATTATTGCGAGAATATGCATACCAATCCAAAGGAGATTTTGAACAAAGCAAGGGCAAACGAAAAGGATTTCAGGTATGAATTCGCTGATTTTGTCAGAGACATGGAGAGCAAGAGAAAGGCAGGATCGTACATTGCAAGGTTTAAAAAAGTAATACTATCATGGTTGAAGTTTAACGGTATCCGTTTACAGTTAGCCATTAACATATCAGGCGAAAACGAAACGCGCACAATAGCAAATGAAAAGGTTCCCAGCAAGGAGGAGCTTGCAAGAACATTGAGAAAAGCAACATCAAGAGGCAGGGTTATCAATAGCCCTGATGGCATATTCAGGGTTAAGGCCCGAATCTCTTGGCAACTACGAAGGCACAGACGGATTGCGATTGGGAGACCTAAATGGGCTAAAATTATCTGATGAGATACAGTTCGATAAGATTCCTGTTACGGTAATGGTGAAAAGTAAATTAAGCAAAACAAGGCACCAGTATTCTTCATTCATTGGCGAGGAGGGAGCGACATACATAAAAAAATACCTCGAAGAGAGAAGAAAGCAGGGGGAGGAATTATCTTATGATTCGCCCTTATTGCAGTTCGATCCTCGCGGTATCAAGAAGAATGCGTTTCTTAGAACTACTTTAGTCACGAGGGATGTTAGAGACGCCATCTACGGCGCTGGATTGAAAATGAGTCCGTATGTATTGCGAGCCTATTTTAGCAATGCATTAGATATAGCAGAGAGCAAAGACTTAATCTCGCATCCTTGGAGGCAGTTTATAATGGGTCATAAAGGCGACATAGAAACCAGATACAGCACGAACAAGAGATTGCCTCCTGATATGATAGAGGAGATGCGTGAATCATACAAGAAATGCTTAAAATACCTCGAAACAAGGATTACAGAGCCATCGGAGAGCGACGCAAAGATATACTTACAGCAACAGCTATTGCTTGCGGTTGGCTACAAACAGGAAGAAATAGACAGAATGAACCTTACAGAGATGGATAACGAGGCATTCCAGAAACTGCTCAGGGACAAAGTAGCGGGAGCAATGTCGGGCAACGGTTCAAAACAGAGGCTCGTATCCGCCGATGAAATGAAGGAAATATTGCAGATGAGAGCAGAAGAAGGCCTATACAAATACAGCAGTGAGGCCATATCTCTATTATCCGCTATGCTGGTGAGGGATTACAGATCCGATGCGAGAATTGGAATAAAAGCATTAGAGATACTTGGCAGGAACAACAAATGGGATGATGAAGAGGTCAGAAATGCATTAAAACAAGCATATATAGAAGTGGAAGGCGAGACCTTAAGGAACCTCGGTGACAGAGATCTCTTAATCCTAGCCTCGTTGACAAGGAATCAGGACACAAACAAAGCATATGCGGAGGTATCCAGCAATGACAATATATTTTTAAAAGGGATGAGCAAGTCAACCTTCTTTCAAAGCGTAAACTATTTACAGAACCTTGGATTAATCACATTAATAAAGAAAAAGATTGGCAGATACTATACTATGGAGTCGCAAATATTATTATCAGACGAATCAATAGTATCTGTGGAGCTAAGAAAGAGGCTGTGAGTATGGAAAAAGATGAAAAATATGTTGAACTATTATGGCATGATAAGTATAAGAAAATTGAATTAGGGCACAAGACTCCGATAGATTACACTAATTTACCGTTTCAGGTTGTTGAAACAGTTAACAAGCCAAGGTCCAAGGGTGGCATAAACACATCTCTGTTTCCCGAAGATGAGTGGCCAG
>JAKADQ010000077.1 GCA_021820405.1 Thermoplasmata archaeon | reverse complement strand
GCAATATTCTATTACGGAATTTTATGGATAGGTGGCAGAGAGGTTATGCGTAAGACTGCAGATCTTATTTATTAGGGTTCAAATCCCTACCTATCCTTTACCAAAGATAGTGCAATAATTATTATACTATGAATGGTTATACATGCATGAATCCGATTACAAGACATAGGAAATTGTTGGAAAATAAGAAGGTTGAGCGATGGTATGAGAACCTAAAGGCAAGGTCTCAAGTGACTTCAGATACTTATCTTAGGAATTTTGGTCTATGGTTGGAGTATCTAAACCACGATCCTGAATCAATAATCATCTTTGCCAAAGATCATTTTGAAGATTTTAAAGGGTCTGTTTCTGACAACATAAGGGAATTGGAAAAAAAAGGTACGATGGGGGCTTCTATTTCTACCAGTCTTAAGGCATTGCTTTCTTTTCTGAAATATAACAATGTCAGCGTTACGTTAGGAATTAACATAAAGAATGAAAATCGTAATCTAAAGGCAGAAAAAGAGGTTATCCCAAACAGTGAAGATTTGTCCAAAATACTCAGGATTGCAACACTTAGGGAAAGAGTTTCAATATCTCTTATGTCATTTTCAGGATTGAGACCTGAAGTCTTAGGAAGCATAGATGGAACAGATGGGTTAACCATTGGGGATATACCAGATCTGAAAATAGAAAAAGGAGAAATAACCTTTGAAAATATACCAGTACAAATTAACGTAAGACCCGATCTATCAAAGATAAGAGTTGGTTATTTCACTTTTTTGGGGAATGAAGGGGCAGAATATCTGAAAGAATACCTAAGACATCGGTTGGTTTCAGGGGAGAAATTAAGGAAAGATTCTCCTGTTATTCTACCAGTAGAAAAACAGTCTTTAGATAAGAAGAACCGTTTTCTTATGACTACACTTTTACTTAGAAGGATAAAGGCAACTATAATAAAAGCAGGATTTAAATGGAGACCTTACATCTTCAGGATATATTTTGGCACAAACTTAGACACTGCAGAGGCTAAGGGATTGATCAGCCATCCGTGGAGACAGTTTATAATGGGGCATAAGGGCGACATTGAGGAAACTTACACAAAAAGAGAAGGCAAAATCGATGAAGGAAGGGAACAGTATTCTAAATGCCTTCCTTACATTGAAACTCAGGTAAGAGGCATGAGGGAAGAGGAGAAACAGTCCTTAGAAAAAACCGTAACTGCAACCGTTTTAGAAAAAATATTCGGCTATACCCCAGAGCAATCTGAAAAACTCATGCAGCTCTCAGATGAAGACCTTCAAAAAGAACTTCAAAAGAAATTAGGAAATGCACAAGACCCTGAAAGCATAAGAAGGAAAGCCATGCAGGACGCTAAGGAAATTGGAAAGAGAAAAAACAAGCAGGTAATGATTCCGATCTCATTCGTCGATGAATATTTCAATCAGGGTTTTGAGTTTGTTTCTGCAATTGGATCAGACAGGGCAATTATGAAATTGCCTTAGTTTTTTAACTCTGAATACAGTTCCAAATATTCCATTACATTTTCTATATTTTGAACCATTAGATAATCTAATACATTACTATAGACATTATTTTCTCTGTTACCTGCATATAACTTAAGGAGATTGCCCTCTTCTTTTACATCAAGCATGTTCATCATGTGGGATCTTTCCTCCAATGATTTTATAATGATCTTTTTAGCCTCCTCAGGAAGACTTTTAAAAAGATGTGAAGTGGTAAATTTTTCAATCCATAACTTAGCATATAACTCTCTGACCTTATCCATATCTATACTCATTATTACACTCTTAATGGTTCTTTTATTAATTCTGAATACCGTTTCATTGGATTTTTCAATAACTATTCCTGAGCTCTTAAGGAAATCAAGAGCCTTATACACAGACTGTCTGCTTATGCCTGTTAATTCCTCAGGTCTGTTAGTATCTTCAAGATTTTTTCCAGTCATCTTATCCATTAAATCCTTACGGGTTTGATTTGGATCATGCAACATTAGAACAACTAAATTATGCACTGTGTTAAGTTTTTCTCTCCTCCCGTGACTGCTCATTGTTTAACAAATGTTAAACAGGTATTTATTATTATTCAATTAGTAATAAAAAATATGCAAAAAGAATACATTATCACATTTGAGTTATCAGGATTATGAAACAAAAGATGATTTGGAAAGGGCAAGTCAGAAAGGTTAGTGGTTCGTATTACGTTGCACTACCACAGGACTACAGGAGATCGAACGAAATCGATCGAGAAGATATTGTGATATTTGAGCTAAAAAAAGACGGTTTGTTAATGACGTTTAGGAAACCAGTGAGCCCATCACAAGAAGATGAGATGATGTTAAAATGATCGATCTTAAACCATTGAAGAATGAATCCAGGAAATTCGAGGAGCCTCTAAAATCAATAATGGAAATGGCGAAGGACAAAATGTCAGAGCAGGATTTTATTGATTTTTTCCTATCTTTAAGGAGAAAGGCGAGAGAAACAGATAACATCAAGAGGGATAAACAATGAAAAATTCAGGAAGGGGAGGTGATAATCCCGATCCAGAAAAAGTCCATGTGAATCATGTTAGAGATGTATTTAAAGGTTCTGGGACGTTAGAAATAGTGGATATCGAGACAAACATTTCATGGATCGAGGTGATTTAAATGGTAATAAAAGTGAAAATCACTGACAAAATGAAAGAAAAGTATTTCCCAGGAGGACTAGAAGCGTGGAAAAAAGGACAAGAGATGGTTGATAACCTTATTTCTCAACAGAAAATTGAGCAGGATTTCCAAAAAGCTATCAAAGAAAAAAGGGAGAAAAGACTGAAGAAACATGCAAAGAGAATGCGAGAGTTGAGATCCGAAGGATTTACAATGGAAAGAATAGACAGGTTCGAGGAGGATGAGTAAGATGGCAAATGATGAAACGAAGAAAGGTTTTTTCAAACCTTACATGCCCGGAACAGAGGATGTAGTTAAAAAGATACTCAAACATGAATTTATAAAAACAATCAAAGAAGTCGATACAGATCGGGAGTCCATGTACCTTTATATAAAGCCTGGGCTTGCAAATCCCTTAAAAGAGGGGATATACATAAGAGGGGAGGATGAGATAAAAGAGATTGCAGAAAGGTATTTTAAGTTGGAAATACAGGTTAATCTGAACCAATTGGATAAAATATCGGAAGAAAGGAGAACGGGAAATGGAAAGAAGAGGAAAAAACAGGAGGATATTGATGAAGATGAGGACGAAGGCAATCTCAAAAAGGAGCTTCTTAGGAAACTGGAACATGATGGAATAACTCACCATGAAATAATAGAAGTAATGCAGAACTTAAGGCGTAAAACCTTTGTTGATAGGAAAACCATGAATCCTGATGGATATATCCCACTGAAGAACGGGTTACTTTCCATGACTGATTGGAAATTACATGAATTCTCTCCGAGGGAATTTTATACCTGGAAGGTTCTTGGAACTTACGATCCCAATATAGTTTCTCTCGAACAAACACCATCGTTCAAAAAATTTCTACTGGAATCCTATCCTCCACAATCTATTCCAACAATATTGGATTACATGGGATATTCCCTCTATCCCTCGTTTCCAAGGCAAAAAGTTCTTGTCATTTTAGGTCCTCCCAGAATGGGAAAGGGAACTATTGCCCTGATGATGGAGAGGATCCTTAACGAAGGATTCGGTCGGATTTCACTCATGAAGTTGCTTATTCCGGATAATAAATTTTCACTACAGGGGATTGAAGGGAAGCGACTATTAGTGGATACAGAAATTAAACGGGAATTCAAAAAGAACGCTGATTTTGACGTGGTGAATTCCCTGTTTGGAGGGGATCCTCTACCACTGGAGCGAAAGTATCATGCTGAAATAACATATATCGCAAGATCTGCGGGGATTCTTATTGGAAACCTGCCACTATTCAAAGTAGATAACTCTGCCTTCTTAGCAAGGCTCCTTATTGTGACAACAAGAGAAAAAAGAGAATTTAAAGAGGTTCCTAACATGGCTGACATTCTATTCAATGAAGAAGGCGATCGAATTGTAAGCCTAATCCTTAATAGATTAAAAAGCCTGATAGGACGGGACTTCAAGTTTTCCAACGAACTAACAAATGATGAATATGCGAGCTTATGGGAGACATTATCGGACTCTACTCAAAAGTTCATGGACGAACGAATGATCGAAGCGAGTACCAATGTTGAATCTGACTATGCATACGAGTCATATTTGGAATTCTGCGAAGAATTAAAAATCCCTCCTGAGACAAAACATGTTTTTTCATATAGAGTCAATAAGACATATCCAAGAAAGAGGGCAAAGAGGGAAGGAGAAAATTACTACGAGTACCAGCATTGCCTAATCCTGAACCCTCTTCAATTGAATTCAAAAAAAGAAACCAAAGAAACAGAAGAGGAGAAATTGAAAAGGGAGAAGTTAGAAAAGAAGAAAGCCCAGGAAATGAAGGAATACACTGACTATATAGCCAGTATGGTTTAAGAAGAAGCTAATGGTCAAGAATACAATAATGAAGACCCTTCATGAGATATGGAACCGCTTACAAGTTTCTCCCATACCCTTATTTTAACGGTTTCCAATCTACTATATGGTACGGTTCCATTTCTCCCACGATCCATGTACATGCATGAAAGAAAGATCGTTCTCTCACATGATTCATGGGAAGTGCGAGATATGGAACCGCTAAGGATCATATCTCTAGAATAGGGATTTTAAGGGTTTCTTTGCGATTTGACCACGGTTCCATATCTATTTTTGATCTGGAAAATTTGATTAAATTTGTAGAAACTATCCTATGGATTTCTTTAAATCATTTACTCTCATTGTTGTATATCCGTTGTAACTCTGTTGGAAATAAAGTGATGGATATCCTTAAAGATATGTTGTTGGAAATCCAACAAGATATCTGATGGATTCATGATGTAAATAAACTGATGGAATATACAGAACCTATAAATTACCTGTTCTGTAATGTGTTGTAAGTATCTGTTGTAGTTATGTTGTTGGAAATCTTAGATCGGTTTACCTATCCAGAAGGTAGATGGTAAGTCTGAAACCAGAATCCTATTAAGTGAATGCATGCAAATTGGATAACCAGAATGCATGCAGAATACCTTAAAGGTAAACCAATGCTATAACCTGATATCTTTCTATCCAGATTAGTAAGGTAAGATTACCATGATGGGTGATGGAATCGAATGTAGGGGCATTGTGTGATAAAATAAAAGTTAAGTTCTCTGTCCCCTTCCAATTGGAACTGATTCAATTCACGATAAACGAGTGAGAAAAGTTTTGCTACAATTGTAGACAAACTCGTTATGAAAGGAGTAGAGGATAGTA
>JAKADQ010000001.1 GCA_021820405.1 Thermoplasmata archaeon | reverse complement strand
TTATTTCATATTTTTATGCAGCTGTATTAGTTATAAATTTACTACATATCATAATTTCCAGTAAAGAGCCATATGTGATTTTCATAAAGGTAAGATCTCACCATATTCAATATAGATAAATGATAAATGAAAAGATTGATCCCCTTTATTGTAGGATTCAATATCCCTATTCCGAAGTATGAGGTTAGAATATAAATGCTGAAAACAGTATTGTTTGATTTTGATAACACCATATATGATGATCTTGGTGGCATAAGGAACGTTTTCATTCAACTGCGCAAGGAGTACAGGTTCTTCAGGCCGATACCCATTGATGAACTTGTCTCAAGGTTCTATTACACCGATTATGGAATGAAGGAAATGCTCACTGTGCATAAGATCCCTGTGGATGATGTCAATCTGCGCAGGACTGACATGTTTCTTCAAAATGTTGGCCTTCCCCTGAAGGATGAAATGGTAAGGGAGATTCACCAGAGAATCAGGTATCTTCACATCCAGTTTGGAAAGATGATACCAGGTTCCAGCCGATTCTTGAAAATGATACGTAAGAAATATAAAATAGGCGTTGTGACCAATCACATTGGGGAATATCAGAGGCTGAAAATGCTCAGGACAGGAATATCTGAACTGATTGATTTTATGGTACCTGCTTATGATTACGGTTACTTCAAACCTGATCCTGAAATTTTTCAGATAGCTCTTGAGATGGCACAATGCTCAGCGGATGAAACAATCATGATCGGGGATAACTGGAAGGCGGACATAATCGGAGCAATGCAATCATCCATAGTTCCAGTATGGGTCAATTTCAGAAACCAACCTCCACAGGATCCTTATTTTCCAAATGTCTTGAGGTCATTCACTCCTGTCAATGAGGTCATGGAAAAGATTGAGAATTTTTACAACGCGGGATTGCCATTTCTCAATATTGAGTAAAATTTTCACAGGTTGATCCGGCCTGTGAAGATATTTCACATATTGATCCAGAGGCAACTATTTCAGAAAGTTCAGTCATCATTATGCCCCAGGTTTATTGTTTCCGTGTGAATCACACTATATACCAATTTCGGTCAAAGATAATTTTGCTAGATCTTTTGAATATTTTTTATTTTATCGTAATGCATTCTTTTCTGAATTATTTCTTCATATATAGGATGGCTGTGATTCCCTTTTAAATTTCTGGAGAACTGCTATTCTTGAACCTGTCTTTAAAGGAACCACTTCATTAATATGTAGAATATTCAGAGATGATCTAATAGGCATTTTCAGATCATTTAAGGAATGCAGTTTTCGTAACATCAAAATATACAGAAAATGCGAAGATGAAATTTACTCTTAAAGATTATGGATTGACCATTCTTCTGTAGAGGATTTCATAGAGTGCTCCTAGCACTATCACAACGCCCCCTATGGAACTCATTTCTGAAATTAGATCTCTCGCTTTGTAGTATGCTATGTGGAAGGCCCCTGAATCTGTTATATTCACGATATAAAGATGATAGGTTTCGTCCCATTTTGTGTCGTAGAAGTGGGAATACAGGAATATTGTGATGATTCCTGCAATAAGCATTAGCACAGGGAATGCCTTCTTTAGAACATATCTCCTGTCGGTATTATTCATGAAACTCAGTACGCCAAGAATTATTACTATTATGCCAAATACGGTGTTAACAATCATCACATTATCGTTCCATATGCCTGATTTTATTGTCATCGCATAGGGTGCCACTATCAATAGCAGAAAACCGATAATAATGTACATTATTGACATATATTCTGGTTCTATCCATTTAACCTGACCAGATGCATCATTATGACTCATCTTATTTTCATCAGCCATAATCTCCTAATTTTCATTATTTCTTAAAATTACCCTATATAAAATAATTATGAGACATTCCCCTATGTTGATCACATTACGGTATATTTCATCGAATTAGGTTGTGGCTTTTTGTCAACATAGTTAACGAGCACCTTTAGAAGTTATCTTCTTTTTGATGTTTAAACCTCGTGAATACAGCGGTTAAAAAAGGTACCTTCTATCACATCCTCAAATGCTACAGGGATGACCTTTTTGATTATGTTGCAAGATGAATACAGACTGCATGTTTCAGCGTTTCATCTTCTGATATGAATATTCCTTGTTTGATCCTCTTGCCAGTATATGCTTCATGATGATCAATATCTTCCTTATCAAGGAACAGACACTTTCTCGCGTATGAGTCTTCCTGAATTAACCCGCCTATTCCCGCCTCGTTTCCCTCATACTTTATCTGATCGACCAGCATATTGAAAGGTGTCTGACCGAAATTCTGGTTTTTCCCCTTTCCTATGTTCACAGGCTGCTTCCATAATTCATTATGGCCTATGGTTATTGTGTCGATTTTAAGGGATAATACATATTTGATGATCGTCCAAGATAGTTTATGCATGATGCCCTTTAATTTCCTGTTTCTCACATATATTGATTTAAGGCTTGCAGGTTTTGCCTCATTTTTTTGTTGACCACTGTGCTGTCTGTGAGGGAATCTTCTGAAAATTGTTATGATCCTCCATATCCAACGGTACTGCTAACTGTCTTGCGGGGTTTCCATATGAGAGCGTCTTCTCCCTGTTGAAAAACTGGTTTCTCAGAATATAAATGGCCTGATTGTAAGGATTATTCCATAGATGGCGCATATGTGATGTGGCATCGGTACCATTTATGTATATCTGTTCAGTCCTGATTGCTTTCATGTCCTGCCTCCATTTAATGGTTTTTCCTCATATTTTGAATACATCTTCATGGAATAGCAGTGAAGCACAGATATGATGTCCTCAAGAACTTCTTCTGAATCCTTTTTGGTATGGCCAAACTCAGAGACAACAACCATTTCAGTTGTGAACTTCCTGAAAAGATGCACGAACAGTTCAAAACAACCCTGCTCAACCCGTCCCTTTATGCTGTGGCAACTCTCTCTTTGTTGTTTATTATTTCATCAAGCATTGCAAAGAATCCCTTTATTTTCTCTAGCGACACTACTGATGCTACATGGAGTTATGGAGAGATTGCAACCATGAAAATATAATTATCACTCAACCATTTCCTTTTCTGCCTCCAGTCAGGGATGAATTTTTCAACTTCGTTCCAGAATGTTTTGCCGTGTGATCGTATCCTGGTATGCACCAGTTCATGCACGATAACATAATCAATGCACTCGGGTGGAGCCATTGCAAGTAGCCATGAAAATGTTAGCCTGTTATCGTAGGTACAACTACCCCATCTTTTTAGGGCGCTTCCAATCCTCACTGACGTAAATCTTAATCCCGTATCCTTTGAAAGATCCACAAGCCTCTTTTCAATATATCTCCTGAGAGATTCACGATAAAAATTCATGAACAGTTCCCTTCCGATGAAGACGCAGTCCTTCCGAAGCAGAAAAGCGTCATTGAACTCAAGGCAATTTCCTGAATCTACAAGCCTTACTGGATAGTAATTACCGGATAAAAGGTGCATCTCGCCATCATTGAAACCTATTGCTTCCTTTGCTTCCATATTATTCATGAACTTTTTAATCCCATCCCTGATCCATTTTTCATTTCTCTTCAGAAAGGAATCAATTTGACCCATGCCGGTCTTAAGGGGAACTTTCAAAATGAGATTTTTCTGGCCGGTGATCTTCAGGCTCAATGTTTTTCTCTTAGACCAGACGATATTTACATCTGCAGTTATATCATCTATCCGTGTGTTAATATGTTTCTCTTTTTCCCTCGAATTTCCCATTCCCGGCATCACTCTCCTATATGCTAAGGAGATTTATCATCTTGAAGGCGATTGTTGAATTCATCTGACATCTTCTTAAAATCCTGATCTTTGTTATATTTTTTCAGGAATAATAGGTTGTAAAGTGGTTCAATCTTTTTATAAATTCTGATTCTTTCAAGATATGTTTGACTCCTATCCTGAAATTTATGGGGAATCATACTCAGTGTCTGATCCTCAGGGAAATCTACCGATAATGCAGCCAGATCAAAGGCGAGATCACCTGATCCCGACTCGCCCCAGTCGATGATCCCGTTGATTCTTGAACAATCCTGAGATACCACTATATTTTCCCTGTAAAAATCTCCATGAATTAAACCTATGTCCTCAGTAGAAAGATTCATTGACATTTCTTTGATGCTCATTGAAATTTTCTGGAAAAATTCCTTATAAATATAATTTCCAAGGTAATGTTGGAACTCCTCCAGCATACTCAATTCCCTATGAATCCATTCTTCGGGTTCAACCACAGTGATTCCGGCATCTGTCATTCCTGTGAGATCAAAATTGAATGTGTATTCAAAAAATCTTGAAAAATCTGAAAGGAGATCTTTCCCAATACGCCTTACTGAACTCAGGGGCCTTCCCTCTATGAACGTATAAATCCCTACCTTATATTTTTTAAATGCAACCACCCTGTACTTAGGGGTTTCAAAGGGAAATCCCTCCATGATAGAAAGGATCTTTTGCTCATACTCCACTTTCTGTGAACTGCTTTCACTGCGGGGAAATTTCAAGGCGATGTTGCCATTGATCACAAGTATCACGCTATTCCAGCCAGCCTCAATAAAGTGATAGTCAGAAATATTGGATTTGCCCGTTACTTCCTTCGCAAATGCAAGCATATTTTCCCTGGATTCCATGTTCTATTCCTACTCCATTAAATTATTTTTTGAATATATCAGAAAACCGGCCACGCTTATTCTGTAATACGCATAATTTAATGAAACAACGCCCGGCATATTCATCCCCCATTTCATCTTAACATATTATTCGTTCCTATTTATTCCTCTCATCGTCTCAGAGGCATCGTTCCGGCCGCCGCCAATTTACATCATGATATGGTTCGATATCGTTATAACAATATTTTAAGAGGCCAATTTATCAATGATTCCAATATAGGTAACATAAAAGATATGCATATGGTTCGTTTCGACCAAATGATCATCATTGTATTATAACTATATTTATTCAGGAGAGCCATGTGTAAACTGGTTACCATCTCCATTGTTTACATCTTATGATAGGTTAGGGATAGACTAAAAAACTCATCAGCTGAAAACCCCTGAAGGCAAAAGAGGTGCCTGAATATAAGTGGAAAGAAAATTGACAGAAGGTGGCAGTATTTGATCTCATACAGGATCAATTTTCATTCTAAAGGATCCTTGGGCATTACATTCTCTTTTTGAAAATATGCATTGTGCATATACAAATCCTTAAAAATTGCAATAAGGAAACATTAAATTATCAACGGTTGAATCACCCTGAAGTATGAACTCCTTTACACCTATCCTTATCGCAGTGATCATCATCGGGATTCTTCACATGACAGCTCCTGATCACTGGTTGCCTCTCTCAGCCATATCAAGAAGATTCAATTATACAGGGACAAAGACTCAGGCCACTGCAACCCTTCTGGGATTCCTGCACTCATCCATATCTGTCCTTATTGGAGTATTTGCTTACGTGATTGGCCTTCTGTTCATTTCTTACCTGAAGGACGGATTCAGCATTATTGCAAGGGTTTTGCTTGCCATTGTGGCCATTTATTTCATAGGGAATGGATATAAGGAAAGCCGTTCAGTTGAGAACCATATGAATGACAGCACAACCGTAAGATCTGCACTTATCGTGAGCATATTCCCTGATTTTGCAATGATTCCTTTCATTTTTTCAACATTAGGAATGAGCAATATATCTATTATTGAAATCATTATTTCATTCATCGCTGTAAGTATCCTGTCGATAAACGCAATGGCATACATAGGAACCAGAGGCCTTGCCATGGTAATAGAGAGAATACCACCCTATTACATTGACTATGTTATGGGGATTATCCTTCTCGCTACTATTCCATTTGTATAACCAGCTTGAATTATTTTTCCCTCATTGCTTTAATAAACTCCATTGCCTTAGTAATCAGTTCGCGCTGATTGGGGTATTTCAATTGGGAAATGGCCTCATCATAACTTAACCATTCGTAACCTATGTGTTCGTGAGAAATCTTGATTTCTGTGTCCTCTTCAACTTCTCCGAGAAACATTATCAGGTCCTTTCGGATGTTTTCCCCGTTGAAATTAAAATAATATTTCGTGCTTTGCTCAAAACCTGGTATTATGTGGCACCTGATTCCTGCCTCTTCAAATGTCTCCCTTGTAGCGGCCTGTGAATTATTTTCGCCCTTTTCCACATGGCCCTTCGGGAAGTCAAGAAAACCTTCCCGCCGTTTTAAAAATAAGAAAAGTATTTTTTCTTCACTTCTTTTGAAAACAATGATTCCTGAACTGACTTCGTTTCGCATGGAATGTATATTTTTTCAACCTATAAAATGTTGAACTTTTTGAATTTTTTTCATGGAATGGATTTATCCTGATGGCCATTTGAGTTTATAATGCGACCGAAGTACACGTATGCAGATATAAAGGTTATCACTGATAGAAGTGAAAGAACATCCATGGCATAGGTTTCATGGAACCCGAATATCTGAAGGAGACCTATTCCCAAAAAAATGGAAATCGGGCTTATAATTGCATAAATTAAGGAGTTAATGCCAAAATACTCTCCCCTCTGATCCTCCGGTGCGATTTTTGATATGATGGAACTCGACACAGGACTCATCATATTTTCTCCCACTGTAAGTATCACTATTGCAGATGCAACCAAGAGAAGATTCCCTGTAATTGAAAAAATGAAAAAGGAAAATGAATAGAAAAGTATACCGAAGGAGAATATCTTATATTCCGTAAACCTGGCGGCAATGGCCGTTATTTTCGCCTGAAAGAATACAACAACCGCAGTATTAATGGAATATAAAATGGTGATGTCTAACGGGCTAAAAAGCCATTGGGTTGAAAGATAAAGGGGCATTGCTGGTGTTTCATACTGGTTTGAGATTGCAAAGCAAATTGAAATCAAAAGGGATACCGTGATTATCTGTTTGTATTTACTGCCTAATTTTATTCCAGGCCTCACGTCATTCGCAAAATTTCCCCCATTTCCAGATTCCTTAAAAAAGATGAGAAACATGATGGACTGGAACAGTGATCCAATAATTGGAGCCAGAAAGAACAGGGAATAGGAGACAATGGATGCTATGCCGGAACAGATCAGGCCAATCCCAATTCCTACGTTGGCCCATATTCTCATAATGGAAAAATACTTACTGCGTTCCATCTCTATACTCAGATCAGTGATAATCGTATTTTTTAAAGTCGATTCAAAACTTCCTAAATAGGATGTGAATGTGAGCAGTACGAAGATAAGTATAATGTTAGAATTAAAAAGTACAGAAAAATAAAGCATAATGTATACGATAAAAAGTAAAAATGGCAGGATGTATGTGAATCTTCTTCTTCCGAATATGTCGATCATTTTTCCTGACTTTCTTTGAAATGGGGATGGAAGAATATTGGAAAATACAAGAATTATCCCAATATCAATGAAATTATAACCTCTGCCATTGAGATAAAGCGACAGAAGTATCCACAGGGGATATTTGGAGAAACCGTTAACAACCGAATCAATTATTAGAATATTCAACTGCGCCCTTGAAGTCAACTGCTATTCGCCTCTGGATTTGAAATACAGACCATCAGATTTACAGTTCAAGACGAAAAATTTCCTCGAAAATTCGAATCTTCATGAATTACAAAAAGACGTATCCTTTCTAGATTTCATTTCACAAAAGATATACACGCATCCGTAAAATAAAACTTTGATTCGAAGAGTTAAGGAATATTTCACTGAATTTTCTGATGAACTATGCCTCCTGATATATGGGATTATTACCCAAAAGGACATGCAAATGCAGTATGGACTTGGAAAATAATATTTTTAATATGACCATAATAAAAGTTGCATGACAAACCCATATTTATAATGATCTGTATTTGAGATTGATGAAGTTACATAATTTCCTTATTTCTAAATAGTGGTATGATAAAGAATTATTGGGAATGGGACATTTCAAAACCAATATAAAGGTATATGCATACAGAATTATATGGAAGAGGATCAGGAAGATTTCTTCGGCCTGGATGACTTTGAATTGCGTGGAAAAACAATACTTTTGAGGTTGGATCTTAATTCACCGATTCATCCTATTACTGGAGAAATAATGAGTGAAACAAGATTTCACTCCCATGTTAAGACAATAAACAGGTTAAAAGAATCCAAGATAGTAATACTTGCGCATCAGAGCAGACCCGGAAAATATGATTTTGTATCTCTTAAGGAACACGCACGGGTTCTTCAGAGAATAATGGGAAGAAACGTGAAATTCGTTGATTCTCTTTTTGGCAGTGAAGCGATCAGAGCGATTCAAACGATGAAAAGCGGTGATATCATAATGCTTGAAAACACACGATTCTATTCAGAAGATGTTGTTCTAGATACAAACGATCTTGAAGTTATGGAAAAGACAAATTTTGTAAGAAACCTTTCGTCTGTCTGTGATTATTTTGTGAATGATGCCTTTCCAGCAATCCATAGAAATCAAACCTCCCTAACAGGATTCTCAAGGATGATTCCAAATATTGCGGGCCTTTTGATTCAAACCGAAACTTCTTCCCTTAACGAGTTTTTAAACCGAAAAAATGGGAAAAAGATCGCAATCCTTGCAGGCTCTAAAATAGAGGATTCCATAGCGGTTTCCAAATCGTTCCTCGATAAGAATATAACTCAGGAGGTTATTGTGGGTGGTGTTGTGGCAAATGCCTTCTTATGGGCCTCAGGGAAAGGAATAGGAAAGAAAAATCAGGAATTTATAATAAAAAATAACAAGAAATACGAAACACTCATTAAAACATGCAGGAAACTCATTGAGAGCTATGGTGACAGGATAGTAATGCCGGTTGACTTCATACTCAATCCGTCAAGATCAAGAGTTCATTATCTTGATAATATACCTGATGACCAGATTCTGGCAGACATAGGCCCAGACACAATTGCTTTGTTTTCTGAGAAGATAAGGGAGGCTTCGGCAATATTTATCAATGGCCCCATGGGAATGTACGAGCTGGAAGATTACAGCAGTGGAACATATGAAATATTAAAGGAAGTGGCAAAAGCTGATGCGATGAAGATTGCCGGAGGAGGCCATACAATATCAGCTATAGAAAACCTGAAGATTCAGGAGAGCATAGATCACATATCCACAGGTGGTGGTGCACTCATAAGTTATTTATCCGGTGAACCTATGCCAGTACTGGAAGCTCTGAAAGTAAGTAGAAAACATTTCAGGGAGATGAAGTAAATGGAAGATAGTAATCAAATTGAGCAGGAGATAGAATTTCTCCAATCATTCATTGATGCCTCGGAAAAACAGATCAGCATCCTTACGCAAGGTATGGAGGATTATGGAAAGGCACTGGCAATCCTTCAATCGAAGGAGATTGAGGAATCCTCTGAGACAATGATATCAATTGGTGGAGGAGTTTTTTCAAAGGGTAAGATAGAAAAGGCAGGAAATGTTCTTGTGGCTATAGGTTCTGATATATTCATAGAGGAGGAGAGTTCAAAGGCTGAGTTGAGATTGAGGACACAGATAGAAGAGGTAAGGCGATCAATAGAGAATCTGAATAACCAGAGATATGATGCGGCCAGACGGTATCAGGCAATAGTTTCCGCAATAAACAATTCACGAAATGGGCAAAATGTCGCTCAAAGATAAGATAAAAAGCATTTTTGCGGGAAGATTCGATCTATTAAAAGTAGACGAATTAAAAGATGAATTTTTTAACATTTTACTCGAATCGGATGTGAGTATTGAAACAACTGAGTACATTCTTGCAGAATTTGAGAAGAAAGCCGATGAAGAAAAAAGGATGAAGAGAGATAATGCAATTGAACTTTTAAAGGAGATACTTCTCAGAATACTCAATGATGCAAGGACCAGCTTTAACTTCCTGAAGCAGGACAAGAAACCGTTTATAGTGTTGTTCATAGGGATTAACGGCACAGGAAAGACAACCACTGTTGGAAAACTGTCCTATTTTCTGCTGAAAAACGGGAAAACAGTGGCCATGGGTGCATCCGATACTTTTCGTGCTGGAGCCATAGATCAGCTTAAAATTCACGGCGAAAACCTTGGTGTCAGAGTCATTTACCAGGGTATGGGGAGTGATCCCGCTGCAGTTGCATATGACACTATTGAACATGCGAAGGCAAGGAAACTCGATTATGCCATAATAGATACCGCCGGAAGAATGCAGACCAATAGAAATCTTATGGAAGAGATGAAAAAAATAAAAAGGATATCAAAGCCTGACCTCACAATACTTACCGTTGATGCAATGGCTGCAAATGACGCCATAGAACAGGCTTCAACCTTTAAGAAAGAGATTGGGTTTGATGGCTTAATTGTCAACAAGATGGATACGGATGCAAGAGGTGGTTCCATATTTTCAATCGCACACCAGTTCAGGAAGCCCATTTACTTTATTGGTGTTGGCCAGAATATGCAGGACCTGATCCCCTATGATCCAAAATACATAATAGATAAGATATTTTCATGATCACCTTATCTGGGACATTATCTTGGCTACTTCCATAGGAGGCAGTTCTGTGGTTATAAGAGGTATATTCTCGACATCCGATAGGCGGATGGCAAGTTCATCAACCCTGTCTGCCTGAATGTAAACAACCGCAGCCGGTTTTAATGGATGGACGCGAATTGCGATCATTGGGCTTCTGCCCATCTTAACCTCGGTGAAAAATATCACCCGCTGGCTTGACCATCCATACAGGAGGCTGTATTCGGAATATGAGAATGAAAGTATGGCTTTAACTCCATTTACAATGGTGTATCCTCGAATGTATCTGTTCAGGTCTGCTGAAGAGGTCGACTTACCTTCAATTCTACTTATGACATTTTTGAGGTTTACATCCCTATGATAGTCTCCGATGTCTATCAGGGCCTCATAGGGAACACCCGAACTGTACCTCCTTAAAATCGATCCTCCGTGCTCTTTTTCAATTTCAATAAGTGCATAAACAAACTTTCTTATTGTATTTATTCCCGGAGATTTCCTTCTCCCGGATTCATAATCCGTGATCATAGAAAGCGGGACATCCATCTCCTTAGCCAGTTCAGTTTTTGTGATTAGGAACTCTTCTCTCCATTTTTGAAGGGTTTTCCCGAAGTTGTCTGAAAGCGCTATTTCGCCTGCAATCTTCTCCTCTATATCCATTATTCTCCCAACTCATGATACTATAAAAAATTGACGAAATTCTATTCGTCAGATGACTAAATCTTCTGGCCGTGCAGTATAGACTTCATCAACAGGCTAATATGGCCAGCTTCCTGCATTCTTCTAACTGAATATTGAATCCACTTCTTGCCAAACGGAATATAGGAAAATACCTTTTCGCCTTCTTGCTGAAGCTTGATGAGGTATTGGTTTCTTATTCCATTGAGCATTGCATACCACACCTCCTTCTTTTTTTCCTTATTTATCTCCCTTGCCTTTTCGATTATCTTGTCATCGTGGCTTGCCACCATAAACCTTTTGGCATTATCAAAGAGATATTGCATTATTTCAACATAATTTTTATCTATGTCCTGTTTTGATTTGTATGCAATGGTTTCAGGCTCTGTATATGCACCCTTCACTAATCTTACGGTTCCACCCTTCTCTGTCAGCCGTTTGACATCATCAATGCTCCTTTTAAGATATGCCTGGACGCACAGCCCTATATTCTCATTGGGTAACTGCGATTCATAAAGGTTTATTGTCTGATCCACAAGGTTAGATTCTTCCATGTCCACCCATATGAATATCCCTTTTTCGCCTGCTGATCTGACGATCTCCGCAAAATTTTTTTTGGCTAGATCAAGGCTTACTGATAACCCGATCTGAGTCGGCTTCACGGATATTTGTGTCAGAGGGTCACCTTTTGTTACCTTTTTCAGTATTTCCCTATAGGCTTCCATAGCGTCACCGATATCCTTCTGATCCGTCAGAGCCTCTCCAAGATAGTTCAGTATGGCTCCTATACCAAGCTTATTAAACCTTTTTCCTCTTTCAATAGCATCGTCAACTGTTGGCCCTGCTATCCATCTTCCTGCCACGAGCTTTTCCATAAAACCGTTAAACATAAATTTTCGATGGTTAATGATATACGAAGATTTATTCTTTTATTTGCGTTATATTCCTTCATAAACAAAAAATTGCTGACCGGGTCTGAATGAACAAAGCCATAGAACATGAATAAAGACTTGCAACAGTTGGAACCTTTCCTCAACCCAATAAAGCGGCCTTTCCGTTCATGAAGATAATGGCTCAGGTAATGAATCTTCATAGGAGTGTGCAATTTCATTCCAGACTTCACCTTAAATTATGGTGCCCATCTGATTTTCAATGCGTTCACCATAACAAGTGACCGTAATATAAATTTGCGTCATATATTAACAAAAAGCATATCGTTCGAAATACGCATAATCTTGATGGTTTGAGTGTTTTTAAATAACTAAGGATGATAACCTTCAAAATGGAAGTTAACCAAGTTAACCTTATTATCATAGTTCAAGACAGAGGTGCTAGTTTTGAATGATGGAAAATATTCAATTCTTCTAATTCTTTCAGCTTTGTCTCTAACTATAGGTGGCTTTTCGCTTTATGCGGGAAAACTTGTCCCGTTGTATCTCACCTATCTAACCACTGTAGCAGTGATAGTGTTGGTAGCACTTTCATTACTTATTGTTCTCTATCAAAACAAAAACCTGAAGATCATTGGGGTAATTCTGGCAGTAATATCTATCGGGATATCATTAAATCCCTCCCATTTATCTGCACTTTACAAATTTGGCAACAGCTTTTATATCTCAGTTGCAGACACCACGATGATCACTGGCTTCTTTCTCTTTCCCGCAATTTATATTATTCTATTTTCAATGGACTATGTGAGAAGTGGTGATCGGCATTAATGGCTTAATAACCGCAGCTGGCCTTGGCACGAGATCAGGACTGGATGGAAAGTTTAGAAAGGAAATGCTCTCACTTTATGATATCAGGGATGGAAAACTTGTTCTGAGGCCGGTTATTGATATAGTCATATACCGAATGAAATTTGCAGGAATCAAAAGGATTGCAGTGATCCTTAACAGTAATGACAGAATTACATTTGATTATATCAGCAGGGAATTTCCTGATGTGGAGATAATGTATCAGGATAAACCAGATGGATTCGGAAGCGCGGTGTATGAGGGAAGGGAATTGTTTAAGGAAAGATGCCTTCTTAACGCCGGAGATGGTTTCATTCTTGACCCTGCCTATTATAAGGATGTGACCAAGGGTGAAGAATCGAAACTTACCCTGTTTGAGGTTGAAAAACCTCAAAATTACGGGAACGCGATTGTTGATCAGAGAATGGGCATGGTCAGAAATGTTGTGGAAAAACCACAAAACCCTGTTTCCAATCTGGCCATAGCGGCCATTTATTACTTCCATAAACCGCTATATGAATTTTTAGATAGAAAAAGAGTGGAATTCACAGAGTATATTGGAAATGCATTGGCGGGAAATTACCAGCTGGGATACAATCTGATCAGAAAAGAGGAATGGGTCAGTGTCGGAAAAGTCGAAAATTACGTAAAAAATGTGGAAAAAACATATAATTATTTTAAAAATTTTGTGGCTACTTTGTAATTTTTCTGTAAACTTCGGCACCCGCCATGGCAAGAATCACTATAACTATGCCTGCAATCGCTCCGTAGGAGTAGTAAAGTAACCCTGGAATTTTAGAAAATGTCACGGATTCCTGAAGTTCAGAGAAATACATTGTCAGATTTCCGGAGGGAGATGATGTTTGGTATCCTGCTGGAGCAGTTATGTTATAGTCATACGTTCCAGTCATTAACATAAATCCAACAAAATTCCCTGTGGTATTATTGTATGAATTTCCAAGCTGGATACCCCATTTAAGGCCTGATGGGAGACCTGATTCGTTGAATATAACCCAGTTATATGAGTTGTTCTGGAACTGATATGTATCATTTGTGTATCCCGAGTATGTGCTGTTAAAAGCGCCGCCGAAAAGAACAACGGTATTGTTTGCTGAATATACTGAAAGCGATTGGCCATATTCAGCTGAAGGAGTTTTGATATGTAATTCTTGCCATTGATCCGCACTGTTGAACATATATGTGGCATTTGAAGCTTTTCCGTTACCTGTGACTCCACCATATAAAAGAGTAAAATCATTGAAACTAAAGTAATTTAAGGATGAAAAAGCGAGTGCAGGTGGCGTGATGGTTGTATCTACCTTTGACCATTTATCTGTTGTAGTGTTCAGAATATATGTTGAGTTGCTATAGGAACCATTGTAACCTCCATAGAGGAGAAGATTGCCGTCTGGTAATTGACTCATTGCGGCCCCTTCCATGGCTGGAGGCACATCTCCTTTTGTAGTAATCTTTGACCATGAATTATCCCTGAAAAGCCATGTCGAATTGGAGTATCCGCTCGCAGTTTTACCTCCGAAAAGAATGATCCCCTTAATATTGGCTGAATAGGCCATTGCACTGAAAGCTCTGGCGGAAGGAACCGTAGTAAGACCCTTGAGTGGTGTCCATGTAAGACCTGTGAAGATCCATGTATAATTAAACAACGTGCCATTATTTTCCCCACCAAAGAGCACTATGCTTTCCCCCCTTGGATAATATGAACTGGAGGATCCGGCCATTTGAGGAATTGAACTTTGACTGGTGAGCCTTGACCACTGGCCGCTCTGATATAGCCATGTCTGGTTCGAATATGCATTCACCATCTCAAAAGTTTTTTTGCCACTCTTGTTTACACTTAGGTTCATCACAGTCTGACCACCAAATAGAACAACCTCCTCAGATGGTACAAAACAGGACATTGTTCCATTGCTTACTGGCATGGGGCCTACAACCGAGGTATCGTTCATCCACTGATATTTGTAAACGGTTTTATTATACTGATATTGAGGAGTTGCTGAAATGGCATGTTGTGTAGTCAACGGTATACCTGACGAAAGGAACGAAAATGCAAACACGAACACGGTAAGAACTGTTACGGTCCCAACCAGAAATTTATTGATATTACTCCGGTTTAACTTACGAGACATTGACCTTAAATTGTTAATTCATTAATAAATATTCCATAAAATTTGGAATCGACAACCATGTCAATTGCCTGCCAACTGTGTTTAAGATTTCATTTCTCAATAAAAGATAACCTTTGAAAACGGCTGCTCAACCCATAATAGCCGAATGAGATGAACACTGAGGCTTCAACCAGCACTCGAAAAAATGTGCCACTAATTTAGAAAGCCTGCACTTTCTCTCCATATGGTCTTTGGAGCTACCCTGTCTCTGTATTTTCTGGCATTTTCACTAAACTTCTGTACGTCTGATATTATATCATTTACGTCTTCTCTTAAATTTCTTGCAGGCTTATAACCAAGTTCTCTTAGTTTTTTGTGCTCTGGGTTATAATAATGCTGCTCCTTTTCCAATCTCGGATTCGGCACGTGGCTTATTTCTATCTCTTTGTTGAGTATCTTCTCGCCGCCGTCCTTTACAAATTCAGCTATTTCATTTATGGAATAATGCTCATCAAACTGATTATATACCCTGTATTCATTTTCACCAGCAGGTTTTTCGAGGCCCAGCATAAGGCATGCGATACTGTCTTCAAGGGATAAGAATCCTCTCCTCTGATCACCCCTTCCGTATGCGGTTATGGGCATTCCAAGAACAGCCTGGACACAGAACCTGTTTAACGCCGTACCCCATACCTCATCTATGTCGAATCTTGTGTAAAGCCCTGAATCACTTATCTCCTTTGTCCTTGTCCCATAGACCACGCCCTGCATCACATCGGTTATTCGTAAGCCCCATAGGCGATTTGCAAACATCAGGTTATTGCTGTCATGAACCTTACTCCAGTGGTACCATGAACCTGCAAATTTTGGGAATGGAAGTGTATCTTTTCTCCCATTATATTCAATCTCAAAGAAGCCTTCCGGGATGTCTATATTTGGAGTGCCGTACTCGCCCATTGTACCTAATTTTAACAAATGTGCCTTGGGAACAAGATCCTTCATAGCATATACAAGATTTATAGTTCCCCCCATATTCTGTATTAATGTCTCCCTTGCCTGCCGCAGGCCTATCATAGAGTATGGAGCTGACCTCTGCTCAGCAAGATGCACTATGGAATCGGGAAGTTCCTTTCCGATCACGTGATAGATGAACTCTGGATCGTTCACATCACCCTGATAGTAATTGATCTTGCCGCCAAAGAATTTGGAAGCTTCATCTATTCTTTTATTTATATCCAGTATGGGTGTAATTGAGCCTGAATGAACCTCTTCCACTCTTTTTCTGGTATAGAGTGAATCAACACCAACAACCTCGTGGCCATTTCTCAAAAGTCTCAAAGCAAGTGCCCATCCTATATACCCGTCGATCCCCAGGATTGCTACCTTCATACTGATCGGTAAGAGGAAATTAAGTAATAAATTAATCTCTTTCGATTATTCCATGGCATTATTGAAATTTTCTTTATTGGAAGAGGCACCTACTGAAACGCTGAATTTCCAATTGATCGGCATAATGAGGGAAAGGAGGCAATTTTCATTCTGATTTGCACCAACATCAAGAGATTGACCCTAAATTATTTGATTTTATAATCTGGCATTTATCTTCAAGGGCCATATCAGTTTTGTAAATAGATTACTAAGTAAAAAGCGCTTTCCTATTTATAGAGAAGTATTTTTCAATGGCTCATATTTAAAAGGGAATAACAATATAATATATCAGGAAATCTCCTAACCATGAGATCAAAAATTTCCGTAATTGGCGCTGGAAATGTAGGTGCTACGGTTGCTCAGTTTCTTTCCATACAGGATCTGGGCGACATTTACTTGTTCGATGTTGTGGATGGAAAACCAGAGGGAGAAGCTCTGGATATGATGGAAGGTACTCCACATTGGGGTGTTGATAATAACATAAAAGGCTTCACAACTACAAATCCTGAAAACTATTCTCATATGAAAGGGTCGGATGTCATAGTTGTTACTGCCGGGCTTGCAAGAAAACCCGGAATGAGCAGAGATGACCTTCTTGTTAAGAATATTGGCATAATAAAGGATGTTGCAGAGAACGTAAAGAAATATTCGCCAGAATCCATAATAGTAATGGTATCCAATCCTGCCGATACGATGGCCTATGCTTTCCAAAAGGTAAGTGGAATTAATCCGAAGAGGATAATTGGCCTAGGAGGATCTCTGGACAGTGCAAGGTTTAGAACATTCATAGCAATGGAGCTGGGTGTTTCTGTTAAAGATGTTAACGCTTTTGTTGTGGGAGGACACGGCGACGATATGGTTCCGTTTATAAGATATTCAAGTGTTGCAGGAATGCCCATATCCACTCTTCTTCCAAAGAATAAGATCGATGAGATCGTAAAGAGAACAAGATTCGGGGGCGGTGAAATAGTAGACCTTCTTAAAACAGGAAGCGCATATTATGCACCAGGTATTTCAATCACCGCGATGGTTGAATCCATAATAAAGGATAAGAAGAGGGTCATCCCATGCGCAGCGTATATGGACGAAGAAGACGCAAAGCACTATTCAGCGAAGGGGCTGTTTATAGGAGTGCCGATAAAAATCGGAAAGGAAGGAGTCGAGCAGATCTATAGGATAGATTTCAATGACGAGGAAAAAGTCCTGTGGAACAAAACTGTAGAGTCTGTGAAGAAAAATGGAGAGAAAGTGGACGCTGTTCTTTCACAGCATTAGATCCCCATCAATATTACCATTTAATTATTTTTTAGTTTGCAAATATTTATTATAAAATTCCGGGTATTCTTCATATTCTATGGGATCAAAATACCCTGCCTCCATGAATCCTTTGAGGCGTAGTAGACAGGAATCGCATTTTCCACATGCCTTGGTTCCGCCTCTGTAACATGAGTGTGTTAACTCATATGGTGCCTTGAGGTTCATCCCCATCTTAATTATTTCTGACTTTGACATGTGTTGCAGTGGTGCAATAATTTGAATGTTATGGCTCCCAGAAAGACCGAGCCTCAATGTTCTTTCCATAGAGGATATGAAATCGGGCCTGCAGTCTGGATAGCCTGAATAATCAACAGCGTTAACTCCTATCATAATGTCATCTATGTGGGCAACATCCGCGTAACCACCTGCTATTGACAGAAAGATTATGTTTCTTGCCGGCACATATGTGTTTGGGACTTCTTCCCGTCCTATTTTGCCCTTTTCAATTTCGATCTTATCCGTAAGTGAACTCCCACCTATTTGCCTTAAGTCTATTTTGAATACATTTCTATTAATTCCATAGAATTCAGCTATTTTTTTGGAAGATTCAAGTTCTATTTTATGCCTCTGGCCATAATCAAAACTTAAACCTGTGATTTCGTATCCTTTAGAAATTGCATATGCCAGTACTGTTGTAGAATCCAGGCCTCCCGACATAAGCACGATGGCTTTCATCCCAGAACCTCTTCCCATGTTGCCTTCTGGCCTGGGCCTTCATATACAGAGAACTCTATCTTCTTGACGTTTTTGCCAAGAGTGACTTTTTTAATCAGTATACCCGTCAGGTATCTCGCGAGTTCTTCGCTTGAACTGTGCTTCACATCGCAGAGATAGACAAATTCTTTGGGAACAGACATTTCAAATGTCTCATATTTTATTTTGTATTTGTTCCCATCCAATATGTATGTTATTCCTTCTCCGTTTATTGGGAGTATCAGCTTATGGTCTATTTCTTCAAGCATTTGCCTTAGTTCCCTTTTGATCTGGACAAAATCAGCTACCATTCCGTTTTCAAGCTCACCGAATAGTGTGATATCCACAGCATAATCATGCCCGTGAAGCCTGCGGCATTTTGAGTGCTCAGGTATAAAATGTGCCGCAGAGAATTTCAAATTAGTTTCCCACCCATTAATGAAAATGCTCATCATTTCTTTTCCCTCCTGGACTTCAAGTTCTCCCACTGTTCATCTGAAAGGATCGATAAATCGTTAAATTGACCGGATCCTTTCAGAAATTCTCCTCCGTCTATCCTTATTACCTCACCATTTATAAATGATGAATAATCGCTGAGCAAAAAAGCCGCAAGTTCCGCTATTTCTTCTACATTTCCCAATCTCTTCATGGGATTCTTATTTACCAGATAGTCCTCAAAAGATTGATCTGGAATAAGGTTTTTCCATGCCCCCTCAGTCTTGAATGGGCCAGGAGCAATACCATTAGCCCTGATTCCTTTTGGGCCCCATTCTACAGCAATACTTTTCGTGAAGGCATTTAATCCACCCTTAGCCGCTGCAGAGGGTACGACGAAACCTGAACCTGTTTCAGCATATGTGGTCAGTATGCTCAATACACTTCCCTTCCTTTTTTTCTCGATCCATTTTTTTCCGGTTTCCAAAGTTATATTAATGGAACCATTTAAAACAATATTTATGACAGAAAGAAAAGCATTCATCGAGAGATCCTCTGTCCTTGAAATGAAATTTCCGGCTGCATTATTGACCAGCCCATCGATTCCGTAAGACGAAAATACGTTATCTATTATTCCTCTAACAGTTTCATATTCTCTTATATCAACGGAAAAATATCCACATTCTGAACCTAGATCCTCAATTTGTGATTTGGCCCTGCTCAGCTTTTCCTTATCTCTACCAATAATGTAAATTCCTGCCCCATATGACGCCAAAGTTTTGGAAATCTCAAGGCCCAGCCCACTTCCGCCACCGGTTATAAGGTAGAATTTCCCCTTAAACGGTCTTCCCTCTAACATGAAACTCCATGCCTTACAAAGCCTTAAATTTTCCATTGAAATAACGTTATGGTTGAAATAACCGTCCTTTTTATTAACATAGCATATTTATGGATAGGACCGTTATATTCGTTAGAGGCTTTCCTAAAACCTTAACTTTAATGCCACCTCTTTGAAATATGCTCTGCAAGCATTTCAATCTTTCTTAATTGAGGTGAAAAATAGTGTGTTTCACTATGTTTTCGATTAATTTTCAATAATTATACAATTGTACATAGCGTAAGGCCATGGGATCAAGGATTTTTCTCCTTACGATATTATGACAGATTGCTGTGAAGTATGTCTTGACTCTGATTGTTTTTAATGTTCTTACTACTACATCATCAAGAATACACAGGGATGTTCCACCATGGATCGGACTCCTAGTGTTCTGATATTCCGGCGAATCTCTTGATTGATAATGGGGACCCTCTCATTGCACGATCCATGGTTCTATTGATACCTTTTTGCACAGATCCAAAATATCCTCTGTCTCGATAGCCTTGAATCATGTACATTGGCAGGCGTTAGTGATAACTTATCAATGATCCTGATCGCATTCACAAGGGTATGCGCCTTCTATCAAAAGTGATGCTTATGATTCTTTGTTGCAGACGCGCTGAGGAAAACAGATCAAAAATAGTGTTTACATATTTGTATTAATTATGTACCTTAAGATCAATCGGCTTTGGATAATCTCTTTTTTCTTTCTTTTGAATCGTAACCGGTTAGTTCCGTTATAAGATTGTTATAGGTTTTTAGGGAACTTACAGGATCTTTATATGAAGTGTCTGTTTCAGTCTCCACGTCCAGTGTTTTCTTCCCACATTCTATCCTGATTTTAGTTATTCCCGGAAGTGAAAATTCAATGATATTCCCACTTATATCAATATCCTTAGTGTACTTTTCAATCTTTCCTTGTATTGTCTCCGTGTCCGTTTTAAAACCTTTCTTAACAGGATAATTTCTCAATTTTCCTTACCTCTCTCCTTTTTTCTTTGTTGGCGCCTTATGAAATTTCTATCAAATATGGCTTCCATATACTGGGCATCGTGTTCCAAAAGAGGTGAGCATGAAATAATTGTTATATCGTCTTGGTAATCCAGAAGTGTTTCTGCAAATGTTTCAAATTTGAGATCACCATGCTTGATTGCGGTAAGTTTTGTTTCCACATTGCCCTCATGCTCAACTCCCGCAAATTCCACGTATAAATCGCCTTTAGCATACTCTCTGAATTTCTCAGTAATATCTGTAAAATCTTTTGTATTAAGCAAGCTGCCATCAGTAAGTGAATGATAGTGTGGCATGTTCAGAATAGGCTCTATATTGCTATTCTTTTTGGCCAAGGCTATAACGTCGTCTGCAGTTCCAAATATCTCAGGTTTGCCGGAAGTTTCAACACCGATATAAGGAAAGCCCTTTTCATGTCCCATTTCACCACTTATTGCCTGGTATACTTCTATAGCATCCTTCAAACTTCCTTTTTTGGTTTTTCCATAGAAACCAGTGTGGTTGACTGCTCTCTTGGCACCCATAGCCTTTCCAATTATGAGTGCCCATTTTAAATGATCTATAGATTTTTCAGCGATTTCGCCACCGTTCAACATATCCATATAGTAAGGACTGTGAATTGAAAGCAGGATGTCAAGTTCTTTTGCCAGTTCACCACCCATTTCAAGTTCATCGTAATTTTTTGCCATGTTCCAGAAAAGTTCCTTGACGATGTCCTCGTCCTGTATTACTGTCTCAGTGCCTATACTCGAATAATCCCCGTCGTCATTGGGCCTAAGAACATCGATTATGATTGAATTTTCGTTATCTCTTGGTCTCATACCAGCATACTCAAGGCCTGGATTTTGCTGGAAGTTTACCCTTAGCAACTGAACTTCGAGTGCACTTAATCCGAGCTTGTAAGCCTCCTCAACAGAATCTATGAAGGTCCTCCCCTTTCCGGTTAGAGGAATACCAGCTATACCATACCTTATCATAACTAAGCAAACTGATATATTCAACAACCATTTATTACTTTTCCATGAATTTCATCTAGTTGGGTTATTTAACTTGCTTCATAATCGCAGGTATTATTTACAAAATCAAGACAGGAAGATTCATGAATTTTTTCCTACTTTCCTGAACTAATTTACAGATACGGCCATAAACTCTCCAAAAACCCAAAAAGTTTCTTAATTTTTAAGTTTAGATTTGAATTCTTTTTTTAAGAATCAGATAAGAAAAGTACTGGATTTAGGACTCTAATTCGATCAATTGTTTCCATAATAACTAGTATTTCTGAAACAGTAAGGAATTGGAAGGCAAGAGGGTAGCTATCAAGATGCGTCTTCCATACTAACTAGTATTTCTGAAACAGTACGGTGTGTCAAACCTCTTCAAAGAGATTTTGACTTCCATACTAACTAGTATTTCTGAAACAAGATGACTGTAAAGAAGTGGATATTGATACAGGAGGTGCTTCCATACTAACTAGTATTTCTGAAACTGAAGAGGGAGTTGCTAAGTTCACGATACTTCAAACAAAAGAACTTCCATACTAACTAGTATTTCTGAAACGTAAAGGAATATGTAAGTCTTTGGAAATCTTACGAACTTCCATACTAACTAGTATTTCTGAAACGATTTGGATAGTTTTTCAAATCGCAGTGTGAGAATGGACTACCTTCCATACTAACTAGTATTTCTGAAACGACTATGTTGTAATTAAAAAAATTGTTGCTAAAAATAGGAGAGCTTCCATACTAACTAGTATTTCTGAAACCGTTTATATGTAATTCAATTATAATATCTTTTCTCTTGATAGATTCTGCTTCTGTTATTTACAAATAGGATATTTTTTCCATATTTAAATATAAGTAGTATATTTTTTTTCTAGGTAGGAATTTTCTGTCCCGAAAATAGATTCACCCGTGAACCTATTTTTCTTAATTAGTTTATATACCCTGAAGGGTAAATCAGATCATATCATCTACTTGCTATCGGAAGGAACCCAACATTTTGTTGAAAATCCAATATACCAAACAATGATTCATTCCAAGGTAAAATTGAAATCTAAGTGAGCGATTTCAAAATTCAAATATTAGTTGCAATAAAAAATGTGCAAAATATATCAGTAAATTTTCAAAAAGTTAAATACGAACAAGCAATTAATATTTGATGCTTGGAAAGTGGGTTAGATGGAAAGGTATTAAAATTCGACCCATAGTAACAAGAGGTGACATAAATGAATGTAGATCCAAATATCACGAAGTATTTGATAAAGGTAAAGATAATTGCAGATGGGGTGGTTGAAAAGCCGGATGTAGTTGGCGCAATTTTTGGTCAGACCGAGGGTCTCCTTGGAGAAGAACTTGATTTGAGAGATCTTCAAAAAAGTGGAAAGATAGGGAGAATAGAAGTTGAAATAGATAGTAAGAAGGGACGGACCGAAGGAACTGTGCTAATACCATCTGGTCTTGACCAGGTAGAATCATCAATTCTCGCCGCTTCTCTGGAAACCATTGACCGAATTGGCCCGTGCAAGGCTAAGGTTGATGTTGAAGAGGTTGAGGATGTAAGACAGGAGAAAAGAAAGAAAGTAATTGAAAGAGCTGAGCAGCTTTATAAAAGAATGTCTGAGTCAGGCAAAACGGTCAGTGAAAGCATAATCGCTTCTGTAAGAGAGGAAGTGGAGAGGGGAGAGATCATATCTTACGGCGAAGATAGGCTTCCAGCAGGACCTGCCATAAAGGATTCAGATGCGGTTATAGTTGTTGAGGGAAGAAATGATGTTCTTAACCTGTTGAAGTATGGAATAAAGAACACAATTGCCGTTCAGGGTACAAACATTCCAAAAACTGTTCAAAAACTTTCAAAGGAGAGAACAACCACGGTTTTTCTGGATGGCGATAGGGGAGGAGACCTCATATTAAAGGAAATGCTCCAAGTTGCAGAAGTGGATTTTGTGGCTAGAGCGCCTCCTGGTACTGAGGTTGAGGAGCTGACATATAAGCAGATAGTAAAAGCGTTAAGATACAAGACGCCAACAGAACAATATCTTGCAATGAAGGGTATGAACGAAGATTTGAAAAATTACCAGGAAAGAAACGACAAATCAAATGAAAAGGAAAAACAGGAAGCAACAAATGATGAAAGCCACGAAGTCCACGAAAAAAGAGAACACCATGAGCATCAGAGGGAACAGCAGCACTCAAGGGAGGAGATGAAAGACCAGAGGGAAAATCAAAGGGTTCAGCAAAGGGAAAACCATTCAGAAGAAAACAGGGAGAATCAGCCAAAAAAAGATGTTGAAGAAGTAATGCAGAATCAATCAAAAACGGAACCTGAAGACCAAAAAAAGGAGTTTTCTCCAGAAGATATGGATAATGTAAAGAGAAAATTGAATTATCTCTTAAATTCAAAGGAAACTGAAGTCTTTGACGAAGAGGGAAAGACTTCCGGGTCTTTCTCACTAGCAGAAGCACCCGAAAAGATTGAAAATATGGATAAGGTTTCCTATGTCCTTACTGGTGGTGTTATTTCCCAGAGATTGATTGATATATGCCATAAGAAGGGGGCAAGAGTCATTTACGGTGTAAGAAGGGGAAATATTACTAAAAAACCAGAGGATATGAAGGTAGTACCACTCGAAGAGGCGTAAGAATTGAAATTTGAAAATATAACTACAACAATGGATGTGAAGATACCATCTGACCCGCTCGAGAGGGTTATAGGCCAGGATGAGGCTGTCAGAATAGCTATGGTTGCAGCTAAGCAGAGAAGGAATCTTCTGCTCGTGGGTCCCCCAGGAGTTGGTAAATCAATGATTGCACAGGCCATGTCTTTCCTTATTCAGAAACCAGATCACGAGATCAGAGTAATACATAATCCGAGATATCCTGAAAGGCCTTTCGTCGAAATCAAAAGCAGGACCCAGGTTGAACAGGAAGAGGAGGATATGAATGCAGCAGAAGGTTATCTGGTAAACCCCGAAGAGGTACCGTCAGACGTGGCTGAACGCTTGGGCTATAAATGCACACGCTGTGGTTTCGTTTCAAGCTATAATGAAACGACCTGCCCAAGATGTGGCCAGGCAAAGGTTCAGAATGTTAACCAGGGTCCCTTTGGGGATATGTTTAATGTTCTTGGACAGGCGCTGGGCGTGCAAAATAATTCCGAGCGGGTAACTACGACAAGAAAGGTGGGAGAAAAAGAAGAAGTAATTGAGTATGAGAGAGCCAATGAATTCATTAGAGTTCTGGACGAAAAGACCCTTGAAAGAAAGCGAAAGATGGATAGAAAGAGCCCAAGCAAGGTCATTGTGCCAATAAACAGAAACACGTTTATTCTGGCAACCGGAGCAAGCGAGACTGAACTTCTTGGGGATGTAAGGCATGATCCCTATGGTGGACACCCCCAGTTAGGGACAAGCCCTTACGAGAGAGTTATTGCTGGTGCAGTGCATGAGGCCCATGAGGGCGTTCTGTTTATTGATGAGATAACACATCTCGGCGATCTTCAGAGATCAATTCTAACGGCAATGCAAGAAAAGAAATTCCCTATTACAGGCCGAAATCCGCAAAGTGCAGGTGCCAGTGTCAGGGTGGATAATGTGCCCACTGACTTTATACTTGTGGCAGCATGCAATATACAGGATCTTCCACAAATATTGAGTCCGCTGAGATCAAGAATATCCGGAAACGGTTATGAGGTATTGATGGAAGTTACAATGCCCTATAATGAAAAAAACGCATACAGATATCTGCAATTTATATCCCAGGAAATTAACAGTGACGGTAAGATACCTCATATGACTGTTGAAGGAGCATACCTAATAATTGAGGAAGGGAAAAGGAGAGCTTTGATTGTGGACGGGAAGGAGAATTCACTGACACTCAGGTTAAGAGAACTTGGTGGCCTAGTGAGAGCTGCTGGTGATATTGCAGTTTCAATGAGACATGAGTTGATAGAGAAAGAAGATGTTGTTGAGGCTTTAAAAATATATATGCCAGTTGAGGAAAAGATAGCAAAAGTCTATGGGAATATGGGAAATGCCATATCTAGTGAGGCAACCGCCTCCCAGAAGATGTCTGGATACTACGGTGGACCATCTTTCCCATATGCTGATGGCTACAGATAATGAAGTTTCTTGCTTTGAATATCTGAAAACATTATTATATGCTTTTAAATTTATCTTACCATGTTTAGAAAGAAACTGGAATCTTCTGCAATTCCACTCAGATATCCATCTGAACCAAAATGCCCGGTTGTACTGTTGCTAGATAGTTCCGGTTCAATGGAAGGTGAACCTTCAGAAGCACTCAAGAAAGGCCTCAAAAAATTCTTGAAAGATCTAAGAAAGGATGATCTTGCGCGAAAAAGAGTTGAGATTTCTGTGGTTTCTTTCAGTGATAGTGTCAGGCAAATTTTGCCATTTTCAACTGTAGACGTCGTTGATGAGAATTCTCTTATTATGAAACCAGAGGGAAAAACCTCTATGGGCGAGGCTATTCTATTTGCGATTTCACAAATAGAAGAGAGAAAACTAGAGTACAGTAAGAATGGAATTCAGTATTTCAGGCCCTGGATCTGGCTTATGACTGATGGATCACCTACGGATATGCATCCAGAAGGGAACGAACAGATGAAGACTGAGTGGAATGTTGTAACAGAAAAAGTGCACGATGGAGTAAAAAACGGTAAGTTTCTCTTTTTTGCGGTCGGAATTGACGAGGCAGATATGGAAATACTTGGCCAGATTTCGGTGGAGCCCCCCATAAGGATGCAGGAGCAAAAATTCAACGAAATGTTTGACTGGCTAAGCAAAAGTATTGCATCAACTTCTAGGAGCAGTACGTCTGAGCAGATCAAACTAGATCCAACAGACAGCTGGGGAAAGAGAGTAGCAAAATGAAAAAATTCATTCTGGCGGGATCGAGTGTTCAGGGATCTTCACATATTGCGTCAAACACGGAGTGCCAGGATTATATATATTTTATGAGGACTGATAAATGTGCTATTATGGCACTTGGAGACGGTGCCGGCAGTGCAGCCAGAGGGGGAGCAGGTTCGAGGGTAGCAGTAAGGTCTGTGATGGAATACCTCAGGGAGAGAGGATTTCCAGAGAGGGTGAATTTAATAAATATGGTAAAATATGCAAGAAATAGTATTGCACACTACGCAGTACTTGATGGTTACGAATTCAGAGATTATGCCACGACTTTGATTGTTATCATTTCTTATGGAAATAGGATCAGAATCGCACATATAGGTGATGGAGGGGTTGTCGGAAGAAAGGGGGATAATTTCTATACACTATCGGAACCTATGGTAACTGAATATGCAAATGAAACGGTTTTTTTGACATCCTCTTCCTATATGAAATTTCTGAGAACCGCAACTTTCAGAGATTATGATATGCTTTTCGCGTTCACTGATGGAATTCAGAATGCAATTCTCGAAAAGAGAAGTTCAAAGTTTTTTCCCTTCAAGGATTTTTTTGAAACTATGGCATCCTTCACTGAGGAGAATTCATCTTCGGAAGAAATGTCAGCAGACATAAAGGAAATGCTCGAAAGCCAGAGATTCAAAAACATTTCCTCCGATGACAAAACCTTTGGCGTAATTTATTACAGTGGTGAAAACTAATGCAGGCCAAAAGACTCACCATATTGAAAGTTTTCCCTGATGGCCGTGAGATTTCAAATTTCATCCGGCTTGGAGATAAGATCCACTCAGGAGGAGAGGGCGAAATACATGAAATAGTGGGCCAACCTGAAAAATTTGCAAAAATTTATGCTGACGGCAGCCTGGAAAATAAAAGGCTTAGAAAGTTAAGAATGGAAAAAATAAGAAAAATGATGATTAAAATGCCCGAAAGGATCGAGGGTCTTGCATGGCCTGAATCAATACTTTACGATGGCCATCCAGATCCTGAAAATTTCGTTGGCTTCACCATGAAGCGATTTGATGATATGCAGATGCTTGAAAATGTTTATACCTCAGAAACCAGGTCGGAGCTCATAACGGAACACGGATGGGTTAACCTCAGGATGTGGAGCAGCCTTTTTATGATATCCCTAAACTTAAGCATAATAATGGAAGACATATGGAAAAAGGGCTATATCGTTCCTGACCTGAGCCCGTCCAACATACTGGTCGATAAGGATATGCGAGTCGCACTCATTGATTGCGACTCCTTTTTGATAAGAAAAGAGAATGAATTTGGTAGAATAGTTGGCAACCCCGAATATACTGCACCGGAGAGGCTATTAATGAAAAAAATGGGCAACGTGGATGACGTCTCATGGAGGTTTTCCTTCGCCGTGCTTATATTCAGGATTCTGATGCTTGGCTACCATCCTTTCAGGGGTATTTTCAGGGAAAATCCGGAATATACTGAAACTGATAACATAAAGATAGGAAATTCCCCATACTTTGGTGGCACCGGGACCAGACAGTTCGGATCACCTCCAGAATTCACGATCCCAGATCCAATTAAACCATTATTTGTCAGAGCCTTTGTATATGGCCTAAAAAGCCCCATGGTCAGGCCTGATTTTACTGAATGGAGAAAAGTATTGCAAAAAATATATGAACTAAGGCATGAAAATTTTGAAGTATGCAACAGATCAAGTACACATATTTATTATGAGAATGGCATGAAAACATGTCCATGGTGCTCCATGATGGAGGAGTGGGATATAGAAGACCCGTTTCCAGATGGCCGTGACATCAAAGTGGCAGGTAAAAATCACAGTTAGTGATATTTAAAATGATTGGTTGATGCGTTTTTTGCATCTTATGAATGTGGTTAATAAAGTTAATAATATCGTCTTACTGGTGATTAAATGCCAATAGCATTAGGACAAAAAGCGCCGGATTTCACGGTAAACACGACGAAAGGCCCTCTAACCCTGTCTTCCTTTAAAGGAAAATGGGTTCTTCTGTTCTCGCATCCAGCTGATTTTACACCTGTATGCACCACAGAATTTCTTGGATTTACTGAGCGATATGCTGACTTCCAGAAATTAGATGTGAATCTTATAGGATTAAGCATTGACAGCATATACAGTCATATAGCCTGGATGAGAGATATAAAGGAAAAGTACGGAGTCGAGATCCCATTTCCCATAATAGCAGATATAAACAAGGAAGTGGCTTCAGAATTCAATGTCATTAACCCTGAGGATGGATTAACAGTAAGAGGAGTATTCATCATAGACCCAAACCAGAAGGTAAGGTGGATTGCGTACTACCCCGCAGAAGTGGGAAGAAATGTAAATGAGATCATAAGGGTCATAAAAGCTCTAAAATTCAACTGGGATAAGAAACTCGCAACACCTGTCAACTGGCAGGAGGGTGAAGAGGGTGTCATGGGTGCACCTGTAACGCTCGAAGAGAGTTACAACAGAGAAAAACAGGGTGCAGAGAGATGGTACCTCAAAAGAGTGAAATGATCAGATGACCGAGTGTGCCATGTATAATATGACCCTCAGTGAGGGCCACCCATCAACCATTTGTGTTGAGATGTCCAGATTCAATGATTCCCTAAATTTTCTTTTTGAAATGCTTGGATCGGAGTACGTCAATGAATATATGGATGATTTTATTAGGGATTTTGCGAGAACAGACGAGATAATGCCAGAAGATAAAACCCTGGGCTTTGTGGTTGTTAACATGAACAAAAAAAAGATGACGCTTGCATTCAACAGAATAAGCGATGAACTAAAACAGTTTATCAGGGACAAAACCGCAGCCTTCAGATCTCTCGGATATGATGTGGAACTCGACATTGAATAGGAAATTATATAATTTTAAAACATCAATCCCGGATTAAAAATTAACGACAGCAAGCAATCAGTTATTATCATTATTTCAAGAATCAAGCATTCCAGTCAAAATGGTACTAAGCTGCTACCCCAATCATGCATAATTCCCAGATAATTTGTATTTAGTGACCGAACAAATTTCAATGGATCTTATATTTTAATAGCGTCCTTGAAAAGATGAACCCGCTGCAAAAATGTTAATTCACAGCACTGGTGGTTGGTTGACCTACGAAAATTTATTTCATATTATCAGAATTTTGCTTAATCTACGTTAATTTCAGTCGGGAACTAATCTATTCAAAATGACAACTCTTCTATGAGCTATTGTTTTGTGGTGGAACTACGTAATTATTAATCTCCTGCCCACAAAAGACTGTTGGCCCAAAATTTATAAATAAACAAACTTTTATCTTATATAACTCATTTCAGATACGATCAATGGGAAGGTATGAAAAATGAAGTTGAAGAGATTTCTAATATTGCTTATGTCCATACTTGTGATTGTTTCCGTGGCGCTCATTTTCACCCCTCTTCTTGAGGCCTTTAGCCAGAACAGTTCACTTGTTCAGGGAGCCGTAAGTCCTGGTGCCACATACAGTTACGAGATGGATGTGATAGGCGGCCAAATAAATTTTTATCGTGATAATTCCGTTAGCAATCTTATTGGCAATTCTAATTTTACTAATAGCTACATAAATGTTACAATGGATAATGGTTACGCCACATTCTCTGTGAAGTTGTTTAGTGATTGCGGGGTAGATAAAACCATTCTTGCGGATTCGTTTGTTTTAAAGGCGGGAGAAAATTCCAAACTTCTCGAGTCTTTCTTTCCTTCAGGCCTTGGAAAAGAAGGGGGATTTGTAAACGTCTTCAACAACACAGGCCAATGTAATGGCACTTCCAATGTGTACTCGGAAATAAATGTTGGCAGAGGAGAGACACTCTATTCCACCTCGCAGGAGGTAAAACTGATAAATGTGCCGCAACAGCCATCAGGCTTTTTGGGAAATCTTTCCCGTACCTTGGGTGCGAACTCAGTATATTACATTGGAACCCAATCACATTCATTTCTCAGCCATATCTGTTTCACAGGTAATTCCACTGTTATTTCTCAGTTATTTGGTTCAACATCTGTGTCTAATGTGAGTCTACTCTATATTTCCCTAAGAAACACAAATGTCGCAGTTGAAACACTTAATGTGTCACATTACGTCACACAATATGTTACTGTGGTAGCAATAATTTGGGTTTTTGGTGTAATCTACATGGTCTCCATATTTAGAAGGGCTTCATTAAAAAGGAGGAAATAAAATGGGATCCGGATCCTTTGAAGCAATTGCGTGCAGAAATGTTACAAAGGAATTCAAAAAACGCAAGGTTTTGGACGATGTGGGCTTTACCCTGAGTGGGGGCGTGAATCTTCTTGTTGGGGAAAACGGTGCAGGAAAGAGCACTCTCTTCTACCTTATTAGCGGTATAATAAAGCCGGACAGAGGCATAGCCACCTTAAACGGAATTGACTCTTGGAAAAGACACAGGCAAGCCATGAGTGAGGTTGCTTTCATGACTGAAAAACCCTCTGTATTGGGTGGATCATTAGTGAGAGAACACATCTACTGGTTCGCATCCTTAAAAGGTACTGGCACGGAGCGCATAGTTGACTACCTCCATCTATTTCGAGTGGATTATGTGTTGCCTGCCACCTTTCAATCCTTGAGCCAGGGTGAAATGCAGCTTGTGATGATTGCATGCTATCTTAGCACAGATTCCTCGATTTTCATTCTTGACGAACCAAATTCCAATTTGGATGTCAATAAGCGTTCACTGGTATCCACTGCTATCCGGCAAAAAGCGGATAGGTCAGGTAGCACATTCCTGATTTCAACCCATGTTCTTGATGAAATGATGACTATTTATGACAAGATACTGGTACTGGACAAGGGCAGCGCAAGATTTTCAGCAGAAACCGGGAAGCCATCCTATATGAGCGTGCTGCGTACAAGCAACAATGATCTGGTGATAGTTGCCATCAAGGAAGAGGATAAGGGAGCAACTTTGATGAATGATGCTATTTTCACTTCATTGAATATAAAGAGATGCGCAGAAATAGCATCTGAGAAGGGGATTGTTATTGTTTCTTATTTTCTCATACCGGAAGAAATGGTGAAGATCTATGAGTAAATTTCCCCTGATCAGGCTAATAAGCATTGAGATGGATCCGTTCTTTCTGGTGGAATTGATTATTGTTTTTTCTGTTTTTTTCGCTAATTACTCATCAATCTACCTTTTAGGCATGCAACCCACATTTTCTTCTCCAAATATATATCATTTTACTGGTGATATTTTAGATGCTATCTACTTTTCTTATCTATTGGTTCTATCTTTTAATAGTTTTATGGTAATTAGTTTTCTGGAAAACGGAAAGATCCTGACACTTGTGGCATTAGGCAGGAGTGTGAAAAGCATACTGGCATATATGTTCCTTTGGGCCGTATTGTATCCCACAATTATCACTGCATTAATTTTCACTGTTAACGTCTATTTCTTTGAATTCTCAGTGTTCCCGGCGGTCTTTGCAGAAATGGCTTTCTATCTAGTTTCCTTCTCAGTACTTTTCCTGGGTGCAAGCCTTCTTTTCGGCTCCTCCATAAGAAATCCGGTTGTATCTGCAGGTTCGTTCTTTGCATTATTCTTCTTCATTTTGCCCCAATTCCTTGGAAATAATGCCAAAAACAATCCTATTTTTTACGCTCTTGCCGGATTCTCATATGTAGGATCTTATCATCCATTTTCGAATGTTTTTGTGGAAGGTGCCATATTGGAATTAGTTATGGGCATTTTGCTGTTTGCATTGTCTATAAAAGTGGTTGAAAGAAGGGGCATCAAACCTGTGAGGAGGTGAGGACATGAGGTGGAAGCAGTTTATGAGGCTGGCAGTTATTTCTATGGCATTCATGGTATTGTTTTCAAGCCTTTGGTATTATTCTGATGCACAAAATTCACCTGTCAGGATACATACCTCAACCTATCTCGATTATTGTAACAGTACATTATCGATAAAGGTTCCGGTGTCATTGTTATCCACAGAGCAAATAGTTTCCTACGGAAATGGAGGTGTGATTTCCTATTACGATGGGCTTAAGATAAATAGCACAATTCACCCAATAATGGATGAGTTTGTTGTTTACATCAATTCAACACATTCAAGTACCAGGTTAGTTGTAAACAACCTTAGCTATGGCAGCGTAGGGAACTTGAAATTATCCCTAAGGCCCGGCACATATAATGTAACTGCAGTGTTCTATATTGTTATGCCAGCCTCAGAGATGGAAAACCTTTCCAGTATTCTTTCAGAAATTGGATCTTCCGGCCATTTTATTACTATTGTGATCAGGCCGACTTCCACATTGTATGTTTATCCCTTCCTGGCTTCCGTTGCTGCAACAGGGATATTTACAGGAATATCTTTTTTGGAGATTCGTAGATTCAACAGGAGTTTCAAACGCAAGTAAAAGGTATTAAAGAAAGGCAATGGCGCAATCCAAAAATTTCAAAAATATTGATTTTCTTTAAATTTAAGGATACCCCATCTGGAGCATTTCCATAGTTGGGTCCTTGCATTTTTTAGGAACCCATAGGTCATTGGATAGATTATCTCTTTTATGGCAGCTCATTGTAACACTTTAAGGATCATAAGTGGGAATTTGTCGTGAAATTTGTGTATTTTTTGGCGGAATTATCGAAACGAAATCGTTCAGAAAAATTATCTTACAATTTATTTCAAGATTATCGTTCAGCCTCCATAATGTAATGGTGAATCAGGTGGTATAAAATTGCCCATGAGCCCATTACCCTTTAAATTTGAATTATTGAGCCTTAATTTATCAATAACCTGTCACATCAGCCATTACAAATAGGACATGGATGATTCTCTCCTTTTTTTCAGCATACAAACAAGGATTGATGAGTCTGCAATGATGTTGTCCGAACATGGCACATCTGATAAACATAAGCTTGATCTGGAAAAGTTCAGTTATTGCATTTATCTTCCTGTGCCTTTACATGAAGCCTTTAAATGTCTTCAGTTCGAGTTCAATGACTTAATTCACGATTTTATAAATAAAGATAAATTGTTACCACCTCCTCTTTCTGAAAAGGAAAAGGAAGAACACTACTATGAGAGCTGCTATAATTGGCAGAATTATAAGTAACACAGTCATACCAGAGTTTACCCTATTGCTTCTGAAGGTTACGTGTATGTTTACATTGCTTCCATTTACCTGGAATGTGGATGTTCCATTGGCGGTATATCCCTTTGAATAGACAACAAAGGAGTAGGTTCCGTTAGTGAGATTGCCCCATAGGATGGATGTGGAATTTGATGATACGTTTATGGATTGGATATTCACATACCAGACTGCCCCATTAGGAAGCCCTGACTCCGTAAATGTTATCATGTATTTTTGCTGGAAGAATTTGACATTTATTATGATGGGTGTGCCTGATACTCTGAATGTATTGTTATACTTCACATGATAGGAGGATGCGCTGGTGCTTGGTATATAAGAGTATGTTCCGTTTGGCAGGTATAATGATATGTTATTTCCGGCCATCGCTTGACCATATACCCCGTTGGATAATGTTACTGACCAGTATGTGCCTGATTTAAGGCCGATTTCATCGAAAATCACAAGAAAAGCTCTGGAAAAATTGACGTATACAGTTAAATTTGAACCATTCACAGTAAAAGTGCCATTTGCTGCCAGTTTTGTCTTGAAGTAAGAAGAGCCGACAAATTGATAAGTGCCGTTGGCCAATGACATGTTTATTTCTCTACTGGAAGTCTGAGTTTCAATGGTTGTGCCTGTCAGATTTAGGTACCATGTGGTACCATTTGGAACATTCCTTTCTTCGAAGGTGGCTTTATAAGTGGTTTGAACAAATTTCACAGATATATTTTCCGGGCCTTTCACTGCAAATGTATTTGTGTATACAGGGTGGTAAGTCTTGTCCTTTGTTTGAATTGTTACATTATAAGTACCGTTGGCAAGTCGTATATTGAAGAAACTTTTAATTATGAGGCCTGAACCTTTCTGGCCAGATATATTCACGTACCAGGGCGAGCCCTGTGGAAGCCCGCTCTCTGTGAAGTTCACGTCCAACAGTACAGGTATAAAAGTAACATTTACCTGCAAAGGTTTTCCTCTAACTGTGAATGTTGAAGAATTTGCCTTCAAGTTTTTATCAACTGTTGATACATTGTATGAATAGGAGCCGTTAAGGAGGTTAAAGGTAATAACATCTGTTGATGAATGGTTTTCGTCTCGATTGCTTATATTGACAAACCACTCTATACTGGATGGCAGATGTGCCTCATTGAAAGTGACTCTGGAATAGTAAGGGCTAAAGGTTACGTTTATAGATAGTGGCTCTCCCTTTACAATAAATGTTCTGTTGTATCTGGCACTATAAATCTTCCCTTCTGAAACTACGCTCACTGAATATGAACCATTAGAAAGATGGGTAATATACTGGCTGCCGATTATGGGGCCCGAACTATTTTCTCCTGTGATATTTACATACCATGGTAAATTGCCTGGAAGTCCGACCTCATTGAATGCCACCTGGCTTCCAGCAACCTGATAGGTCAGTATTCCCTGATCCTCTGAATTATTCTTTATGGATATGTTATATACACCATTCGATGATGGCCCATACACCAAATTCTTCGACGTTTCGCCTGTCTGGTCGACATTCAGTGTAAACGGCTTTACAGCCCCCTCTACGTAATATGCAGTTCCCATTGGCCTTTCAAGGAATTTCAGGGAGCCTCCTGTTGGAAATGTGAAGTTCCCTATACCCAAGGATGGCCCTCCCACAAGGCCAATCTGTGGATCCAGGCCGCCAGAGATATTGTTATCAGGATATGGCCCGTTATAGTAGCAATTTCCATTCCATTCATAGGTGTAATTATATGAACCGATTACATATTTTGCACCCGGCACTGGTAGAGATATTGTTTGGTTATTGATCGAGAAATATATTAACGCTCCCGTGGAACCTGTGTAATTACCCAACCACGTAGATATTGTGAAATCGTGGGGAAAATGTATTACCTTACCGGCAGGAAAGTCATATGTGTATACAGAACAGTTTGGATATAACCCATAAAATGGTGCTATCTTCCATCCAGTATAGTTTACGGCCCAACCTGTCCTCTGTGAACCATTAATGTAAATCACGTTCTGTATCCAGTATATGGGAGCACCCAGAGAGTTTGCAAGGAATAGATTCTGCTGTATGGATGCGTTGTAGAACTGGTTAACTGTATACTTATTATCTGTGGAATTGTACAGATAGGAAGTCACGTTCAGCCCTGAAAGATTCATATACGCCCTCACACCATCCATTGCGAATAACTTATTGTTAAAACTTCTGTTCAACAGAAATGCGGTAAAATTATAGGCATTCAATGACCCCCAGCCCGTTACCAGATTGTATCCATAACTTGCGTTATAGATGTAGTTGTTCCCTCTGTTTACATTATAGACGACCTCCATGGGAAGGCTGGAATTGTATGGGCCTGTGTCTATGGCCCCAGTTTGTGGCCCATAATTGGCCTTTTCCAGCTGTTTGTTTGCAATTTTAAACAAAAATGGATTTAAAAATCCTACATTGGAATTGTTATACAGATTTAAAACTGCATTCATTTCAGCAATCATTCCTGCCGTAACCGGAGAGGCAATGCTTGTACCCCACATTGCAACACATTCGGTCGATCCGCTCGATGAAATGTATACAAGGGTATTGTTTGCTATTGCGGAGAGATCAGGGATTCCAAGGCCTTTTCCCCTTATTACGTTGTTTGCCATCGTATTATTCTCCCACGACGGCTCATAAGTACCATTGCATATTCCACCGGCACTTCCGGCTGGTCCTTTGTCAGATGTATCTGCGGAGGATATGTTCCACGCTATCTGATCTTCTATGCCAAGATTCCTGTTAAGGGTTAAGGTTGTACCTCCCACAGAAGTCACACCAAAACTGTCATAACTGCACATGGCTGGAAACGAATTTATGGTTCCCACATATTTGGAACTGTGTGGATTATCGCCTGAATCTCCGCTGCTTGCAAGTACAGTAATTCCCCTCGCCTGAGCCTCTTTCAGATACTGCCTCATAGAGGTGTTTTGCATAGCATTAGATCCCCACGAATTTGTTATAACAGAAACATTCTGTAGAGCCTTTGCTGTTGAATTGGGATTCAGAATGAATGCATATACACTCAATAGATTTGTAAGTGTAGGAGATGGCCCATAGACGTTGTATATTGTGGCCCCTGGAGCCATGCTTCCGACCATCTCAAGATCAAGTGTATTCTCATAATTTGCTCCTGTACGGTCGTACTGAGCTGATGGGCCGGGATAGGGTGCTCCGTTAACTGGCGCTCCATAAACATGGGGATGGGGTTCATAGGAAGGCAGAGTCTGATTGAAATAATCGCATACGTTGCTCTTTACAAATGGTGACACATCCTTTCCCGAAGAATTATTTCCTGACCAGAGAACCGTAGCAACAACCTCCCTGGTTGGATACGTTATGTTCAGAAGGCCAACCTCATCATAGGCCTTCTGGAGATCTGACCCATAAATAAGTTGTAAACCGCTGTCATTATAAGGCTGGATATATCCATACTTTGTTGATGAACTTCGTGGTATATTCTTCGAAGAGACACCAAAATTCAAATTATATTGAAATGGCTTATTCGTCAGACCTGAGATTTCCGAAATATAGTTGCCAATATATGAAGGCAACTCGGGACTTGATGAGGCAAAATATGTCTTTGAATTCTGCGATTCGGATATCAGGGTGGTGTTGAATGCCTTTCCTATTGAGGATGCATTACCTTCGACCAGAATCGAGACGCGATCCGAAAATGCTTTTACTTTCAGATCAGAAAAAGAGGAAAAATAATTCACAGCATCATTGTAGATATAATCCGGTGTTGAAAATTTCGATGTGAATTCACTCTGGGTGAGATATTTATGATAATATTGGCTGCTAGGGTTTGAAAGATTTGACAAATATCCATTCAGCAAACTCTGGTTTGCAAATTTAAATGATACCATCACCTGAGCATTTCCATCATAATGGGTCCCGCCGGATTTCATTACACTTCCTGGTTCAAATGGTACCATCACCATTTTTGATGCCTGGATGCTTAACGGTTTTGTTGCAATTTTACTATTTACAATGTTAGAATTACTTTGAAAGCCCTGATGATTTTCATTTACCATATAAAATGCAGATCCAATCATTACGGTAACTACCAAAATTGCAAATATCTTTATAATTCGATTTTTTTGCATAACTGGTTTATTCATTTAACTGGTATGTTGAGAATACAATTAAAACATTTCTCATGTGATACATTGATTAATTATTGATATATACTTTAAATAAAGCGATAAGATAATATATACAGATAGAATGTTAGCGTATGGCAGATAATGAAATAATAGTTGTATCAACAAACTACCTATCGGGATACAGAATCACAAAGGTTTTTGGAACGATCTGGGGGATTACAGTAAGAAGCAGAGGAATCGGAGGCAATATGATGGCAGGCTTGAGGGCTCTGAAGGGGGGTGAGATAAAAGAATATATTCAACTCCTCAACGAGGCCAGGACAATAGCTCTGGACAGACTTAAGGAAGAGGCAAAAACTGTTGGTGCCAATGCCGTTCTTGATGTAAAATTTGATTCCTCAGACTTTGCCCAGGTTATGACTGAAATAGTCGCATACGGAACAGCAGTAAAGGTTGAGCCAATTACGGAAAAAACCGAACCAGTAAGCCTTTCATAAGATTAGAAAGGTAAGCTTAAAATTATAAATAATACCTTTCAATGTACATTTATGATAGATTCATTGTGGGAATGGCTTATTGTAGGTGTGGTGATCCTTGTTCTTTTCGGAAGTGCAAAGAAGATCCCGGATTTTGCTAGGAACCTTGGTAGAGCAACTGGTGAATTCAAGAAAGGTCAGGCCGAGATTCAGGAGGAAATACGAAAAACAATGTCCGGAGAGGCCATAAAGACTGAAGACCCCAAAATAAAGGATGAACAAACTATTAATCTCGCTAAAAGTATGGGTATACAGACCGATAACAGGGCTATTGGGGATATTAAGAAGGAGCTGGCTGAAAAGCTTAAAAGTGATAACTGATGGAAGATGGCCCACTTAAGGTCATTTTGGACAATATTGAAGATTTAAGGGTATCTGTAATTAGATCAGGTGTTCCCGCACTGATTCTATTTGTGATTTTTTTAATGTTTGACGCGAGATACGTAAATGTTTTTGGAGAATCTATCCCCGCAATCTATCCTGACCCATATCAGAATATGGGTTCGCAGTTCCTCAAGCTTCTGATTTCTCATGTAATAACCGAAAAATTCCAGCTTCTGGCCATAAAGCCTACTGATGGTGTCGTTGCTGATTTTTATTCGTGCCTGTTTCTCTCCATAATAACCACGTCACCTAATTTTTATTACCAGATTTCACGATTCATAGGTCCGGCATTAAAGGCAAATGAGAGGAAACTTATTAGAGTAACATTAATGCCGGCGCTCATCTTATTTTTAATAGGTGCTTTTGTTGGCATATATTTTGTTGCCCCCCTTGTCTTCCAGATACTGTATCAGTTCGATATTGGTGTGGGAGCCCAACCAACAATGAGCATTACCAGTTTTGTCTCCTTTTTTTTAATATATGTCATTGCATTTGGCCTGTCCTTTGAAACGCCAGTAATAATGGTTGGGCTAACATACATGGGTATTGTAAATGCAAAATTCTGGAGTGCAAACTGGAGGTACGCTGTCGTTGGAGCTCTGATTTTTGGAGTTATATTTTCACCCGGAGTTACCGGCGTCACTATGATGCTTCTCGCCATTCCCATTATGGTGCTGTATTTCGTGGGAATCGCAGCTTCCAAAAGAGTTCAAAAGAAGCGTGACCTGAAAGAAGCTATACAGAAAACCTGATCATAGGTGGGATCTTCTGTATTCTTCAAGTCCCTTCAGATCGATTTTTGTGGTATCGGATGACCTTACTCCCTTAATGTGATTCCTTATTCTTGACTGATCCACTGAAGAACTTTCCTTGGCATCAATAAACGTTGGGTTATTCATCCTGATTGACTTTTCAATAGCATCCTCAAGGTTGCCTATGTCCGAAATTATGCCGTGCGCAAGAGCTTCCGTTGCATCTATTCTGCTACCGGAGATAAGCCTTGAAAATACCTTTTCACCAAGGGATTCCTTCATAGTGAGGGGATCAGTGAACACACAGGGCAATTGAAACATTGCATCGGGATATGCAAAGTCACATTCGCTGGACGATATGAAACCATCGCATATAATGCCAAGTTCCAGAGCTGCCCCCCAGGCATGCCCGGATGCATATGTAATAACCGGCGCATTATGGTTCTTTATCAATTGCATTACGGCTGTGCCCAGAGATACTATATTTCCGACAAATTCACTGTCCCTTATCAGTTTGCATGAAGAATCGTAACCCATTGAAAAGAAGGGCCCCCGTGATCTTATCACAATGGACTTTCCCGAGCCAGAAATTTCTGATAAATTCTGGAGGAGCAACTGGAGTATTTCCATATCTATGGAAAATTCAGGTGGGTTAAATATGGAGATCTGATAATATTTATCGAACTCCTCCACGCTTAATTTTTCCTTCAGTACATCGTCAGGTTGTATCTGAGATCAGCCTCCTCATATGTTTTTCTATCTTTTATTCCAAGGACTTCCGACACGTGTTTCATTGTCTTCTCATAGGGAGATTGCTCTCCCCTTTCTATCAAGGGATATTCTCTGCCGCAGATCAATCTTCCAGCCTTTTCCGAAAAAAGAAATTGCTCTCCAACCTTTTTCAGAAGATGTATCTCCTCAGCCATCTCTTCTGGCTTCTCAATCTTTTCAAGATCCATTATGTTCACAGGTCATCGCACCTCTTTCCATCAAAGGATGGCCATCTTATGTTATATCTGTCAATGCAGTAGTCAAAGGTATAAATGAGGTTATCCACAAATTTCTCCTCATCCTCTTCTCCATACACGTAATTATTCAATATGAGGCTTTTCAGCTGATCCGTATTGCTGTTTCCTTCGAGTACGGACATCATTCCCTTCAAGACATTAATATGCTTCAGGAAATTCTCTTGTTTTCTTACGTTGTATGCCCTCTCATATTTGACTATGCTCTTCTTTATAAAATTCACGGTGTCGTCTATTTCTCCAGAATATATGGAAGATCTTATCACCTCAATATCATAATCAGGATTCATCTAGCCACCCCCAGTCCACCTACAATTGCGCTTAGTTGCGGATACACAAATATCAGGAGAGAAAGGCCGATTGACAGCACCGCTGCGATTACCAGAGGAAGCATAACTGAACTTCCAAGATTGAATTTATTATTTTCATTCTTCCTGAACATCACAGTAATGACTCTGAGATAGTAAAAAACGGATATTGCGCTGTTTAGAATACCTATGACTGCCAGCCACCATAGATTTCCGCTTATCAGTGAGAGAAACAGGTAATATTTTGCGAAGAAACCTGCTGTGGGTGGTATCCCTGCAAGAGATAGCATAAGTATGGTCAGAGATATGGCAAACAGTGGAGATTTGATTCCAATCCCTTCCAGATCGTTAATTTCAACCTTCTCCTTATCAACCGCACTCACCGAAAGGAATGACCCTCCCTTCATAAAGATGTAGACCAGTGAGTAATACATTGCAGCAAATACAGCAACTGTAAATGCAAATTCCGAGGACGATCCGGAAACAACCGCAATGACCAGGATCAGATATCCAGCCTGCGCAATACTCGAGTAGGCGAGCATTCTTTTAAGATTATTTTCGGAAAGGGCAGCAAAATTACCGTAGGTCATGGTAATGATTGAGACGATCACAAAAAGATAAAAGACGTCAGTGTAGTAATGGGAAAATCCTACCAGGAAAACCCTTAGAAGTATGAAAAATGCCAGGATTTTCGTCCCAGAAGAGAGAAAGGCGGATACAGGGTTTGAAGTTCCATCATAAGCATCAACCGCCCATCCCTGCATTGGCACCAGTGCAAGCTTAAACCCGAAGCCTACAAAGAGAAGTATCAGGGCGATTAGCATTGCACCCTTTTCAGGAATCCCCGAAATCAGATTGAATGTGCCTGTTGCCATATAATAATATGAAGACCCAAGAACAATAAACCCAGTCGCAATAATTCCGGTAAAGAAATACTTAGCCGATGCCTCCAGATTTCTCCTACTCTTTCCATATGCAGATAGTATATATGTTCCCACGCTAACTCCTTCAAATGCAATGAATATGAATATCAGGCTGAAACTGAAGGCAGCTATTATCATCGCTATATTAACAAACAGGAACGTGGAAAAGAATACCTCAGGATTTTGCTTCAATGATGTGCCAGCAGAAAATGCCACGTAAAGCGATGACATTATCATTATCAGTGCGAAGTACAGGCCAAAATTATTAATCTGAAACGATCCTCCGTAAAGGGAATAGTTCCCGGAATCAAGTATTAAAAGCAGAATCATGGCGATTAGAAGTGAAACCAAACTGATCGCCGTGTATAATTTCCAGTTATGGAATTTCCGCCCCAGAAGAAGCATCCCAAAGGCAACTATACCCAGGAAAATTTCAGGGTACATAACTGTCAGATTTGTACTCAATAATATGTCACTCATTTAAAAAACCCCCTTTACATAAACAAATATCATATGATAGAACAACGAGGGGTATATACCAAGGACAAGGATTATTATGAACAGAAATGAAAGAACTGCGATTTCCATCCTGGTGCCATCCCTGAGCTTCCCCAGATTCTCATTATATGGTCCGTTTAATGATTTCTGTACCATCCATATGTGATAGGATGCGGTGATAATCATACCGAATATAATCAGGAAAATAATTACCCCGATAACCTGGTACGAGGCTAGGACAATTGACGCTTCTGCTATGAATCCAGCCAGGCCTGGAAGTCCCAGCGAGGCCATTACTCCTGCGAGGAAGAATGTTGATATCAGAGGCATTTCTCTGAAAAGTCCTGAAATTGTGAGGTTAGACTGGCTCCCCGTAGTATTTTTGATGATGTACAGTGAGGAGAATACAAGGGCCATTATCAGGCCGTGAGCCAGTATCTGGAATATTCCGCCTGATAATGCCAGGTATGCTATATTTCCAGAAGATAGAATTCCTATTCCAAGAGAGATGTTAATGAAACCCATTGAGGCTGCACTTGCATAGGCCATCATTCTCTTCATGTCGGTCTGGAACATTGCTACAAGGGCAAAGTAAATTAAACTGAATATTCCAAGAAGTATTATTGCCCATGCGATACCGCTACTGATTACTCCAACGATGGGCAGCAACACAGCGAAAAATCCGTATCCCCCCATTAGGGATATTGCCCCTGCCAGAACTATTGAAACCGGGTAAGGGGCTGATGTATAAGCGTCAGGCAACCATGAGTGCAATGGGAATGATGGCAATTTAACGAGGAATGAAAAGAAGAACCCAAATAGAAGGAAATCTGTCCAGAATGGATCGGGCTTTGTTATATTGTTTGTGATGAAAGAGGCATTCAACAGTTTCCCCATGTTGAGAGTAAAAACATGGTTGGCAGTACCGTAAAATGAGAAAAGTGTCAGTATGGAAAGGAGTAGAAATACAGATCCAATCTGTGTATACACGAAGAACTTCAGGGCTGCCTTTTCCTTCCCGACTCCTCCATAAATACTTATCAGCAGGAAGACCGGAATTATTATAGCTTCCCAGAATACATAGAAAAACAGGAAATTCCTTGAGATGAGGAGACCATAAAGCCCTAGCTCTGTTGTAAGCATTAAACCGTAAAACTTCCTGTCAAACTTTTCCCTGCCGGATACGTATATTCCAATGAACATAACCACAGCAGATAGGAATAATAATGCCATAGAGAGGGCACTGACCCCTATGTTGAAAGATATTCCTATTGAAGTATCAATGGGGTATGATGATCCCGACAGGAAACCCCCATTATATGATGTGAATCTCAAAATTGCATATACTCCAGTTAACAATAGAATCAGGAAAGACTCCATTGTAGCAATCTTCCACGAGCTCTCTTTAATGAGAAATGAGAAAAGTGCAAAAATCAAAAGCAACAAGAATATTATTAAAATTAACATTTTAAATTCCTCCCGCTATTTCGAGGATGAGCATAAGCACGGCGACTCCTATTATTAAGAATACAAAGTAGTATTCCACAATACCATTCTGGATCCTTCTAAGAACTGACCCAAAACTCATAGCACCGGCACCCGTGCTTTCAATATCCCTTGAAAAGCCATATTCTATCCTTGAAAAACCTGATGAAAGAGGCAATATGGTTCTCTCTGCAATAATTCTTGTAAACAGGTAATCAAGGTAATACTTGGCCTTAAGCAGCCTGTATAATCTATTCTTTGAAAGATCCATATTCTTCCACATACCTGTGCCATACACTGCTGCAATTACAATTATTCCGATTACTACCATTGTCAGTGGAGTGTATTCAACAGCAACCGGCACTGATACGTGAATTGTCGCAGGATAGATAAAATCATAAAATCTGTACTGTATTATGCCAAGCGTCAATGACAGGAAAGCAAGAATCATCAGAGGAATAAGGGCAATAAGCGGTGGGTCTCTTGCTTCTTCCGCAAGTTTCGATCTGGGTTTTCCTAGAGCCACAAGATAGAACATCCTAAAGGTGTACAGTGAGGTCATAAGAGCACCTATAACCAGAAAGACCCATGGAAGAATCAAATATATGTTTTCACCGCTCCTGGTATAGAACATATATGCAGCATCTATTATCGTGTCCTTTGAGAAATATGCCGCAGTTGGTGGAATTGCAGCAAGAGTAATTGAACCAATGAACATGAGTGTGACTGTTACAGGCATCCTTTTCCAGAGGCCACCCATTCTCCTAACGTCTCTGAGTTCCATCAACGCAATTAAAATTGCTCCGGCCGTCATAAAGAGCAATGCCTTAAAAACAGCATGAACAACCAGGTGATATACTGAGAAACCGATCACACTGGGACCTATCACCGCCACCATCCCCAGTGAAGCCATCATATAGCCGATCTGAGAAATTGTTGAGTATGCCAGTATTCTCTTAAGGTCATTCACCACTATTCCAATAGTTCCTGCAAACATTGCCGTAAAGGCTCCAATGAAAAGGACTGCATACGAAGCAACGTAAGTTGCATGTTCATAGAGAGGCAAAACCCTTGCGATCAGATAAACACCAGCAGTTACCATTGTGGCCGCATGAATCAGAGCAGAAACTGTTGTCGGGCCCTCCATTGCATCAGGGATCCATACGTGCAATGGGAATTGAGCCGATTTTCCTGCTGCACCCCCAAGAAACAGCAGACCTATGATAGTCAAATTTTGGGGCCCAACTTCAGAAGCAATCGTGCTTGCATGATTTATAAGATATGGTATGCTCAGAGGCGATGAAACATTTCTAACTGTAAGTAACGAATAGAGGATAGCCAGGCCTATGATGAAGAGAAGATCACCAACTCTTGTTACAATGAATGCCTTTTTTGCTGCTGAAGCAGCGTTTGGTTTGAAAAACCAGAATCCTACGAGCAGATATGAACATAAACCCACAAGCTCCCAGAATAGGAAAAATTCAAGAAGATTCGATGATAGAATCAGCCCAAGCATGCCACCAGTAAAGAGTGCAGTTTCACCAAAATAGGTATTTTGCCTTGGATCATCTTTCATATAATATATGGCAAACAGATGGATCATCAATGAAACAAAGGAAACCATCAGGGCCATTACAAGGGCAAGATGATCCACATATATACCTGCATTAATATTGCCAAACCAGTTGTATGTTTGATATATAGGCACGTTTGTTGTTCTGAGATTCAGATATACAAATATGGAAAGCGCGAGGGATATTGTAATGGCTAAGGAAGCTATGATACCGCCAAGAACCTTAGTTTTTCTCGCAGCCAGAGCTGCGATCGGGCTTGCTATAATTGGAGTTAAAAATATGAACCATGCGTAATTCAACAACATTACCACCTGATCTCCTTGAGGAGGGAAATATCAATTTTCCCGAACTTTCTGTATATAGAAACAAGCAAACTTATGCCTACCGCAGATTCAACGGCTGCTATTGCGATTGTAAAAAGAGCCATTACCAGAGGGGAAAGATGGCCTGAACCCATTGCGGCTGAAACAAGGCTGAATATTGCGGCGTTTAACATCACTTCCACTGAAATCAGCATTTTTATGCCAAGTTTGGATATCATAACACCATAAAGTCCAATCGTGAAGATTGCCAGAGCAAATAATTGTATCATGTTCTCGTACATTATTCCTCATCCTCCGCCGTATGAAACATGCCTATTATACCACTCACAAGTACTACCGACAGGAGCTCAAATGGAATAATATATGTGGAAAATAAAAGTGAAGATATCCCAGATATGCTCTGCTGATATGGAGTATAGGAACCTGTAAGAGTCACCTCAGCAAACGCAATCACCAGAAAAAAGAGGACGGACGCAATCATTGCGGTTACTTTATTCAAATTCCTTACCTCCTGTGATCATTACTGTGAACACCATAAGTGCTGATATTGCGCCTACATATACAAGAAGCTCGATTGCCCCAATCAGAGTCGCACCCAGATAGATGAAATTTATTGATAGAACAAACAGGAAAAACATCAAAAAAACTATACTCCTGAGTACGTCTTTTTGGGCTACGGACATTGCAGCCATAATAAGAAGGATTATTCCTATAATTATTTCTATTATTGTGAAGATCATCTTCTCACCTCATCTTCATTCTTTTCCAGATCCGTTGGGCTATAGAAGAATGAGTTCTTTGTTCTTGCAGTTTCGAAAACATCTTTGAGATAAATAGCATCTGTGGGGCAGATCTCCTCACAATTTCTACATACAGTGCATGTTCCAAAGTTTACTGATGGATATATCTTTCTCTTATTTCTTGGATTTTCCTTGTCGAGACTAACCATGGTTATTGTGAGATTCGGGCAAACCTGCTCACATAATGTACAACCAACGCAATCGTCTGTACTTAGATATATCCTGAACCTGAATCTGTCACCCTGATTCTCCTTTTCCTCAGGATACTGGACAGTTACAGGTTTTTGGAAAAGGTGCTTGAACACAGTATACATTCCCCCGATGGAACCAAGAATAGGGATTCTCTTTGGTTCCTCAACTTCTTTTACTTCAATCATGAAATTCCCCCCAAAACTAAAAATCCAGTAAGAACAAGATTTATGAATGAGATTGGAAGAAGATACTTCCAACCGAATGATACAAACTTATCAATTCTTACTCTCGGCATAGACAGCCATATGGTGAGTGAAATCACAACAATCACCAGAGTCTTGATAAGAAGCCATATGAAACCCACATAGTTGACAAACGGACCATTATACCCACCAAGATACAGAGTGCTTAAGATCATCGACCCAAGGAATATGGTGCCAAATAGACCAAGATAGAACATACCAAATCTCAGACCGCTATATTCAGTTGTGTTTCCAGTAACAAGTTCACTATCACTTTCACCCATATCGAATGGAGAATAGGAGGCCCTGGCGGCCATGGAGATCAGGAAAACAAAGAAACCAAGTGGTTCGAGTATTGCAAAGGGTATATTCTGGGCCTGGACAATGCCATTAAGATCGAGTGGTGAGGCGTTCCTTGCGGATGCCATCATAACAATAGCAAGTACGGATAGCATCATAGGTACTTCGAAGGATACGTCCTTTGCCACGCCCCTGAGAGAACCGAGGACCGCGTATTTATTGTTTGAAACTATTCCGGAGAGAAGTTCTCCAATTGGCATGATTGCAATCAGTGCAAACAAAATGACGAGACTGACATCGGAATGAGTCACTGTCAGTGTTCCGAGCCAGGCTAATGGGCCATAGGGAATAAATATAAATCCCATAATCAGTGCGATAAATATAATTAAAGGTGCCACCTTATATGGAAGGTCGTCCCTCCCCTGAGGCATAATGGATTCCTTCTGGATCAGTTTTAAACCGTCAGCCATCACCTGAAGGATGCCAAATTTTCCTACCCTGTTCGGGCCTATTCTCATCTGAACCCTTGCCATGTATTTTCTAAAGAAATAAACCATGCCGGCAACCACTACTGTTGCAAATATGATTACAATCAGTGTCTCAATAATATATGCCAGGATATATGCAGGATAGTGGCCAAGAAAACTCAGTATTGTGGCTATTCTTGTCAGTAAATTCATCTGTCCACCTCACCAAATACCAGATCTATTGACCCGGAAATTGCAACCATATCGGCTATAAGCACATCCCTGGAGAGGTAAGGAAGTACAGATAGATTCTTAAATGCAGGGCTTCTCACGTGAACCCTGTACGGTTTTACACTCCCGTCCCCTACGATATAGACACCAAATTCGCCCTTTGTTGATTCTGTCCTTGCAAATACATCTCCTTCACCCCTCAGTCTTATCATCAGTGATTTCCTTGCCTTGGGATTAAAATAAGGACCGTCAGGGAGTTTTTCGAGGGCCTGCTTCACTATTTTAACTGATTGCCTCATTTCCTCAAATCTCACTATAAATCTTGCAAGAACGTCCTTTTTCCGGGATATTGGAACTGTAAAGTTTACCTTATCATAAACCAGATAAGGTTCATCCTTCCTTACATCATAAGGAACTCCTGATGCTCTCAACATTGGTCCAGTAACTCCATAGGAGAGTGCAACCTCAGGCTCCAGTATCCCTATATTTTTTGTTCGTGATATAAATACATCATTTTTAACAAAGAGATTGTATATCTCCTCTAGCTTCTTTGGAAATTCGTCGAGAAACTCCTTTATTCTATATATAATCTTGTCGTTGAAATCCTGATAAACACCACCTATACTCATATAGTTTGTTTCCTGACGCGACCCACATATTTCTGTAAACAGGTTTAGTACTTTTTCCCTCTCTTCAAAGACGTAGAAGAAAGGAGTAAGCATTCCAAGATCAAGACCAAATGCACCTGCCCATACAAGGTGGGATGCAATCCTGTTCAATTCGGCCATTATGACCCTTATCCACTTGACCCTTTCAGGAGGTTCAATGTTAAGGAGCTTTTCTGCAGCTTCAAGATATCCCACTTCCATATTCATTGCGCCGACGTAATCCATCCTGTCAAAGTAGATCAGGGCATCACAGTAGAAATCAAGTTCACATATTTTTTCCGCGTTTCTGTGAAGATAACCTATCACAGGTTCGACCTTCTTGACTGTCTCACCGTCAAGAGTCAACTTCAGACGTAAAACGCCATGAGTGGAAGGATGCTGAGGGCCCATATTCAATTCAATATATTTATGCGTAAGATCAGATTCCATTATTACCACCCATCTCCTGGATCAAAACTGACATAATCGTTGCCTTCTTCATCCATGTTCACATACTGCACCTTGCTCATATCATAATCCTTTCTGAGTGGATAACCAATCCATCCTTCTGGGAGGAGAATTCTCCTTAAATCTGGATGGCCATCAAATATGATTCCCATCATGTCATATTGTTCACGCTCATCCCAATTGGCACTTTCCCAGAGTGATGTGACACTTGGCACATGCGTATCTCTGGTCTCGGTTTTGACAACGATTATGGAAAAGTTATCTGAAGATTTTTCAAGATGATACACAACTTCAATCCGATCTCTGAAATCCACCGAAGATATGAGTGAAAGATGATCGTATCCCTCCTTTTTCAAATCGCCCATTAACTCCAGAAGGTGTTCCCTGTCTATTCTATATACTTTCCTTCCATCTTTTCCTGTTTCTTCCTTAATTTCGTAGACCAAACTGATCACCTGTCCGCTTCATTTCTTATCTTCTTCTGAAGCAAAATAATTCCATTTGTCAGGGCCTCTGGAGTTGGAGGGCATCCCGGAACATATACATCCACTGGAACAACCCTGTCAACTCCTAGAACGACAGAATAGCCCTGATTATATGGGCCACCCTGTATAACACAGACACCCATTGCAATTACATACTTTGGATATGGCATCTCGTCGTATAACCTTCTCAATCGAGGAGCCATTTTTTTGGTAACTGTTCCTGATACTATCATCAGATCAGATTGCCTCGGCGAGTTTCTGAAAACCTCACTTCCGAATCTGGATATATCAAGGCGTGATGCCTGAACTGCCATCATTTCAATTGCACAGCATGCCAGGCCAAATGTGAGTGGCCAGATTGAATTGCTTCTACTCCATTCCATAGCTTTTTCCAGTGTTGTTGTTATAAAGCCAGCATCCCCAGTCTTCATTTGAGCCACCTCATATAGCCCTTCCTGAAGGCATAATACACTGCTGTGAGCGGCATTAAGATAAATACGATAGTTTCCATAAAATCATAAAACCCCAGCGACTTAAAGTCAAATGCCCATGGTAGAAGAAGTGCCATATCCACATCAAATAGAACGAACAGAAGTACAATTACATAGTACTGAACCCGGACAAAATTATTGTATGAACCCCTCGCAACCTCACCAGACTCATATGGGGCAGTATATGCTGAACCTTTAACCGGAGAGGCTTCCTTAGATAGATCTTTCAAAATTTCTGACGGACTTAGGGATATTTTTTTCATGTCCGATTTTGTTCTCGCCTGACTTAAGGCTGGAAGAATTGTGAATACTAAATACATAGCTAGAACCAGCAATATAAGGGTGATTATGGCTGGTATGTATCCGTATAATAACATGGAATAGGTATTTGTGGAAAATATTTAAGTGTTGTTTAGATGTTTACTTCTTGATTGATTTCCCAGTACCTTTGCTATCAGGGAACTATCGACTGGTCTTCCTGTGATTGAAACTATTTCCTTGCTTATTGCAGATATATTTCTCTTTTCCTCAATAGATTTCATCAGCTCGGTAAGTTCTGATTCATCAACCGGCCTCAACTTTTCCTGCAGGAGTATTTTTTCCTGAGGTACCCCATCTGATATAAGTTCCAGAGCCATTTCAACGGAATATCTTCCAAAGTTGTTTGACAGGCAGAAATCGAAAACATTCCTCAGTGTTTTATTGTCAATTTTCATATTCTTTTTTCTCTCTAACTCTGGCAATTTTTGTACCAGAATGCGACATACCATCTTTGGATCACCTCTTTCTGCCATTTCCTTAAAGATGCTTATGGTATTGTTCCATATCAATGTGGAGGCATCCTGCGGGGATATTCCATATTTTGTTGATATCTCCTTCACAGATATTTCCAGGGGCAATGGGGCATTCTTTATGGCATTTTCAATCATATCCCTGGTGATCTCAATAACCGGGATATCTGTTTCTGGATACATCCTGCTCGATCCTGAAAGTGGGCGCATAAATCTGGTCGTGTTATCTTCCATTGCTGCCCTTGTCTCTGAGAAATCTCCTGAAAGCAACTTTTCTATTCTATTATTTATTACATTGCTCACGTATTGGGCATTTGACTCTTCTTCAAGCAATATCAGAAATGAATCGTGTTCACCAAGTTCCAGGAAGTCACTTATTCTTTGCTTTTCCTCTAATGTGATTCCGTACGCAGGGAGTTCATCATAATGTAAAATCCCCTTAATGCCAATCTGTTTGAGCGCGTCTGCAATTTCCCTTCCTATTCTAAATTCGCCACTTTTCAATAATTTACGCCCATTTTTTAATCGTGCAAGAAGTACATCCTTTCCAGCCTCCGTCGCATTAAGAATCATTTTGGAATTGGTTCCGTTCATTATGGAATTATTCACCACGAAGGAGATTGGTTCCGTTCCACCCCTTGCATTCCAGATTTCAATAGCCTTTTCGAGTGCGATCTGCCTATCTATCTCTTTCTGAAGGATTTCCCCGATGGCATTTAATTTGGAAACGCCCTTTATTTCAACCCTGCCATTACCCATTGAAAAATTCACGTCCTGCCTTATACTGTCTGCCCCTTTTCTTAAAAGGCCCAAGGATATAAGCCTCTCCCCGATCTCCCTGGCAACCTCTATGGCACCTTCCGGTGATGTAATATCAGGTTCAGTTGAAATTTCGATCAGGGGAATTCCCAGGCGATCTAGCGAGTATGTTACCATATTGCCGCTCTCTTCCACCTTTCTACATGCATCCTCCTCAAGGCATATGGTTGAAATCTTTGATTTATAGTTTCCACGCCGTACCTCTCCACCAAAACCTATCAGAGATGTCCTCTGAAAGCCGCTTGTATTTGATCCATCTATTACAACCTTTCTCATCACAACAACCCTATCAAGTATTTGTGAACCAAAGGAGGAGGCCATCATTAGGGCAGTGTTCAGGGCATTCCTGTTAATTTTGTGCGGTGGTTCTTCATCGTATTCCACAAGGCAAGAGTTATCCGATGCAATATATTTGAAAATGCGTTCCCTTGAAGCCTCATAAAGTGTTGATACGTCGGATCCTCCCAATTCACCAGAAGATGCATGTAGAATGCGGGTAAATGATATACCGGTATCTCTGCCTTCTGATTCGCAGCTGCAGAAAAGCTTTCCTGCGTTTACCTGAAGATGTACTTCAAGCCCTATCTTGATGTTTTCTGGAAGATCCATCATTCAGAACACCCCTATCTCTTCTCTCTGCAAAATTTCACCCCTCATATCGGTTACCATTCTCTTCTGCCACTCAAAATCAGGATAGTTGCCCATTATTACCATCATTTTAGTAAGTGCGGCCTCAGGCAGTATATTTCCAGCCCATGTTACTCCGGCTCTGGACAGAAGCCTCCCGGTGGAATACACATCCAGATCAGTGGTACCATAAATGCACTGTGTTGTCATGACAGCCATCCTTCCGGAATCCGTATACTCCTTAATTACATCTATGAATTTCGTTGAGATGTGCCCGAGGCCGGTTCCCATTATGACAACACCCAGCTTTTTCTCCAGATATTCTGATAAATCCTCCGTTTCCATTCCCGGATGAAAATAGAGAATTCCGGCCCTTTTCTCTATTTTTTCGAAAATGGATGTACTCGCCGACTTTTTCCTGTATGGTCCAGAAATGTTTACAAGCCCATTCTGAAAATATCCAACGGGGTTCTCCCCTATGGATCTGAATGCGTCTCTTCTGGATGAATGCATCTTTCTGGCACGGACACCACGAAGAAGTGCAATCTTATCGTCTGAAATAGAGGAATGCATAGATATTCCCACTTCTCCAAAATCTGAAGCGGCAAAATTTATTGCAGCTTCCATATTGAGATACGAATCGGTACTTGGCCTATCTGAGCTTCTTTGAGAGCCGACCATTATAATCGGTACAGAGAGCTCCTTAAGAAGAAAAGCAAGAGCGCTTGCTGTATATGTCATGGTGTCAGTTCCATGTGATATTACTATTCCCTCGGATCTTTTTGATTCTTCCACTATCTTATGTGCCAGCTGCAACCACTGCTCTGGCTCCATATTTTCGCTCAGAATATTCAAAAATGGGATACTTCTTACATGGTAAGATTTCTCGATGTATTTGAATCTTGAAGTTATTTCACTGATATCGAGTGATGGAAAAACCGCTCCTGTGCTGTAGTCAACCTTGCTGACTATTGTACCGCCTGTGCTTATCACTGAAATGTTTGTGCCCTGCCCCGATTCTCTGGAATACTCACGTTCAATTTTATTAATTTTATCTTCGTTGATAATTTTCTTGATTTCGTCCGGGATAACCATTATGTTATATCCATTTTCCAGTTTGATATTCAGATAGCTGTCCTTTATTCCCAAAACTTTTCCTTTAAGATTCTTTTCTTTAAGGGTGAATTCAATAGTTGATCCTTCACTGATCTCTTTACCTTTGGGCATATTCCATAATTAATTGTGGTATTTTGATATTTGCCAAATTAAGATCAGAAGAATTCCTTATTGATGCCAAGAATTCTGGAAAGGGCAATTGCATTCAAAGGCGCATTTCCATTTGGATGATTGTTGAAAAACACATAGACCTCCTGAAACTGTGTGGTTGCATCCTCCACAACTTTAGATATATTTTCAAGTTCCCTTTGTGAGTAATCATAATTGAATTTTTCCATTCCGGCAAGGGAATTGAAAAAATCCGTATTACGCCCGTGAAGCCTGATATAACATACATTTCTGGATCCTGTTGCCTTATCGAGGTTAATAAAATAATTATCGATGCTCACTGGTATAAATCCATTATCTTCCACAATTTTTGATATACTTTCGTATTTTCTTGGATCTTTAACTCTTGGTTCAATGCAAAGATTCTCATAGGAGGATGTAATTTTTGATATTTTTTGTATATAATCCTCCATATCCAGAATCCCTGGCGGGATCGTCATTAAAACCTTTACGCTTCCCTGGACTCTGGATACGGTTTTTATAACGGTTTCTTCAAAGGTGTTCCATAGATTAATCTTCTGGCTCAATTCATAATTTCCATGGGATATGTCACCTGGCATCTTTAAAGTGAATATAATTCCTGGATTGAATCTTTCGACCCATGATTTTACCATATTTTTTGAGGGCATTCTGTAATAGGTTGAATCAACTTCAACTGCATTAAAAAAATGGGAATAGTATTGAAGCGAGGGATTGGATTTTCCATAAAATCTCTCTTTCCAGTCCCTGTAGGACCACCCTGAGCAACCGACAAGTATCATGGGCGAATTTCCCTGAATACCTCCTTGGATATGATCAACCTCTGGATCTGGTTTGTCCCTTCATAAATCTGGGTTATTTTTGCATCCCTCATATGCCTCTCTGCATCCAGATCTGTTGTATATCCATATCCGCCAAACAGTTGCAGGCATTCGGTAGTTACTTTCATTGCCACATCTGATGCTTTCAGCTTAGCCATAGAAGAGGGCTTAACGCATGGTTGATGATCATCCCATTTCCTGGCTGCGTCGTATGTTAACAGGCTTGCCGCTTCAATCTCTGTGGCCATATCTGCAATCATGAATTGAATTGCCTCAAAATTTGATATTGGCTGTCCAAACTGCTTTCTCTGCTGTACATACTCAACGGCTTCTTCGAAGGCTGCCCTTGCAATTCCGAGTGCCTGGCATGCTATTCCAATTCTTCCTGCATCGAGGGTTTCCATCACTACTTTGAAGCCTTCATTGAGCTTTCCAACCATATTTGACTCAGGAACTCTCACGTTTTCAAATACAAGCTCCACAGTGGATGACCCTTTTATTCCCATTTTGTGAATATCCCTTGAAATTTTGAATCCTGGGGTGTCTGCATCGACCACAAAGGTTGAAATCCCTTTATGGCCCTTGGTTGGATCTGTTACTACGTCTACGACATAAAATTTAGCAAGCCTACCATTGGATATGAATATCTTTGAACCGTTTATCACATAATCATTTCCTTCCTTGACCGCGGATGTTTTAATAGCAGCTGCATCGCTTCCCGCACCGGGCTCTGTCAGAGCTAGGCCACCTATCTCCCCGTTGACCACCCTTGGAAGATATCTTTTCTTAATATCCTCACTGCCGAACATCAGAACTGGTTCTGCAAACAACGTAAGAGCACCGTCAAGCACAAGAGCGGTGCTCGGACATGCTTTGGAAATCTCTTCAATGGTGTGCATCAAGAAGGAGAAACTCATTCCGTACCCTCCATATTCCTTCGGAAGATAACTCGCAAACAGGCCGAGCTCCTTCATTCTGTCGATAAGTTTTTTGGGAACCTCCTCCTTGGCATCGATTTCCCTTGCCAGAGGTTTTACCTCTTCCTTTGCAAATCTCCTTACATATTGTAATACATCGATTTCCTCCTGACTCAATCCTTCCATAAACCTAAATATCCTCTATGTTAATATTTTTCACCAGACTACTTAAACCATGAGACAAAATGGCTTAATAATTGAGATCTGCATAAAATAAGTGCATAAATTTTATGATTCGTATCAATAATGATATTGCTCATTTGAAAAAGAAAATTTGTTGGAAGTAAATATGGTCAAATCAAAATAAATTTTTTTAGGAATATTGCTTCTTTGACATCCAATCAATGATGTCCATTTTGAATAGGGATGTTTCAATTACCTCATCTTTTCTGTATAGGGTGGTAAATAATAGATTTGCAACATGGAGGTCCCTATCCTTCTTGCTATTTTCATATAGATCATACATAAGGCAGATCTCACAAAACTCTCCAAGTTTTCTAAGAAGCTCCTTTGAATGGCACTCTGCATAGCCAGATTTTATAGCATCTTCGAAGTATCTTATGGTTTTTTCTTGAGCTATTTTGATTTTCTCTTTTACTTCTTTATCTTTTATATTTTCTATGAGTTTTTCCATTTTATTGAAGAACATTTCAGCTGCATTTTTCTTCATTATTGCTTCCAGCATGTCTAAGGATTGTATGTTGCTTGTTCCTTCCCATATGGATGTGACGAGAGCATCTCTGTGAAACTTTGCCACAGGAAATTCCTCAAAGAAACCGATTCCTCCAAAAATTTCCATTGAATATTGAGTGATGTGGTCTGATGTCCATGCTGCCATATTTTTTGCAATATGGGAAATGAACCTTGCGTAATTATAATTATTATCGTAAGGTGGTTTTGAATCGTATACATCATTGAAAAGTTTAGCCGCATAAAGAGATATCAATGTGGCACCCTCTAGTTCAACCTCCATGGTTGTAAGATCCCTGATCATCAATGGATGCTCGATCAGTTTTTTACCGAAGGACGACCTTCTCTCAGCATGAAGATATGCCTCCCATAGAGCCTTTCTGGCAATGCCTACCGCAGCGAGGGCATCATCTATTCTTGATACTGTCAGAATTTCCATAGCGTAATAGATTCCATTTTCCTTCTCTCCGATCAGATAAGCCTCGGATTTATTCATCTCAACTTCTCCACTCGGTACAGCAATGGTTCCCATCTTATTCTTCAATCTTCTGATCTGGTAATTAAGTCCTCCTTTTGTGTTAATTGATGGCACAAAGAACAGGGCCAATGATCTTACTCCCCCTTCCTTATACTTTGCAGTAACGATGGCACCATCGGCGATACCCGCATCGCTTGCAAAGTATTTGTCTGAACCTGTTAAATACCATTTGCCATCCTCATTGACCGCCATTGTATTGTTTGCCCCAAGATCACTGCCTCCCTGAGTCTCGCTGTAATAGGTTGCGCCGTACCATGGCTCCTTTTCATCCAGATATTTAATTAAAAATTCCTTCATCTCTGAGCTATTCCCATATTTCTTTATCCCATAGGCAGTTTGGGCTGTCAGTGTCAGAGTACAGAATATTCCGGAGTCTGAGATTACATATCCACTGATATAATGATATAACCAGTCATCCTCACCGCTTGCACTTTTTCTCACAACACCGAGTTGCTGCAATCTATCCAAAGCCTTTCTATGTTCAGGAGAAAGCCTGACATAATCAATCCTTTTGCCGTCCAGATCCCATGTGATCAATTCAGGCTTTCCCTTATGATCGACAAAATCCATTATTTCAATAAGCTCTGAAGAGACATATTTTCCAAGTTCCTCCATTCCCTTTTTATTTCCTATTTTGAGATATGAAAGAAAGGAGATCAATGGTAGATCGTCCGAATAATAATTTAAATCCTTCCCTCGAAAAATCTTTTCAAATTGGTCCTTCATGATCAATTATTGTATGTTATGATAAATAGGATTTGCTCTTGTAAATTTCTTTAAGAACAAAAACAATGAATATGAATGCAGCCTATCGCATGTTGAAGATAAATACGTTAAAAAATGAAATCGCTCACTCTCTGCTCTCTCCTTCCTCCCTTTTGGTATGTCATATCTAAAAGACTTTTAACCTGAATAAAATTACAATGGAGGGCTTGTAGTCCAGTGGTTATGACGTCGCTCTCACACAGCGAAGATCGCCGGTTCGAATCCGGCCAGGCCCATTCTATATGTTGGGATATAGATAAGAGCGAAAAACGTGCTGTTTTTAATTTTCAATTTAAGAATTTTAATTATCCATATTTAAGTATTTTTTAAAAAGGATTTTAATAATTTTTGATCTGTTTTTTAATCCGCTTCCATTCCTGATTTTCTGTTTAATATTTCTTAATCCTCTTTCGGATATATTCTCGCCCTTAACGTCTTTAGGCTTCAATGTCAAGACCCATGCATAGAATTCCCTGAGGTAATCATACTCAAGGTATGAATCTGAATCAATACCAGTAATCTGTGTTTCGTCAAGATTATTGGTTTCCTTGCCTATGTATCTTATCCAATCAGCAATGATGTGTTTCCTATGGGATATTCCTTCATTATCGTAATCAAACTTGTTATCGTTATGCATAACGTATTGTGTAAGGACGTCATCTAAAGTATGCCAGTATTCAGTTGACGGCAAAGGCAGTCTATCAGAGTGTAATCGCCCATTCAAATTTACCCCTTTTTTGGCCATTGAAAAGTATCCAGAATGAGCCATTGAATATTTACTGCCCCATGTATTTTCATTCTGGAGATGGTAAATGCGATTACAGCGGAGGATTGGCATATGTTTAAGGTTATGAAAGAACAGGGAATGAGCATAAGTGAGATAGCAAGGAGAACTGGAGTGAGCAGGAAAACTGTGAGGAAATATATCGCAATGCAGAAACCTGCCAAATACAGCAGAGAGGGGAGACAGTCTGTCATTGCCCCTTACACCGATTATGTAAGGGGGAGGATTGACAAGTATAACCTCTCTGCTGTAAGGATATATGAAGGTGTCATGAAAGAAGTTTTATTGACGATGATCGCATGTTAACTTCCCCTATTATTTTTTCCGTGTCCTTCTGTTGAAATTCACGAGCCATTTTAGAACTTGATTCCATGTTCTTGATTTTTCTTTCATATAGCCTTTGAAACATGCAACCATCCACGAAATGCTGATTCTTTGAAAGCATATTGAATATTATCACTGCCAGTTTCCTTGCTGTTGCTATAATAGCCCTGTTCTTTCCGATCCTTTTCTTCATCTTTCTGTATATTTTTTTGAATGATGGAGACAGCTTGATCAGAGAATGCATCGGACTCACAAGGAAGAATCTCGATACAGATGGGCCTGATTTTGTTATATGCCCGTATACAGATCTGTTTCCACTCTGATCAACCCTTGGAACAAGACCGGTATATGATGAGAGGTGTTCAGCATCAGGAAATCTTGTTATGTCTCCTATTTCAGAATATATACCGAGAGCGGTGTAATATTCAATACCCGGTGCTGTCATTAATATCTTAATACTCTCAATCCCTTCTCCCGTTGATGCAAGCTGATTTTGCATATTCTTTACAGGTGCATTGATATCGTTGTATTGTGATATGAGATCTGCAAGAACAATATTATCTGCAAATGACATATTCCTTGAAGAGTCGAGTATCACCTGAAGGGATCGCCTGCCGAAGATATCTGATGAGGATATTGATATTCCATTGCGTGTCAGAACCGCATGAACCCTGTTCTTTATGGCAGTTATGCCTTCACCCAGTGATCTTCTGTATCTTATCATTGTCATCATATCCTCTATCTATATCCTCTATCTCTTTTGCTGGAAGTTAATATTCAAGAAGATCACCTGTGCGGAGTAATCTTGCCAGAATCCTAACATCATTTTTATCAGTCTTTCTTCTTTGACTTCCATATGAGTTTTAACTCCTTCGAATTTGCAAGGTGCACATGCAATCCATGATCTCTTAACAGATGGGCTACGTATTTCCCGGCTGTTGATTTTTCAACTGAAATTTCTGTATCTATGTTATACTTCTTCATGAAGTCTGCCCAGTTCTTCTCTGTATTATGCATCTTATATTCTTCTACAATCTTTCCATCATGATCTGTCAGGCAGGTATATTCACAAAGTTTGGAACTTCCAGTTGACTGGATAGTGAGAACGGAAGACCGATCCCCTCCTTAACCTCCCTAAAAATCATTTATAGGTATGTACATCAATAACAAGTGCCTGATCACCCACCAATCTCTTGAGATCATCAATCTCCTTCTGGTATTCATTTCCTTTCTATGATTCTCCTAAACCTTTCCTTCCATCTTATAAGCATCCAAACGACAAAGGGAGCACATCAGAATCTTTATCCATAATACAGATTATACATGGTTCATGACATCCTTATTCACTGTCGCTGGATCAAAGGGTTAAGCTTCTTCTCATAAAGCAGCTTGTCGGCAAATCAAACAGGATGTTTGCAAACATGCCTGCCGTCTTCTGCATGCTTTCTGGAATAGATGCATCATACAAGATCGTGGAAATATGATATTCAGATGATGAGGTTATAATGGCAATACGTACCGCTTTTGCTTATGATGAAGAGAAAAGGCATAACAAGATCGGATGCCAGCGGCGATGGGACTGGATATTCCGTGACAGCGAAGCAGAACTATGAGTCACATGCACATAATCTTAAGGATAGGGCTAAACAAAATACAGAATTAAGAGAGGACCAAAAGGAATCAAGGGGTCACAAGAAATGATTGTTTGCACATTCATTCGCCATAATGTATCTGCAATCCTAGCTCTACATAGCATTCGGGTCATACATAAGATTCGAAAAGCGGGCATATGACAGGGCGATGGATCCTTTTCTCAGCCCTTGGGTTGGAGATTAATTCTATCGGGCTTGACAGGTATTATTCATCCCCATTATACGTGGATAAACTTGGAGTTACAAAGGTCTTTGTAATACCAAAGAAGGATGCTAATCTGAATGGATCACAGAGATGGAAAGATACGATGAAGGGGTTTGATTCTGATAAAATGTCACATCTGGAACAATAACACCAGAGAAGAAATTTCAAATCAGGATTTGTAGCAGACAAGAATATGCTATGATAGAACGTGGCAAAGAGAAGGGATTATATGATCGATAATGCTCTGTGCTATACCGCTGTGTGGCACAATATTTTCAGTGTGGGCAGTCATAGAATAGTACCCTAACCTCCAGACTACAATAAGGGTTAAATATTATTTATCGATATACATATTGATTTAACTAGATAAAAAGGGGGAAGTAAATGGAAATGACTAATAAAATGAAGTTGTTAGGAACTACAGCGGTGATTGCAGTGATCATAACCTCTGTGTTTATAGGAGTGCCCTTTGCGAAGCAAATGGAACCAGTAAATACAGAGATATCTGTCGCAAAAAGTATCAACAATGTTAATATGAATGAAAGAATGATAAGGTTTGCAAATTACTTTGAACTAAGAGAATCCTATTCAGACACGAAAGTAATAGGTACTTCTGCACAGAAGATTTCCATAGAATCTATCAGATATAATGGACCAAATGCTAATAAATATGCTCTTGGAACGGTCGTGTATGTGAATGGTGTGGTTCATTCTGCGTTGTTCACACTAATAAAAAATAATGGCGAAGCAACGAATGTGGTTATTTATTCCATTATATCAAATAATCTGAGAGGGCCTATAACTTTTACAATAAATAAAGAATACCGCACAATACACCCAATATATCCCAATGTACACCCAATGAGTGTTTCATACGGTTTTTTGGGAATTGCAATACCTCTTAACCAGCAACAAACTATAGAACTCACGGCTTTAATGTCGGCTGGGTCAGCCATAGCTGCTTTTATAGCCGCTATTGTAGGAGTAACAGTTGTCGGAGGTCTTGTTGCGGCTATAGTATCACTCGTTCTTGCTCTTGGTGCGGCATACATTACGTTTATGGATGCGTACGGTGACTTCAATGGGATTAACATAGACATGTCTTATTGGGGTGGAGGGTTCATATCGGCTCCCGAGTACGATATTCCTTGGGGGTACTGAAAATGAGAAAAGGAATAGTACATTTTATTTTTATGCTCATAGGTCTTGTCTTCTTTGTATATGAAGCAGCTGGTGTAATATTATCCGTAAATCATTTCAGTCATGTACCCGTCTTGATAAATCTTAATAGTTTGAATGGTGCTATCTTATTTGTCATCATACTAATTGCATACACCATATATGGCATTTACCTTGCTATAACAAACAGGCTTTATATTTTTTTACATAAAGTTAATAAGTAATATCTCAAAATTAACCTAATGAAGATTTTCAAAAACTATCACCGAAAACCTTTTCATTACTCCATTGTCATTCTCCATGAATCTTTAAAATACTAGATCATCTGAATTCTACAATGCGATAGAAAGCATTATAACAAGTTGAATTTTATTAGGTAAAGCAGTAATGATTATCAGTGAAGCAAATTAATTCTTACATTTCTCGGTAGATAGGTTATTATGAAGGGAATTCTCATTTGATAGTGTACATGATCACAATCTCCGGTTGATTTTTGTGCATTTTCGCCGGAATAAAAGTGATCCAGATCGCCGGTTTAATTTTGATCCATTTCCTCATATGGAAGGGGATCATGATTGTACGGGCTGGAGGTGAGGAGAATGATAAGGAATCTTAAAGAAATGGGAATGAGCAACCGGGAGATAGCAAGACAACTCGGTGTATCGAGGAATACAGTAAGCAGGATGCTCAGAAAAACAAGGATACAGGAGAAAAAGAAAAGGCACAGGGGATCAAAGCTTGATCCATATAAAGAAAATATACGTTCACTGATAGATGAGCACAATCTTTCAGTTGTCAGGATTTGAAGAGATCAGAAAGTTAGGATATGATGGCAAATACACAATACTGAAGGATTACTGCCATGAACTGCGAAAGGATCGCAGGATACAGGCGGTATACCGCTATGAGACTAAACCTGGAAAACAGTCACAGGTGGATTTCGGTGAATTCGGATACATAGATATTGATGGAATTGGAGAGAAATCTACGCATTCTCCATGATACTGGGTTATTCAAGAATGCGTTATGTTGAATTCACAACCGACATATTCACAGAAAATGTCATTAAAATGCATCTCAACGCATTCTCCTTCTTTGGAGGATTCACAGATATAATTCTATATGACAACCTTAAGCAGGTCGTAATAGATTAGAAAATAAAGGTATCAGAATCCAGATTCAATCCTAAATTCATGGACTTTGCTGAATACTACGGAATAGTGATAAGATTATGTTATCCGTACAGACCGAAAACAAAGGAGAAGATAGCCTATAATAAATGGAGTGAATTTTTAAAGCGATAACTGATACACCATGGCAGGATTTTTTTATTAACTAATGTGTACCTAAGCGTTTAAGTCTGTATTCCCAATCTCTTATTCATGGATGAAGTGGAACAGAACATTGGTTTCACAACTGGACAGAATGATAGTGATGTATTCAGGTTTGTTCTGAACCCTGCCATTGAGATTAAAAAATGGGAATATGTAACATTGACTATTGGTACTTCTCAAATAATTGGAAGGGTAGAGAGGCTGCAGTCCTTCAATGAAATGATTCAGGAGAGTATTACTTACGAAAGGCTTAAGGAATTGATCAAAAATATTTCAACAAAGAGTGTTGATATTGCTGTATGCAGAACTGTTGGATCCATAAATTCAAAAGGTGAAGTATTAAAGGGAAACAGAATTCTCATAAGGCCAGGAGAGCCTGTCAGGAGATCGACCGAGGATGAAATGAGGACACTTTTTGGATATTCCCACAATGATTCCATAGTTCTTGGGACCCTATCAAACTACAGATCTGTCGGTGTTGGTGCATCCATCAATGGTCTTCGCAGACATGTTGCAATCATGGCTCAAACAGGGGCTGGAAAAAGCAATACTGCAGCCGTAATGATAGAGGAGTTAATCAGGAAAGGTGCAACTGTTGTTGTTTTGGACCCTCATGCAGACTATGCCTTAATGAAAGCTGAAAGAGAGATTGGAGATTTCACAAAGGTCTTCAAAACACCCTTAAGTACAGGAAGATACAGCAAAGAACTGAATGCCCTGACAGAGCAGTTTACTATCAGATTTCAGGATCTGGATGAAAATGATCTCTTCGATATAATGCGGATTGATGATGAATGGACAACGCTCCGGGAGATTACCAGGAAGATCCTTGAAGGAACCAGAGGCAAGGGTGATCTGGAGGATTTTCTGAAATCATACCAATCTTTAGAAAAGAATGAAAGAGGAAGGATCTCTGGAAGAATCTCACTGCTTAAGGCTATAAAGGGAATATTCGGTAATACCACAACAACCCTTGAAACCTATCTCAGGGAGGGGCAGCTGTCCATCCTTGATCTATCAGGGCTTGATCAGGATGTGATGTCTTATTTTTGCCTTAGGGTGCTTGATGAAATTTATGATGCAAAGGTGTCTGGAACCTTCAGATATCCAGTCTTCGTGTTCATTGAAGAGGCCCATAATTTTGTTGGCAGAGAAAACAAAGGCAAACTTCCAGATCTTATTAAAAAAATTGCCTCTGAAGGTAGGAAATTTGGGATGTTTTTGGTGGTGATCACCCAGAGGCCAGGGAAGATCGATCAGGATGTTCTGAGCCAGTGTAATTCCCAGATAATTTTGAGAATTACAAATCCAATGGATCAGAAGGCGATTGAAGAGAGCTGCGAAGGCGTAAGTGCCAGTGTTATAAATGACCTTCCTTCATTGAATACAGGTGAAGCCGTCCTGGTTGGAGAATTCGTAAGATTTCCTGTAATAGTTAAAATCAGAAAAAGGGAGACCAGAGAGGGCGGTGGGGATGTTGATGTTGTTAACTTATTAAGAGAGTCCCTCGAGCAGAGAAACAGAAGATTGAATCCTGTGGAGAACAGGAAGATTATCAGAGGATTGCTCGATGATTAGAAATGGAAAAATATAAAATCAAAGGGAAACATTGAGGTTGTGAAGCATTATGGCCAGATTTATGCATCTTTCGGATACTCATCTTGGAGCCTCACAGTATGGAATTGAGGAACGGGAGAATGATTTCTATGATGCCTTTGCTGAAGCAATACAGATTGCCATTGACAATAATGTGGATTTCATAATACATTCCGGTGACCTTTTTGATTCAAGCAGGCCTTCCAACAGGGCCCTTAATGTACTGAAGGAAAATATGCTGAAATTATATGAGAAACATATTGAAATGATATGCATACCCGGAGATCATGACAGGCCCAGAGGAAAAGACCTTACAGCTCACGGTATCTTTGACTTTTTTGGTCTTAGAATGATCGGAATGGACAACCTTGAGATCATAAGGAAGGATGATGTGGATATCGCAGGCATTGGAAATATGAAACTCTATCAGTCTGACCTTCTAAGGGAAATCTATGCGAAAGCTAACGATGAAGCATCCAAAATGAAAAAATGCATTTTTGTTTCCCATCAGGCGATCGATCCTTTCTTTCCGGAGGAACAGTGTGAAGCTAAGAAATCTGACCTTCCTGTAAACTTTACATACATGGCCTTTGGCCACGTGCATCAGTTCCGTGAAGAAAAAATAGGCAGATCAGTATTTTCCTATGCCGGATCGACAGAGGTAAAGGCAACAAAGGAGATCCATGGATTGCTGAGGCAGGGGAAGGGTGTAAACATAGTGGATATAGATGATGAGGCTAAATTAAAAAGAATAAGGTTGAAAAGTACAAGGATGCAGTTTGATCTGGTGGGTAATGCCGATGAAATATTTGGGAAACTGGATCAGATCACAAAGGAGAATTATGAAAAGAAACCGCTGATCAGTATGGCATTTACAGAGGGGGTTGAAAATGCATACCTTAAGGGGAAGATAAAGGAGTATTCAGAATATTTTATAATAAGAACGCCAAGGTTTGAAGTCTCCAATAATAGGGAAACTGTAGAAATAGGATCATCGAGAAAACAGAACGAACTCTTCATAAAATATTTTGGAAGCGAACGAAAAGGGAACATAGCCTACGAAATATTCAAACAACTGAAGACTGGGGAATTTTCTGAGGAGGGAATAAGAAAATTAGCCAAGGAGGGTTTTGATGCTGATTGAAGAGATACACATGAGGAACTTCCTGTCCCACAGGGATACCAGGATCGGTTTTTCAACTGGAATCAATATAATAATAGGAAAGAATGGTGCGGGAAAGTCTTCTATTGTGGATGCCATGAGGATGGCCCTGTTTGGAAACAACGATATTGACAGGAGAATGATATCATATAATGAGACTGAGTCATCTGTGACCGTCAGATTCAGGCATAACATGCATACATATGAAATTACACGGGTTATTGATAACAGAAGGGGCAGAGAAAATACAAAACGAGCATTCATAATAAAGGACGGCACCAAAATTGGAGAAGGAGCAACAGAGGTTACTGCGGCCGTCGAAAGGGAATTGGAAATTGGGAAGTTAGCCTTTATCAATTCAGTATATGTAAAACAGGGTGACATTGATGGCCTTATCACATCAAGGCCTGCCGACAGGAAGGACATCTTAAGTGAGATCATAGGATTGAAAGATTATGACAAAGCCCTATCGCATATTGATCCCATAATAAAAAATCTTGAAAGCGAAACCAGAGATTACGAACAAAAAAGAGATCAGTTCAAGGAGATCTCACAGGCAATCCAAATACTTGAAGATGAGATTGCAAAAAATAGCGTCCAAGAAAAGGACATAGAAGAAAAATTGGTTGAATTAAGAAACTACAGGGATAAATTATTTGGAAAAATTAAATCCATAGAGGACAAAAAGCAAATTCGACTTCAGAAAAATGAAGATATATCTAAAATAACAAATGATATATACAATTTAGAGAGAGATATTAAAGCTCTAGAAAAACAGAAAATCGCATACGAAGCAAAGATGATGGAACTTGAGAAATTAAAAAACGATATTAAATATTCCAAAAGAAGGGAAATAAGGGATCTTCTTGTCAAAATCGATCAAATCAACAGAATTGGAAAGGAACTTGATGATTTAAAGAAAAGCAGGGACAATTACTTCAAGTCCCTTCAAAGAATGAAAGATTTAGAAGGAAATTACACTAGATACAACCAACTTAAAAAAAATTTGGAAGAGTTAGAGCAAGGAATAGTAATAATCCAGAAGAATTGGGAGGAATTTAGAAAGTATTTTTCCCTATATGAAGATAATAGAAATAGAAGAACCGATGCAATTAGAAAACTTGAAAAAATAAAGGAAGCATTATCAGATAGGATTGACTTAAAAATTGTTACCAGAGATTATGTTGAACTTACAAGAAAAGAGAAGAGGGATACTAAAGAGGAGATGCAGAGGAAAATTTCAGAAGAAGAGGGCAAAATTAAATCATATAGTGAAAGGATGCTAGAAATAAAAGAGAAGATGGAAAAACTTGAAAGTGCACCCATTTGCCCATTGTGTGGCCAGAACATAGAGGGCCACAAACATGAGGAAATTTTTAATGGTTTCAACTCTGAAATTGAGGATAAAAAGAGAGAAATAGAAGGAATACAGAATCATATAGATGCACTAAAAAGGAAGATAAAGAAGACACAAGATGAATTATCCGTACTGGAATCTCGTGAAATCAACGATTACCTCAATCTAGTAGAGGCAATTGGGCAGCATGATGCCAGTGAACAAGAGTATATGTTGAAGATGAAACAGAATGAAGAGGGCAAGAATAAATATGAAATGGATCAGAAGAAAATCCAAGATGTTAAGAATGAGATTGACGCCTTGGCCGATGACCATAAAAAGTATTCTGACTTGGAGGCAAACACCAAACTTTTTGAAGAAATGAAAATTGATGAAAGAATAAAGGAAAAGGAGAAAGATATTGAAAACAATAAAAGTCTGATAGATAAATATCCTGATCTAATGGAAATGATTGAAAAAGGCCTAAATCAGCATGATATTGACAAAATCGAGATGGATGTTGAAAAACTTTCTAGAGACGTCCAGGATAGCGGAGCCATAATAGATATTGAAAGGAAGATGGAAAATATATCTATTCTTAAAAAACAAATTCAGGATATTAAAAAGGAGATTGAAACACTTGATGAGTATATAAATGAAGAGGATAAGCTAAGAAAGGAATTCCAAGAAGTTGATAATTCCCTTAAAATAACACAGAATGAGAAAGAAAGACTTCTTAGTGATATATCATCAAAGAGAACGGAACGTGAACAGAAAAGCAAAGAAAAGGATGAGATTGGGAAATATATTGAAGAAACTGAAATTTCAAGAAAGATATTGAGTTTTTTATCACTGTTGAGAAAGGGGATTTCCAGAGACGGAATACCTAAGGCTTTAAGGGGCATAGCCGTGGAAAGCATTTCGGCTCAAGCAAGAAACATAATTTCCAGATTCAATCTTGCCATTGAAGATGTGAAACTGTCGGATGATCTTGATGTTGAGATCATGCAGGATGGTTCTGTTAAGGATCTATCCCAGCTAAGCGGAGGAGAGAGAACCGCCCTGGCAATAGGTATAAGGCTTGCAATTGCTAAGTATCTTGGTGGAGATATGAGCACAATAATCATGGACGAGCCAACGGTATATCTTGACGAGGAAAGAAGAAACGACCTCAGGGATATAATCAAATATTCCATTAAAGAGCTGAGTGATGAGAATATATTCCCACAGATCATTATAATCACCCATCACGAAGAACTGGAGACTGCAGCGGATATTGTTTACGAAGTAAAAAAGGAGTCAGGAGTCTCTTCTGTGGCTGCCCTCTAATTTTCATTCATATATTATCCCGAGACTTCATATTCAAGTATTTCCTCCACAGATGTTTTTCCTGCCTGGGAAACCTTTTCAGGATGATTCCTAGCGGTGTAAATTGTAATCAGCACTATTCCCAATATTACGAGGATACCTATTATGGATGCATAATTATATGGATATTCTGGCAAGGGTATGAAATTTGATATTAGGACAGAACCAAGCAAACCAATGGAAATTATGGGAATAATGAGATATCCGAATAATGCCTTCAATTCCATCTTTCCCTTTTTGTATGTGTCCACTATGAGGCTTGCGGATGATATGGATCTTATAAGGAATGAGAAGAACGCGTCTGCAAAAAGAAGCACATACCCGCCATCTACGGGGCCAAAGTATAGCCCGAAAGAAAGGCATAAAAATATGGAAACTCCCAGTATGAAATATGTTGTATTAACCGGGGTTCCTCTCTTATCAAGCTTGGAAAAGGAATTTGGAAATATTACATTATCTCTGGAAAATGCATAGAATATTCTGGTCATGGATGTCCCCATGGATATATTGTTTCCCATGAAGCTGTTCACTGTGAATATGAAGAGCAGCCCAAACATGACAGGGCTAAGGCGGTTAAAAAGAACCAAACCGTTATCCAGTGAATTGCCGAAAGAAAGCATGTTGTTGTAACCCCATGCAACTGTCATTGCATAGGATAAAAATATTATGGTTCCCCCAATTATTAGGGATGAAATAAGCAGTGATTTTGGAACGTTTTTTCTTGGGATATTGGCCTCTTCCGATATGGATGTAAGCGCAATAGATAAGCCTATGAACGTAACCACTGATAGTGTTAAAGAATGAATGAAACCTATGGCGCCTCCTTTGGAAATCAATGGGTTGAATACCTCCAATGTGTTATTCTTCCCTGCAAGTATCACTAGGCCTATCCCTCCTGCAATTAACACAACAAACTCGATGATCCCGGTGATCATCTGGTAGGAAGTTGAAAAGACAATCCCCCTGTAAAGAATTAGAAATGTCAGTATGTTAAGGGCGATCACTATGGGAATCCAAAGATATGATGTTACTATCTGGCTGTCAAAAATGTCAAAGAATGCAGCCAGCCCAAGCATACCAAAACCTGCGAAGGCAAACATTGTCCCAAAAAACAGATTCCAACCTTCGAAGGTTGCCATAAACCCACCAAGCCCTTTTCCCACATATGTGAAGTCACTCCCTGCAGATACATATCGCTGGGAAAAGCGATAGGAAGTATTCAGAATAGTGAGATATATAAGAAAGCCGATAATTATGGATAGTGGGGTAGCGCCCAGTGCAACAAGGGCTATTCCACCAAGAAGGAAGGCAATATCAGCAGCAGGTGCAGTCATTCCCCATCCCTGCCATATTAATCGTTCAATTCCTAGGGTATTTTTCCTGAGGCGTTCAACCATTTTCCATAATCATGATTATTGCACAAATAATTTTTGTAGTTACCAGGCATAACTTCACTGGATTCAGGCCGAGCATGCCATATTATTGCTCATATACTGTTATGATCAGATATAGAATGGCACCGGTGTGAATGATAGTATAAACATGATCAGCACGATTATCCCAATGGCGATCTCCTTCATTCCCACTGGCGTAGAATCATCCAGAGCAGGAGGATGTTCAAGGCCTAGGAACATTACAAGTATTGCAATGAGTATCCAGCCAAAATAATTCAGCCCAAGGTAGAAAAGAAGGAGAAGAAAGCCGTAACTTATTACGATTGATTTCCTTCCCAGTATCCCTCTCAAAACATGGCCTCCGTCGAGCTGGCCCACTGGAATGAGATTCATTGCTGTCGCGAATATCCCCACCCATACTGAAAGAACCATAGGAAATACGGGAGGCTTTATGGGCAGAAGATTTAATAAATTGTATATAAGAGGATAGTTAAGAAAATAGGGTGAGAAGTTGCTCACTTTAATCATTGTCTTCTGGAGATAGTCTGCTACAAACAGCAGGGGAACTGCAGTGGAGAATCCTGCAATCGGGCCAGCCGCCCCTATATTGGCCATAACCTTTCTGTTTGGAAATGGGTCCCTGAGGGATATGAACGCACCAAAGGTCCCTATGGAATAGGCGATAGGAATAAATGGTATGAAGAAAGGCAGGGATGCTCTTACCCCATAATGCTTTGCCACAAAGTAGTGACCCAGTTCGTGAACGCCCAGTATGGTCAGCAAAGGTGCAGAGAAAAACAGGGCACTGTACATCAATGTTCTTAGGAATATATCAGGGCCTTTTGGTACATAGTCTTCTGAAAACAGATAACCGGCATACAATGTTGAAAGAATGGTAAGTATCAGAAGTATGATGTTGACCTTTATGGATGTAAATTTTCTTTGAGGCAGCTTTGATACGAGTACATAATATTCATAGTCCCTCACAAGTTGGGCCACATACCCCTGTTCCATCAGAATTCTGTTAAGATCTGAAAATTTCTTTTGGATTTCCGGATTGTCACTCTGGAGAAATTTGAATTTTATAGATACGGGAGATACCTCTATTTCGTAACTGTCCACATACTCCCTGACCAGAGACACGATTTGATTTACCGCAGGATTTTCAAGCTCCACATTAGAGTTGCTTTCCATTAAATATCTTCCCTTATTTTGATCTTTTCCCCGATCTAACGGGAATCATTCATTATCCTGATTCCACTGACCCACGGGGAATTTTTCGCCTTCCTCTGATCGGCATTTCATAGCAGGAAACAGATCCTCAACTCATGCTGAGGCCCATTATGGAAGGGCAAGTTCTAGCCCTAAGTCGTCATATACCTTCATATATCAGGAATACTATTTTTCAGGGCGTTAAGGTATCCATATATTTTAATTAAGGTTTGTTGATCAACAACTGGTAAACAAAACAGGGGAAATCGATGTCTTTATAAATGCATGAATGACTCCCAGATTCATGATGAAAATACAGTTAGGAAGGAGTGGATTTAAAATTCCTGTTGTTGGATTTGGGGCCTGGCAGGCTGGTAAAGTTGGATGGGGAAACGATTACAGTGACGGAGACATCATAGATGCCATCAGATATTCACTGAAAAATGGCGGAAATCACATTGATACTGCCGAAGTGTACGGAATGGGCCATTCAGAAGAACTGGTCAGGGCTGCAACTGAAAATCTTCAGAGAAAGGACTTCATCATTGCCACAAAGGTTGCGCCACCCCACTTCAGGTATAAGGATGTGATAAAGGCATGCGAAAATTCCCTGAAACGCCTCGGAACGGATTACATAGACCTGTATCAGTTGCACTGGCCAGACAACTATGTGCCATTGAAGGAGACGCTGGCCGCAATGGAAAAACTGGCAGATGAGGGCCTCATAAGGCATATTGGCGTATGCAATTTCCCAGCACCACTGATCAGGGAAACAATCAACCTGCTGAAGGATCATGACCTTGTCTCCAACCAGATGCGTTACAATATATTACAGAGAGAGGTTGAGGATGAGACTTACCCTCTGATGAAAGAGCATGGAATCACGATGATTGCGTATAGCCCCATAGCAAAGGGACTCCTGACCTGTAAATATGATGAGGGCCATCTTCCTCCGGGTGAGATTCGATCTTCTGATCCCCTATTCCGGAAAGAAAATCTGAAGGGTATGTCAGGACTTTTTGAAAGGCTCAGGGAGCTTTCCGATAAATACAAATGCGAACCGGGAACAGTTGCGCTGGCTTACCTCATCCAAAAGGGTGCTGCTGTCATTCCAGGGGCAAAAAATATGGAACAGGTTAAGGAAAACCTTGTGGCAGGTGATCTGCAACTCACCCAGGATGAGGTGAAATCACTTGAAATGAGTATAGACCTGGACTATTTTTAAAAACCTTTATGAAAGTTTTGCGATTGAAGAATAAATCATTTCAAATACTTTCATAAATCCTTATTTCTGTTCATTTTAGATGAGTATTTTTTGGATGGATATTTAATTAATGTGAAAAACCGAGTGAACACCTCATTCCCGCTATCCAATAATTCACTCCTTCATTTGAAGTTTCATGTGCTTTATCAAAATTATGCGAGCCTTTAATATCTTGATTCTTAGAGGTTCAAATGGCCAATTGAGAATTGAAAAACCCCCAATATTTCTATTGGGATTGAATTTTAAGTGCGTATTTTGTCATCCGTGACTTTTATTTTCCTTTCATATTCCCAAATCTTAACTATACTGAAACAATTCTTATACGGATGGTTAAAGATGAAGACAGTTGCTTATGGTGTTGATCAACCTCATGGAATTTTCCATGAAATGAGTATAGATAGAAGAGATGTTGGCAAAAATGACGTCCTGATTGACATAAAGTACTGTGGAATATGCCACAGCGATATACACACCGCGAATAATGAATGGGGTGGAGCTAAATATCCTGTTGTACCCGGACACGAAATCGTCGGTATTGTAAAGCAGGTAGGTGAAAATGTAAAGAATTACAAAATTGGCGATAGCGTTGGAGTAGGATGCATGGTGGACTCATGCAGAAACTGCGAAGAATGCAAAAAAGGCAATGAACATTATTGCAACGATACCGTTTTCACATATAATTCCCCTGACAAACATTCTGGGGGTGTAACGTACGGAGGATATTCAGGGCAGATTGTTGTGGATAAGGACTTTGTCCTGAGAATCCCGGAAAATCTTGATCTCGCCGCATCTGCACCCCTATTATGTGCAGGAATCACCACCTATTCACCCTTAAGATTCTGGGACATTAAGAGCGGTGAAAAGGTTGCAGTGGCCGGACTGGGAGGACTCGGACACATGGGAGTCAAACTTGCAAAGGCAATGGGAGCTGATGTGACCGTTCTGACAACATCTGCTTCGAAGATGGATGAGGCAAAAAGGCTCGGTGCCTCTGACGTGATTCTATCCAAAGACAAGGATGAACTCAAAAAACACACAGGGAAATTTGATTTCATTCTTGATACCATACCTGCAGTGCACGATATTAACCTGTATCTTTCCCTTCTCAGGCCAGAGGGGGCACTTGTCCTTGTAGGGCTTCCTGAAAGGGGAAATTCGTACAATGTGTTCGCAGGGGCAGTGGTTGGAGGCAGAAAGACGCTTGCAGGTTCAAACATAGGTGGCATTAGAGAAACTCAAGAAATGCTTGATTTTTGCGGAAAACACAACATAACGGCTGACATAGAAATGATAACCCCACAGGAGATCAACAGGGCATATGAAAGAGTCCTTAAATCTGATGTAAAATACAGGTTTGTTATTGATCTGAATAAAAAAAATAATTAAAAATAGTCACTTTTTAATATTTCGAAACATGCTGAGTGAGGTTCCGGCAAGAACCATAACGAAAATGAACAGAAGTGAAAAGGCCAGCGAGATATACAGGAATGATACTGAAGTGAATCCAAAACCAAAGAGATAGTTCCAGCCAATTGATGGAGATATTCCCGAGCTTTTCGATAGAGGAAGGCCAAGGAAAACGTCGCTTACCATTAGAATGGCAAAAATTAAGGAACCGGCAAAGAGTGCAAAACTACTCAATTTCTGAAGAGGTCGAATTCCGAAGGCAAAGATGAAACCAATAATGGATAGCACAAGATATATTATTAGGCCGTAAAAGTGATCAGGAGCAAGTGTCCTCAGGTTTGTATCGTATATGATAAGATACAAGGACATAACTGAGGAAATTATAAGGGAAATTCCACCCACTTTTTTTCTGTCCTTCCCAGAGAATGCAACAGAAAATACAAGCCCAAGGATGCCAATTAGTATGACAATGATGCCTAAAATGTATGGAGTATAAGAGGATGGAGTGGGCGTTGTTCCTTTATAGTTTACAGTAATGGTTGCGTTTGAAATGGAGGGATCTCCACCTGTGGTGTATATGTCAATATGATAAACTCCTGATACTGCAGATGATGATCCCCTGATGGTCATTATACCTGAAAACGGAGGTGATCCTGATGCATTCGAAAATGAGATTAACAGATTGCCTCCCCCAGAATATGCGAGATCCGTTATGCCGGATGTACCGTTATAAAGGCTCACACTGTATTTTATTGAAGTTTCATTTGCTCCACTGAGTGAAACTGTATTTACTGAAAGGGTTATCTTTGCATGTCCGCTTATCTTCTGGGCAGCTGCAACATGCACAGAGAGTACCGGAGAGTTTGTCGAAGGATCGTCTCCGGATGCCTTAAAGGTTACAGTGTAATTTCCGGGAGAGACACTGGATGAGACTGATACGGTGGCTTTACCTGAAAATGTGGGATCGCCTGATGGTGTGCTGAGTGATACGCTTATTCCTGAAGGGGATGAGGCTGTCAGATCTGTGCCCCATGACGTTCCCGACGAAAGGCTTACAGTGTAACCAACAGATTGGGAGCTACCCTGTTGCACCGTAATGCTGTTTGTTGAGAGTTGTATGGTTGAAGACCCAATTGCCGATGCTGCGGAAATGCCTGTAATAGATGTTAAAAATATAAATAATACAATACCAACCAATAATGTTTTTTTATTCATATAAAATATACTGAATTTCCATATTTAATAATTATTAACACATAGAAAAGTTAAACTACTTTAAATTAAACGGCAATCTAAAATTACAGTGAACACAGAAAATGAAGAGGAATCTAAAAAAATTTCAATTGGAATCCATATGAAATCACTGATTGGTTTCGGACTCATATTTTTTTAACATTTTTATGAGTGCATCATAGGAGAGAAGGGCACATTTTTCCCTTGCAGGTCCAAGATCTATGCCGAGATAGGAAAGTATGTCCTCTTTTTTCATTTTCAATATCTCCTTAATATCCTTTCCTGAAACCCTCTCTGAAAGGATAGACGCAGATGCAACGCTGATAAGGCATCCCCGGGCAACATATTTTATGTCCTTGATCTTTCCATCTCCAAGCCTGAGATACATTGCAATTGTATCTCCACAGGTGGGATTTGTCTCCATAATATTTTCGTCTGGATTTTCTATTTTTCCAAAATTCCTCGGTTCCTCGTAGTGCTCGTCGATTATGGCACTATATATTATATCCTCGCTCATTTTATCATCCTCTTCCCAATTTTTTCTATCGCATCGAAAAGATGATCTACATCCTCCCTTGTGTTGTATATATAAAAGGATGCACGTGCAGTAGCGTATACCCCCAATGAAACTGTTTGGGGCATAGCACAGTGATGCCCGGAACGAACTTCAACGCCTTCAATCCTATCGGCAAGATGGGATATATCGTGTGGATGCACCTCATTTCCAAAGGGTCGTTCCGATTCCACATTTTTCCTCATGTTGAAGGAATATATGCCTCCCCTGACCTCAGGGTCTCTGGGCCCATAGGATATCAGTGAAGGGATATTCAATTCATCTTCCTTTTCCAGTGTATATGCGATCAGATCTTTCTCATGCTGCCTTATACTTTCCATCCTTAGATTTTTCAGAAAATTAACAGCTGCCGATAGCCCGATGGCACCCTCGATGTTTGGTGTTCCTGCTTCAAATTTCTCGGGAATGTCTGCCGCTATGAAATGATCTTCAAAGACCTCCTTGATCATTTCTCCTCCTCCCATATATGGAGGCATATCCTCAAGAATTTCAGGTGTTCCCTGTAGGACCCCTATGCCCGATGGCCCAAGCATCTTATGACCTGAAAATGCCATCAGATCACAGTTCAAATCCCGAAAATTTACTGGCATATGGGGAACACTCTGTGCTGCGTCCACTATAAAATATATTCCCCTTTCATGAAGATTTTTTCCGATTTCCCTCAGATCATTGATTGTTCCCAGGAGATTGGAAACATGAGTCAGGGATACTATTCTAGTATCCTTTGTGATATTTCTTTCGATATCCCCCCAACTCAATGGACGATCTATATTGCTTTCCATCATTTTCAGCCTGATCCCAAAAGTATCAGAGGCAATCTGCCAAGGAACTATATTTGAATGGTGTTCCATTCTTGAAACGAGAACTTCAAATTTCTTACCTATCATCCTTGTAAGTGAATTTGCCGCAAGATTCAGGGCCTCAGTTGCATTCCTTACAAAAATCGTTCCTTCGGGCTTTCCTCCAGTAAAACCGGCGATATTTTCCCTTGACTTATTATAGAGATCTGTTGCCTCTTCACCTATTCTGTAAACGCCCCTGTGCACGTTTGAATTGCTGTTTTCATAATAATTGACTATTGCGTCTATTACTTCCTTTGGTTTCTGGGTTGTCGCAGCATTGTCAAGGTACACAATGTTTTCCCTTTGAAATCGTTCGTATATGGGAAAATGCTTTCTTATTTCCACAGGGTCAAACATAATAATCACTATGGGTAAAATAAATAAAAAATCAGAGGCTTATACCTTCGGCATACTTTTCCACAATCTCCTGAAACTTCCTGTTACTGCTCCTCTCAATCAATGAACCTATGAATCCTCCCGTTATGAGGTTTATTGCATCCTTATGCCCTATTCCTCTGCTTTCCAGATAGAGAATTTGTTCTGAATCCACGGAACTTATTGCTGATCCGTGTTTGGAACGGGTATTCGCGTTTTTAATTTGCAGCCCGGGTTTTGAATTCGCATAGCCCTCCTTTGAAAGGAGCAATATTCGTGAATCGTAGAAACCAGTTGTATCTGTACTTTCCAGTTCAATGTCAACATTTCCTCTGTGTATTGTTGAACTTCTTCCTGTTACAACTCCCCTTACCTGGACGTCAGCAGCACAATGCTTTCCCACCTCAAATGTGTTGTCCCTGATGTCTATTTCCTGGTCAGCATCGCTGAAACTTGCCCCGAAGACACGGTAGTCAGAATTTTCCCCTTTCTGATAGGATTCTGTGCAGAAAAGGACTTTTCCTGATCCATGGTTCACATGGAAGATTTTAAAGGTAGTTTCCTTTTCTTGAAATGTTCTGATGAATGTGAAATCAATCACTGCTTGATTCTTGTCCTGAAGGTAATTGT
>JAKADQ010000076.1 GCA_021820405.1 Thermoplasmata archaeon | reverse complement strand
TCCATATTTTCTGAAAACGTGATCAGTTTGTTCTCTTCAGATTCTCCATTACCATCCTTATACCTTCATCCAGCTTTATAGGATTTTCCGGCAATGGGTTTTTTGCAAACAGAGATGGAGCCTCCTTCAGAAGGAAGGGCTGATCAGTTCTCTTGACTTTCTTTCCCGTAATGAACTCTACTTTTTTTATGAGATCATTAATGCTGGTACCTATTCCCGTCCCTATCTCATATTCGCCTGGAGATTTTTCCATTTACAATGTCAACCACGCAATTTACAAGATCATTTACATGGACGAAATCCCTTACCTGGTCTCCTCCCCCGTAAACAGGTATCTCTTCTCCCGTGAGTGCTGCTTTTGTGAAGAGATAAACGGCTCCTTTTCTTGAGGTTTCTCCGTATGTGTTGAAAAGTTTCAATATAACTGATTTGATGGAATACAGGTTCTTGTAGAGAATGATCCATTCCAGTCCCTCCTTTTTGGAAAGCGAATATGGATTGGTTGGTTCATCAATGGAACCTGAAGTGGGAAAGACGAAGATTGATTTGTCAACTCTGGCTTTTTCCAGGAACCTTACAGTTAGAGCAAGACCATCCTGGAAATATTCGTATGGCGCATTTATTGAATTCCCGATCAGTGTTCTTGCACCAAAGTGCAGTATAACGTCATACTTTCTCTCTGGAATGGTATCTCCGAGATCCACACCATCTATGTCATAACCGGAATCCTATAGGGATCTGTATATCTGGGTGCCTATGAAACCTTTATGCCCTGTTAGAAGAATTTTTGTGATATGTAATGGAACCGTCTGATAAATATTGATTGTTGATCAGTCAATTTCAACGTAAGCCGGCATTTTCTGATTTCTTATTGTAGTATGCTTTCAATATTAATTCGTCCACATCTATTCTATTCTCTGATTCTATTATTTCGTTATAGAGTTTTTCAGCGTTAACTGACATCCCCTTGATCTTTTTCCTGTTTTCTGATAATCTCTTTATATTTTCATCGAACTCATCCGGTTGGCAAATGACAATTGAATCAGATATATCGTAATCCTCAAATCCCCTTACCCCTATGGGCGTGCTCAATACAGGCAACCCATGGGCAAGGTAGTCTACCATCTTTAGATTTCTCCCGCTACCTTCAGTCACCGGGTTCAAAGCAAGAAAGCATCTGCTCATGATTTCACTTTTTTTATTATCGTCCACGACCCCATGAAACACCATGTTTTTCATTTTGGACCCCTTCGTTGGTTTTGCGCTTCCAATTATTTCGAAAGTGAATTGTGGATTTTTTGATGCCATATCCTGAATTCTGTTGAGAGCTGCGTTATTTGGAGAATATACGGAACCGATGAACACAATGCTATTCGAATTCTCTCCCCTCCATTGCATTGCGCCTTTGTCAATTTCATGTGGTGCATAAAACAATTTCTTTTCATCCACACCGTAGATTTCACTGAAACTCTTCATGTCTTTTTTAGTTACCGAAATTACTATATCCGATCTGGCCAGAAGTTCACCTTCTATCCTTTCGCATTCGCCCTGGAAGATATTGCCTTTTCTGAGTACATATTCAATATTGTGGGCATCGTAAACTACCAGCTTGTCATTTAAATCGTCTTTTACAAGCGGGTATTGCCACGGACCTTCGAAAATGATTATTTCTGATGATTTTACCAGTTCCTTCAGCCGGTTTACGTATTTCTTTCTGAGATATTTTCCCCTTGAGATTAAAATTTCAAGTGAACGTTTTCCTTTGATAAATGCAAGTCCGGTGAGTAAAAGCGATCTATACTGTTCCGCATATTCGGATTTTTCGTCGTTGAAAACTGCTCCTGCAACAGATATGATCTTACGGTTTAGCTTATTGATAAGGACATGACATCTGAGTGAATACGCGCTGGAGTATTCTGGCAATATTCTTCCGTGAGCAATCTGAATTACATTTAGATTCAGATATGTAGAAAGAGTTTCTTTTTTGAAATTGTTTGAATTAGGAACTTCAGTTCTTTGCACAAGATGTGTATAATAAATAGAGAATAAAACTTGGGTTTGTAACTTCAAAATCGCTCATTCTATGAGTTAGGAATGCATTTGCTTAATTCTAATAGGGGTGTTTAGTTTTGAAATTTCATCAAACTTATAACCAAATTTTTGGTTTAAATACGCCCTTCCCGCTATACCCCTATAATGATAGCGAAGCTTTCCATTCCCTATAGATTGGCCCGTCAAACTTCCTATCCTATAGCTTATTTCGCCTATGCGATTAGATGTTAAACCCAATCTCAATAATAAATCAATGTCTTCCATACCATTTATATATGTTTCGTCGTAAACATGTCCATTCATCTTTTTACACAGTTGCCCATTAATAGTTACAAAAGAACCGGCGAAATCAAATTCTATTAGAGGACTTATTAAAAGTTTCTGGATTAATCTTTTTAATGTCCCTCTTTCTTTACTATAGAATTTATATCTGATTTTATAACGTCTTTCTATTTTATAGTCTTTTTTGAATCTCCCCATAATAAAAAGTGCAAATTTTACTGATTTTCTATACCTACTGATATAACCAGATGAGGTTACCCCGGCCCTTGCAATATCGTACTTATCTGTGTCCAAAGAAAGCAGTTCTTCTTTCAGTATCTCAACTTCGTCAACTTTGTACATATCGTCATTAGATACAATAATCCATTTGGGATTGTATTCCATTGCTTTTCTTATTCCATTATTCACACTACGTGAAAAATTGAAATATGGGTCCGGGAGCTCACCACTTTCTACGAATATTGTTTTACACCCCCTAAAAATAGATTCTCTGCAATTTTTTGAAAATTTTCCATTTACATCTGATGTTGGAATTACAATGATAATGTCATTTGAACCTTCAAACTCATGCAAATAAGTACAACCTTTTGGTCTCTCCTTCATCCAATCAAATAAATCATCAGTCTTCTTAAAACTGGAGAAAAAGGTTTCCAGGTCGCACACCTTATTACTTAAGAATAACTTATTACGGTAGTCGGATAGACTGAAGAAAAGTTGATTCGATGATTCTTCTTTGGCAGAGTGTTTTCTGCTAACTCTTAAAGGATAACTTTTGTTTTTTTTACCTTCGTTGGGTGGAGTCATCAAACTATCAGCCTTCATATAATTTAATTTCTTTAAAACATTTCCGTAAGTTAAGAATACGCTAACTATAGCAATTGGAATAGTTATGATTCAAATCTTTGAGAGCATATCTCTGGCATCGACAACGCACTTATTGAATCCAAACAGTTTACAGAGAGACCGAACTATTCGTGGATACAAGGAAGAAAGACGATTGAGAATTTCTATAAACCCAAGTTTCGTGCAAATATCAAAATCCGTTTAACTCTGAGAAATTCGTAATATGGCTGATTTTCAATCATGTGAACGGTCATCACAAGTCAGTTTTCATAGGTTTTTAGTAATTGCCCATTATATTTTCCATTCGGTTTTTGTTCTTACGAACAAAGGTGCCACAATAAAAATTACGTTACCACCATATAAATTTCTTTCAACCTTAGAGCGTGTGATTCCAAAGAATACTTTCTCGAATACTTTATTAATTCAGATTCTGTTTTTTTTTCTTTTAATGCGGATATAACATCTTCCCGGCTGAATGATGATAATTTAACGAAATGTGCCATGTCCCCAAGAACCTCATGAAATACTGGAAGATCGTTGACAATAACGTTCGTTCCGCATGCCATAGCCTCGAGAGGTGTGTAACCAAATCCCTCATTGTCAGAAAGGAACACAAATAGGTCAGAAAACGTCATATATTGCCTTAACTTCATAATGTCCAAAGGACCAAGAAATTTGACATTTTTATATTTTTCTGACTTTCTCAGTAGGTCTGAATATCTGTCAGACCATCCCTGTGATGGACCGATATGGTAAAAATTGATTTCTTTGTCACCTCCAATTGCGTCGATTACTATATCAATTCTCTTTCTTGGATTGAAATCACTCACCATCAATATGTTGATCTTGTTATGGTCTGGATAAGGATTTTCAGATTCTGGAAAAAATCTAGAATGATCAATTGAGTGATTGACAACCCTTATTCTCTCTGGAGATATTTTGGTGTGTTCAAGAATTGAATTTCTCCCGACCTCGGTTGACACTAGGAGTGTTTCGACTTTTAGAGCCCTTGAAAAACTCAGCTTATATGCAGCACGATCGTAGGCCGATTTCATATAAATTTCGGGGTTTGTAAATGGGATTATATCATGGATGGTTACTATGTTAGTTCCTCTAATCACCACATCAGGCGACAGCGCATGAACCACTGCTGTGCGTCCCTCTTTGAACAACGAGGATGCATACTGTAGAAGTATTCCAAAATATGGTTTTCCTCTGATTGAGATCTCTCTCTTTTTAATTGGTATTGTGTTGAATTTGACCCCAACTTTGTTCAATCCATTGAATGTATTTTTAACATAACTTTTTGTTCCTGAATTCCCTTTGATATCAGGATATACAAGAGTGATGTCTGATTTCATTTATTGTGTATGAACATAACATTTAATTTTATTGCGTATAGGTAAGGAAAAGGAAAGTAAAATAAAATAAGGGGAACACAATGCATGGAAAGTTATAATTATGGTTGAACTGGAGTTGGACTCAAAAGAATCCATTGGAAAGATAATCATTATGGATGCATTGAAAAGATTCAAATCCCCTGTGGTAGTGTGGAGTGCTGGAAAGGATTCCACTGTTGTTCTGGATCTGGTCAGGAAAGTCTCTGGCGAGATTAATAGGAAGGTTCCACCGGTTCTCTTTATAGATCATGGAGATCATTTCCAGGAAACGTGGGACATGCTTAATAAATATACAAAAGAATGGAATTTGAAACTTGTCATAGCCAAAAACGAGAAAGTTATAAATGCCGTTAAGGAGGGAGAAATCAAACTTTCTGAAATAGGGGAGGAAAATATTTTGGAGGCTAAGAAGATTGGTTTTTCGGGTGATACTTTTCCATACAGCCTTGATACAGATATAGGGAACCATCTTCTCAAAACGGTTGCAATGAACCAGACCATCAGAAAATACGGCTTTGATGCACTATTCACCGGCATAAGATGGGATGAAAACGCTGCAAGGTCCACAGAAAGATTCTTCTCTGACCGTGAGAACCCACCTCACACAAGGGTGCATCCCATACTGACATTCAGGGAAAGAGATATCTGGGATTACATGTTCAAATATGAGTTACCAATCCACCCAAAATATAAGGAAGGATACAGGTCGATCGACGGCATAAGAGATTCTACAAAGACGAGTGACAGACCGGCATGGGAACAGGACCTTGAAGGCACAAAGGAAAGAGCTGGAAGATCCCAGGACAAGGAAGGCATGATGGAA
>JAKADQ010000075.1 GCA_021820405.1 Thermoplasmata archaeon | reverse complement strand
GGGGCGCCCCTTCTGACAAAATGGAGGGGAAACTATGAGAAGGAGATTTTTTCAAGCAGAATTGAGGGAACTCAGTATATCGTGGAAGCCATCAAGAATTGCCAGGAAAAACCTGCAGTTCTTATCAACGCATCTGCAGCGGGTTATTATGGTTATGACGAAAATAAGGCCGCCATCGAAAGCACCCCCGCCGGAGGGGATTACTGGGGAAAGCTAGTATCGGATTGGGAGAAAGCAGCTTTGGAGGCAGATAAGTTTGGTGTAAGAACTGTACTGATAAGAACAACTCTTGTTCTGGTGAGAGGAGAGGGAGCTCTCAAAGCACTGGAGCCGTACTTCAGAAAGGGTCTGGGAGGTTACGTGTCACCAGGAAGTCAGATCTTCCCATGGGTTCATATTGATGATGAAACGGGCATAATTATTCAGGCACTTCAAAATGAAAAATTCCATGGCGCAATTAACAGCGTTGGTGGTACAGTAACCTCAAAGGAATTCTCCAATCAGATAGGAATTGCAATGGGAAAAAGTTCTCGCCTTCCCATACCGAAATTTATCATCAGATCAATGTTTGGAAAAGCATCCGATCTTGTTCTGAGGAGTCAACTGATCAAAAGCGAAAGAATGGATGAACTCGGATATAATATAAAGTATGATAAAATCAGTGAAGCCCTCAAAGAGATATTCGGAAAACAGCAATAACGTTGCAGAGTTAATTTTCCTGGATGTTTCATTTTTCCATACCTGTTATCGATGGAGTTATTTATTTCAGGGAACCCTTTCAATGCTCCCAGACGTTTAAAAGAAAATAATACTGGATATTGATCTTCATATGTGAAACCCTCTTTCATATACGCAATGTCCCGCAAAATTGAGACTGGGATTTCATGGTAGAGTGTCTGTTAAATTCGTTAAGGGTGCTTTTTCGAAGTTTACCGATCAACGCTTTCGTAATCTGATGAAAGAACTGATAACTGAATGAATACAATAGAGTGCTTCCATTACCGTTTCCGGCTGATAGGGAAAGAATTTGCAGAGAAAAAAGACAGGGAAATGAACGGGATGGATAATGCTGCATATTCCGAAGCACTCGAAGAATTATTATTCGTTGAATGCAGATTTATGCTAAGTCCTGTTTCGATCTGGGAAAGCAGATGCTTTCATAGGAAATTCCCAGAGATTGAAGGAGCATCTCTTCGAAAAATCAGCAGTTACACAGTGTTTCCAAAGGTGGATCACATTGAATCAGATCAGATCCATCCCGTAATTTTAAGTTGATGGATCTTATGAAAAAAATGTAGAGAAAGAATTCTGTCGCCTTAATGGATTAGCCATAAAAATGTTCATTAATATGGCATGAGAGATGAATTTACCATAGGAATCCTGTGGTGTTTTGAAAATGAAATTTTCACTGGTGGCACACATCAGAATAAGATAAATCGGGATAAAACCCATGTCAGTTGTACGGATCTGTCGAATAAGTTTAAAGAAAAATTGTATGGATATTTTTCAAAAACAGTTATCAGTATAAAAGCAATATCCAGATTATATATGAGTGATGATCCTAAGTTATTCTGGAAGAAGGCTATTTCTCAGGCCTTATCCTATGGAAAGATAAGGATAAATAAGGTGAATGGGCACGGTGAAGAAATCCCAAGCCCTGCGGACTCAGGACTGTTCAAAAGATCTATTGGGGAGATCAGGGGCCAGATGTCTGACTGGAGAACATCGATTGACGGCTCAACAAAAGGTGTCCACGTCGTTGAGTTCAGAGACCACTACGAGATTCATGTTGATAAATTCGACCCCTACAAGAAACCTGTGGAACATCTCCTTTATGATAGCCCCGTATATGGGGCGATTCTTACGGGAGCTTCCATAGTCGCTCTATCACTGATTAAAAGGATAATCGGCAAATGATAAGCAAAGCAAATATAAAGGAGCAGACCGGAATAATACTGGTTGCGGTCACACTGGCTTTCTTCATAAGAATGACCAATAATATGGTCAATACAACAGCCCCGATTCTGGCGAAATACACATATTCATTGAACAGCACAGATGTGGGTCTGACAGGAACCATAATCTACCTGTTTACACTGATATCAACCGCCTTTGTTAACCCCAGGTTGCAGGGTATGGCAAAGAAGAAGGTTTTCATACTGTCAATGTTTCTGACATCACTCTCATTGATCGGATTGTATTTTCAAAACCTGATACTTTTCTGGTTGTTTCTTTCCGTATTCGGATTTTTTACAGGTTTTCTGTTCACAAATATACTTACGTCGATATCAACCAATATTGAAGGCGTATCAAGAGAAAGAGGCCTGGCGGCTTATTCAATGGCCCTTTCCCTGTCTCTTTTAATTGGTCCCATAATAGAGAGGTTCTCCCTGAGCAGGGTAGGTAATGAGGGCATTTTTATCGAATTTTTTCCTTTAATGGTTATAGCATCCATATTATCATTCAAAATTAAAGCCCCCGAAATTGTGGAGAAGCGTGACGTTAAGGGAGCAATTACCACTCCAGGATTTCTTGCCTCCATAATATCTATAACAGCCTATAATGTACCATTTGCAGCATTTACTGTTTTCATGGATATTTACACAAAGGAAAAATTTGGAGTCAGTTCCTCATTTGCCTATTATGTATTCATCTTTTTCTTTGCGGCTTCACTTCTCACAAGGATATATATGCAGTTTCGCCCATTCAAGCATCTCAGGATTCCCTTAACTTTTTTCATCATGATCACTGTAGCAACTTTTTTAATCATAGGGTTTGTGAACAATATATATCTTTATTTCGCCCTTATTGCAATTATGGGAATACCTCACGGCGGAATATTTCCCATCGCCACCATTCTGATCTCGAGAGGCACCCCAAGAGAAAGGCTCAATGCCGCAAATTCATACTTCACATCGTATAATAACATTCTTTTCCTGGGTGTTCCACCTATTTTCGGTTATCTTTCAACTCAGATTGGATTCACATTCTCATTTATATCCCTTGGAATCATATCATTTGTTAGTCTTCTGTTAATTTACTGGAGATTTTCCGGGAACAGGCAGGTCTTCTATAAATAATACTTTAATGTCAAAAATGCATACAAAGTAAGGAAAAAATACATCTGCTATCCTTCGATCTCCCTCAATGGCAAGTATACTTTTACCTGTTGTGTATGCCCTTATTGGAATAATAACAGGCATTCTTACGGGAATCACCGGTAGCAGTGGAGTTGTTATTGTCGTTCCGGCACTTTCATTTTTAGGCCACACATTTCAGCAGGCAGTAGGAACGAGCCTTCTTGTGGATGTTATTACAACGGTATCGGTCACATATGCATATCTTGCCAGGAAGAATGTAAGAATCGCTCTTGGACTCAGCCTGGGGGCAGGGGCCATTATTGGCGCCCAGATAGGAGCTCTTATTGCATTATCACTTCCAGAAGTACCTCTCGAATTGGCATTTGGAATATTCACATTTTTAATGGCTATAAGAGCCTTCAGATCCAGGAAAAAACACATTAAGGCTCAGGTCAGTGAGGAGGAGGTACAGAGGGGTAAACTATGGTATCTCTCCGCAGGTTCCCTTTCCATTATGGTAGGGATCGTAACAGGAACAATGGGAGCAAGCGGTGGGATCATGTTCATAGCCATAATGATGCTGATTTTCCGTGGAATGGAGGTGAAAACAATGGTTGGAACAGCCACTCTTGCAATGTTTCTCTCGGCTGGAAGTGGCGCCACTGCGTATGTGATTTCCGGTGCAGTTGATATTGAAGCAGCCCTGATAATAGGGCTTTTTGGCTTGATCTCAGGATATTTCTTTGGCAAAAAGGCAAACGATCTTAAACCAAGCACTATATACCTGTTCCTTGGTTCTCTATTTGTACTGGTGGCAATAAGCGAGATATTCAGGGCCCTTTACTGAGTGATACCCTGATTCTCCATCATTTTAAAGATCTCTTCATATTTTTTCTCTATTTCTTCTTCTTCCTTCACGTTCTTTGAAAGTTCCTCAATCTTATTCTTCCTGAGTTTCCACTGATTAACCCTCCACACCTTTCCCTTTGGCAGAGTTATCTCCTCTCTGTGAGTCTTTAGGAATCCATTCTCTTCAAGATCGTAAAACGCATCCCTTTCAGGAGAAGAAAGAACGTTGTCAAGTACATAGTCCTCGTATCCAAAGAACGCCAGAAGAAAGTCGCCCAGTTCAACAACATCAGCTTTGCTTACACCTTTACTTCCATATACGTTTTGAAGGGCTTTTATCAGAACGTTTCTTTTAAGGACGCTCATTTAAATCGAATGAGTATCACTACCTGTTAATTAAATTTCCTCTAATGCAGGTAAATATATATATTTAGGTTGCAGAGTTAATTTTATTAACAAGAATTAAAGAATCATAATGAATTAAAAAAATTAATGGAAATGCTATTTAATATCACTGATCCTCCTCATCTTCCTCCTTTATTTCCCTCAAGGGTTTTGTTATAAACTCAACTCCTCCAAGATCATTCTTTCTTTGTCCATACTCGATCTCCTTCAGATCCTTTCTCCTGATCTTTCCTGATATTGTCTTTACGGAATCGAGAGAGTTGACAAACTGTATTTTCCTGGGGTGTTTGTACGGGCCAGTTTTTTCTGCAACATACTGGCTGAGGCGATCGGCTAGTTCCTGGGATGGTTCAGTTCCTTTCTTGAGGACAACAAAGCATTTTACTACGGCGCCTCTCACTGGATCAGGGGAAGCCACAGCTGCGGATTCTACAACCGATCCGTGCTCCATAAGGGCACTCTCAACTTCAAAGGGTCCGATTCTGTATCCAGAGCTCTTAATCACGTCATCACTTCTTCCAACGTACCAGTAGTAACCGTCATCGTCTCTGAAGGCTCTGTCTCCCGTGAAATATAGGCCATTCCGGAAGACTTCGCTGTTTTTTTCCTCATCGTTCATGTATCCCACCATAAGGGGAATCGGCCTGTGCGGCTTAATTTCAATTACAAGGTTTCCCTCTTCATTATTTTTCAGAATATTGCCATTTTCATCCGCAATATTTGCTCTGAAGAAGGGTGAAGGTTTTCCCATTGAACCCGGCTTGATCCTGACCCCAGGGAAGTTTCCTATCATGAGAACTGTCTCGGTCTGCCCATAACCGTCTCTGATCTCTATGCCGCTCATCCTTTTGAATCTTTGAATGATCTCGGGATTGAGTGGTTCTCCAGCACTGGCAGCAGTTTTCAACGTATTTAGTTTAAGAGATGACACATCCTGGAGTATAAACATTCTCCATACGGTTGGCGATGCGCATAGTGATGTTACACTCAGTCTGTCAATAAGTTCTAGGTGCTCGGCAGGATCAAACCTGCCTTCATAATGAAAGGCGACTGTTGCCGCTGCCACATTCCAGGGTGCAAATATAGAACTCCATGCGTGTTTTGCCCAACCAGGAGAACTTATGTTCCAGTGAA
>JAKADQ010000074.1 GCA_021820405.1 Thermoplasmata archaeon | reverse complement strand
GTGTAATATGGCGTTTTATAACGGATCTGCAGAAGGGAGATATACCCGTCATATTCGGTGATGGAAAGCAGAGCAGGGATTTCATCTATGTGGAGGATACTGCAAGAGCATCAATACTGGCAATGCAGAAAGGAAAACCGGGAGAAGCTTACAATGTTGGCACAGGGATTACGACGGACTTTAACACAATTTATAATGCGGTGGCAGAGGAGATGCATTCAAAAATTCAGGCAAAGCATATTCCCAATCCATTGAAGAACTACCAGTATTTCACTCAGGCAGACATTACAAAAGCAAAAAAGGATCTGGGGTTTGAACCTGAATTCAATCTGAGATCGGGTATCAGAAAAATGATCCACGCATCAGAAACTAAATCCATCTAAATTTTCTGTAATATAATTCAACAAGTTTTCTTGGCACATACTTGTAGAAACGGGAGTTCCTTATTCTGAAGGCAAAGAGTGAAGTCCCCTGTCCAAGTACCAAGCCAAAAACATTAAACTTGCTATCTTCACTATGTTTATACCTTACCGGAATTTCAACAGATTTTGCACCATGCTTCTTCGCATAATAAACAAGTGCAACATCAAAGAATGCGTTGCTGACAGATATTTTATTAAATGCATCCTTTGCATAATCTGATCTTATTATCTTGTATCCACACTGTGTATCGTTAATTCTGATTCCCATGATTCCTCTCAGGAGGATATTGAAGCCGCGGCTTGCGAATCTTCTCATAAACGGTATGTTATTTTCAGGATTGGAATACCTGTCAAATATTATGAAATCATAGAAATCCATGAAATCAATGGACTTGGTGAGGTTCTCAAGGGAAATGCTACCGTCTGCATCCATGAGTATTATGAATTCGCCGGAAGCAATATTAACAGCTCTTTTAATTGCCCCTCCCTTTCCATTTCTACCGTTGCCTTTAATATAACTGAGAAAAGGAAAATCATCCATCATCCTTTCAACTATAAGATCTGTTGAATCATTTCCGTCAATTGAAATAATCACATTCCATGGAAGATCGTTGGAACTTATGTAATTGCAAATTTCTATCAGAACTGGTTTAATTCTCTTTTCCTCATTATAAGCAGGTATGACTACTGTAACTGCTTTGTTCTCATTTGATGTAACTTGTTCCTGGAGATAGCTTTGCACTGCAAGGAGAAAGTTAAGGAAGTATTTATGACTTGGTATTGATATTCACTGCGAAATGCCTAATAATATTAATATTATGATTTCTCCTTCATGCAAAATTTCAAACAGGTCCCGGAAATAAAATAAGAAATAATTCCACGCCGATTTACTCCCATGATGAAAGCGAAATCTCCATTTGAAAAACAAATGTATACAAATAACCTCTCTGCGGAATAAGAAATAATAACTAAATTTGAGAGGATAGAAAATGATCAGTCCTGAATATGTATGTAAAAATCTCCATGATGACACTTTACTTTTCAATGCGCAAATCGTGGGATTTGGTTACTGCTGGGTTTGGATTGCAACACTGGTGAATTTCGACTCTGAATCAGTGGACAATGTACTATGGGATATGGCTGACAGTCAGTCTTCCATAAGGAATTTTTAAACTCAGGCTATCTTGGATCGATACGCAGGAAACATAGTACAATGGTCCAATAATGATAAGAACCTTCTGCAGATTGAGCATGATTATGTCATGTCGATGGAGAAATCCTACGCTGATATGGGAAGTAACTGATCTTAATTCTCTGACCGGCGGAATAAAGGGAACCTGAAGGATGCCATCATTTTACTAATTAATCTCACACAACCAATCAGATCAATATACCACAGCAGCACAGACAAAAATTCGATCTCTCTTTCACTGTGCATCGCATTTTTTACTTCTTATTTCATTAACTGAATGTTTCTTACCTATGGGTCAGAATTCCCCCGTATGTCTCAGAATAAATTACTTTTTTCGTATGACTTATACCTGTTAGAGAAGCTGCATCTCGATCAGAATAAATACTCTTAGCCAAGGCATCTAATAAACCACAGATCACACTGTAATAATCAGTTGAAGCGTGATCGCCTACCGAAATGTAATAAATCAAACAGAATAGAAAAGATTAGTAACCTTATCCATTCCCGGCGAGTGAGAGATTACAGTTCTTCCCTCGAACTTAAGTTTATAACCAAGTTCATTTAGAAATTGGTTGCACTTTCTTCTCAATTCTTTCGAATGCGTTTCAAGGATTATACGTGGCTTCAATCTTCGGATTGTGTTTTTAGCTCCTTGAAACACTTCAAACTCAAATCCCTCCACGTCAATTTTTAAGATATCGACCCACTCGAGAGCATAGCTGTCCAGTTTCTCTGTCCTGAATTTCACATTTCCGCCTTTAATTAACATTGTGCCATCAGGCTTTCCAACAATATCCGAACCGTTCCCCAGTGCAAGGTTATATGCCTTTACGTCTGCCTTGTTAAGAGCGATGTTTTCCTCTAAGATTTTGAATACATTGTCCAGAGGTTCGAAAGCAATCACTTTGGCCCCGAATTTTTTCGACCACCATAACGCAGAATCCCCATAATTTGCCCCGACGTCTATAACGGTTTGATTCTTATGTGGGGTAAACCCTTTGACATTGTAAATCTCCTCCACAAAAATCTCCCTTAAGGCACCATTGGGTGTGCTCTCTGAAAAAATGAATCCATCAGAAACTGCCTTAATTAATGGTAACTCTTTCCATTTTTCATACGTTGACTTCCTGTACCCCCGTGACAAGAACTCCATAAATAAATTGTGGTTAAATCCAAGCTTCACAAAATCTGAATGCTGCATCAATTTCCACTTCACTGACCCGTACATAAATACTCAATGTGCAGTTATATAAAAAGATAGAAGCGCATATTATCCAATAGGCACTTATGTAGGTATTGCTATGCTTCACTGGCTGTGGATAGTGTAAAATTTCTGACAACCAGAGAAACAATAAAAGGTTGCATAATAGCCTAAGGTTTTGAGAATGAAGCCCTGAACCTCTCATCCTCCGCAGCAAACTTCAGGAAAGTTTCAACCCACAGTTCCTTGGTTCCTATGTCATATCTTGCCCCGTCTATTTTTTTTGCATACATTTCCTTTTCCTTCAGATACAGATTAAAAGCATCAGCCAGCTGGTATTCATTATTTGTCCCAGGTTTTATCTTTTCAAGGTACTGGTAGATATTATTTTCCAAGACATAAATGCCCGTTATCCCAAGTCTTCCAGGTGCTTCTGCAAGAGATGGTTTTTCCACAATGTTTCTTATTCTGTACATTCCTTCTTCAGTTTCTACAGCATCGATTATGCCGTAATCCTGAACCTTTGAATCCGGAACTGTCTCCACCGCCACTGTTTGGCACATTGTTTTGTAATAAGAATCAATTATATGGGACGTTACAGTTTTACCGGTTCGAGATCTATATATAGTGTCACCCAGAAGAACCACAAAACTCTCATCACATGTAAAACTCTCTGCATATTTGATTGCATCAGCAAGACCTTTTTGATCCTTCTGTCTCACGAAGTAAATATCTGGCATTTCAGAAATTCCATAATCGTCCATTTCTTCATCAAGCCTGTGCTTGTCAAAATAATTTATTATGGATTCCTTTCCTGCACCTACAATTATCAGAATCTCGTCAAGTCCACTATTGAAAGCTTCTTCAACCACATAATGAATGACAGGTTTATCCAGGATGGGGAGCATTTCCTTTGGCTGAGCCCTGGTTAGAGGATAGAAACGTTTTCCAAGACCGGCAGCAGGTATTACGCACTTCTTAATCTTTTCCAATTCCAACACCCATTGTTATGTCATCAGGCTTGATTGACAAAATTCTTCTGAGATCAAATACCATCTTATCTTTGAAGAGTACTGGATCAATGCTTCTGAACTCTTCCCACTCGGTTGCTGTGATCACAATGCTGCACTTCATTATGCACTCTTCACTGCTATTGCATTGCACTATTCCAGGGTATTGCTTAACTATAGGATCGTATGCAAAAATTTTTGCTCCACGCTTTGAAAGATTCTCAATAAGGGCTATGGATCTGCTCTCCCTCAGATCATCTGTATTATCCTTGAAGCTCAGGCCCAGAACACAAATATTTCTATCATTCAAATCCCCAGCGAGCCTGATGATTTTTTCAACCAGTTGATTTATTCTGTCTGAGTTATATCTTATGACAGAGTCAATTATGTCCAGTTTAACATCCTTACTATTGGCATAAGAATTCAGAGCAATCGTGTCCTTTGGAAAACATGATCCGCCATAACCTAAACCGGGTTTGAGAAATTCCTTTCCAATTCTGTGGTCTAGTCCAATACCATGAGCAACTATTTTTACATCTGCTCCGGGAATCTTCTCACAGAGATCAGCCATCTGGTTTATGAATGTGATCTTGGTGGCGAGGAATGCATTGCTGGCGTATTTTATTAGCTCGGCATTTTCATTGGTTGTGATGATAGTTGGCGCATTGGTGAATTTCCATACGTCTTTGCATACTTGTGGGTCATTACCACCAACGACAATCCTGTCCGGATGTTCAGTGTCATAAACTGCTGAACCTTCGCGTGTAAATTCCGGATTTGAAGTAACGTTCATTCCTGTCAGGTTACTTATGTGTCTTGCTGTTCCCGGCGTTACTGTGCTCTTTATAATCAATTCCGACTTTGGGACTACTTTTGAGACCTCTTTTGATGCAGCAACAACAAAACTCAGATCGATACCAGCTTCATTGTTAGGAGTTGGTACACAGATAAAAACTCCAGAGCATTCAGCCAGATCTGAATAATCCGTCGAAAATTTTAGTCTAGAACCAGCTGACTCGATTCTGTTTCCCAATTCAGGTTCGAATATTGGTAGGTTGTTGGAATTTAACTTGTTAACTCTTTCGGCTGAAATATCTATACCAATAACTTCGTTATCATGTTTTGCAAGTACTGCAGCTGTAACAAGACCGACGTAACCCAATCCCACAACTCCTATTTTCATAGATAATTATCCCTCACCCATTTAACCGTATTAATGAGCCCTACTTCCAATTCTGTATTAGGCGTCCAGTCCAGGATTTTCCTTGCCTTTGAAATATCTGCGGATCTCCTGAATGGATCATCTTCCCTGGAATCGAGATGCACGATTTTTGATGAACTACCTGTGACTTCTATAATTATTTTCGCCAGTTCGAGAATAGTGATCTCTTTATTTGAACCTATATTCAGAATTTCCCCCTTCAACCCGGACTTGGTAAGGAATTTCCACGTTGCTTCCACCCAATCATCCACATAGAGAAAGCTCCTGGTCTGATCACCCTTTCCATGCACCGTGATATCCTCATCTTTCAAAGCCTGTAATATGAATCTTGGAACAACCCTCCCGTACTGTCCGTCTGGTCTGATACCTGGACCGTACACGTTAAATGGCCTCTGTATCCTGGTATCAAGCCCAAACTGTCTCATGTACGCCATAATCAATGCCTCGGAGTACCGTTTACCTTCATCATAACAGCTTCTAACGCCAGTAAAATT
>JAKADQ010000010.1 GCA_021820405.1 Thermoplasmata archaeon | reverse complement strand
TTGTTTTCAATGGTATCAGGGATCAGATCATGGCTAAGCGAATAAGAATCAAGAAAGGGACAATGCAGGACGCATCATTCATTGAGGCAGATCGCGGAGAGTATGGCAAACCCAGGGGAGAGGATGCCAAAACCAGGAGATCAAGGGATAGGGTGCATCCGCCACAAATATCATGATGATCACTTTGGATACAATGCTGACACCCTTGTGAATGAGATCAAAATAATTGGGAAGTTAGCAGTAACACCTGCGAATATCCATGATTCAAAGATTGATCTTTCAATTCCAGGAATCATATGCTATCGTGATAATGTTTATTTCAGATCTGAATGCAAAGGCATCAATGGAACCATGGATCGTGCAGTGAGAGGGCATTCACTTCCAGTGAAGAGCATACGCAGAAATCTGAGGATATCCAGGATCAGATCGGCGGTTGAACATCCATATGCATTCTTCAAGGGTATGTTCCATTTCTTCCATGTGATGGTCACGACAGTGCAGAGGGTGAGAGTGAAGACATACTTCACTGCCATGTGTTTATAATCTCATGAGGGCAAGATTTCTTGACAGGATAGCGTAAGCCATCGAAATTTAGAGAAAATACAAAGAAAAACATGGTGAAATTCACCGTGTTTCCATAAATTTCAGGAATGATTGGCTGATTTTACAATGTTCAGGAAAGACATTGGGCTATATCGAGTGGTTTTGGGAAATCCTCATGAGCGATTATTTTTTTTATTAGGCGATCTATGTTTAAAAAATAGGCAGGCTTCTAAAACTAAATATTTGTCAGTTTAAAAAAAATAAGATATATAAAACAAGTAAGCGGCAATAAAATATTTATAGAATTTACCTAATAACCCTGTAATGAATAAAATAAAAATATTCGTGGCAATTATGTTGGTTGCCATAATGGTAATGGGCGTGCTATTTATTGTGCCGCCTACCAATGGCAATGTAAATCAACAATTGGCTGGCACAAATAATGTTTTGGTAAGTCATAGCATATCAACGGGTTCAAAAAATTCTCCTTCCAAGGTACAGACATCTTCTTTCAATCGTTATAATGAGGGAGCGAATATGATAAAGGAAGCAAAGAAATACGGCCTTCCTGTAAAAGATCTGTTTATACCAAACTTCATGAGCACTTCTACTTTGTCTATGGGTCACATTACTCTCGGATATGCGCAATCTCCTGCTCCAATGGGTATAGGGTTTTATGGACTTTATAATAGCAGTGGAAAAACAGTTGGAAGAAATTACACATTTCCATCCGTAGCAGCACATGTTAATCTGTCCAGCTTACAAACGATAAACCTAGCTGACGATGCGCCCCAAACAGTTACATTTCAACTTAATTCTGTGTTGAACAATGTAAACCTGTTCGGGAATGGCAATTATAGCTTCTGGACTCAAAATGTGGTTGATTACTCAGCAAGAACTCATCAAGTATCATTTGTTCTCAATATTTGGAATTTTTCAAATCCAAATGCGACGAGTTTACCTGTATTAAATAATGTTTTATACTCGTCAAGCCAGGAAAGATTGAGTTATCCTGATGCTATTATAATATTGGGCCCTACCTTTACATTAAGTGGGAGCGCTTTAAATCTATACCTCTACATGAACACTTCACTCGTTAATGGAAGACAGGCATTATGGTTCAACTACTCTCTTCCACAAATTGGAGAATCAGGAACATACGAGGAGGCAGTTTTTAATTCTACTACCAATGCTGCTCCTCTGACATATCTTGTGAGTGGAACACAATTAACCCCGACTGGATACATACCTTATGACTCGGAAATTATGATAGGAGGTCCAGGCGGTGGAAGCACTGCAACTGTCCAGAATATATCTGGAACGATGAATTTAATGTACTATAACACAACCGTCAAAGGGTTTGTAAATGTTCCCAATGCCTATGATATCGGATCTGAAACTGGAGAAACTTCTACAGGAGTCGATGTTCATTATTCAGGTTCAACTGCATATCTTACATCTGGCCCTTCAATGGTTTATGGCCTATGGAATGAAACCAATGACACATTTGTACAATATAATGGGCAGGTAAAAAGTACTGGCGGTGAACCTTACCTGTTTGTAGCTATAAATAATGTTTCTGCAAATCAAGGATTCTGGAATTGGGCACCTCTCGGCAAGGCAGGAACCTTCCACTACTATCTCCCCAAATCTATGATGTATCCTTATGAAGCCCTTGAAAACTACTACAACATTTCTGGAGGTAATAAGTCCTATCTGAATGTGACAACCCCAACGACTATAGACCTGAAAATGAATATGTCAATGGGAGTATATACACCAATCATAATGGATGGAAACAAAGAAGTTCAGGCTGAAGCTACGAGTGGAAGGGGGACAACAGCAGATCCTTATGTAATCTATGCAAGTTCATCTCAAATAAATACCATATTTGCACAGATAAATGACTACGCATTCCCAGTGTTCCCTGGAGTATTCATATACAATTCCAATGTTAGTGTTACAGTGGAAGATTTCAGTATGCCTGTTACTTACTCAGGGTTTGCAGCATTTGCTGCCCATGTCTACGGTTTGATCAACAATAATGCTCTTCCAATGTGGGTATATAATTCTACAAACGTATCAATTAAAGACGGAACATTTGGCCAGTGGTACTCCTCCCTGCAAACTGGTTATGTTGAAGGTTCACTCGAAATATGGAATTCCACAAATATAAACGTATCAGAAAGTTCTTTCTGTGTATTTGGTTATGGAGCTTTTGTATACAATGCCCCATATCAAAAAGGCAATGTTACGTTCTACAGTAATTCATTTGTTGGAGCTTCTGTGAACTACCAATTAAATCTAACAAATCCATTCTGGGAAAGTTATCTTGAAGGTATCCAACAGGTTGGCTTAATACTCTCGGGAACTGGTTACCAAGTTACGCATAACTTCTTCCTCACAGAGACGCCCATAGTGAGTCCTGAATGTAACATAATGACAGGAAACACATCTGTTGTATATTCAAACGTTTTCAAGTATAACTATTATTGGAATTACAACGGCACTTCTCCTTATAATAACTACGGGGAGATGGAAACAGGCAGTGATCTATCTCCAAATGTAATGAAGGGGCAGACTTCCACCTTCACAATAAACGTTTTGACAACAGGCCAGGACACCTACTACATTGATGTGGGATATCTGATGGTTGAGTTGGGGCAAGGCACTGGTGCGTATAACTTTAAAACGGCTTCATTTTATCTAGATTCAACAACACCCTACAAGGGTTACGCAGTATCCTCTGATAATTTCGTATGCCTCAAAACAGGGGAAATGTATCTCAGCTCTACGGTACCATACACACTGAATGCGTTTAGATCCAATTTGACTGTAATGGAATCCGGATTGCCTTCACATACTGTGTGGACACTCTCTTATTACTATTATCAGAACGTTAGCGAAAGATACACTTCGGTAAATAACCCGCAGGAGACCACACTGACAAATGCCAAACCTGTAGCGTCAGTAAGTTCAGGCAATTCATCTATAACAATAAAGAACATAGCTCCCGGATACTATTACGTCCTTGTCAACAGTACAAGTTCCTATGCAGCCTCAGGTTTTATGGGTTTCCAACCCATATTTGGCAATGTTTCAAACGCAGTGACTTTCTCTCACGTGAACACGTACAGTTTAACAATCACAGAGTCTGGACTTGCTTCCGGAACTTCATGGTCAGTTGTTTTAAACGGTATGAAAGTGTCTAGCACAGGAAGTTCCATAACTTTCACCAACCTATACGCGGGCTCATATTCATACTACATAAGTGTACCAGTCGGATATTCACTCTCGTCTCCTTCAGGTTCGGTATCTCTAAATTCAAACACTACGGTGAGTGTTAGTTACACGAAGCAAATGTATACAATTGAATTCCAGGAGACAGGTCTAACTCAGGGAACAAACTGGACGGTTACTGTTAATGGCGTAGTATATAATAGTACCAAACAGGATCTGAATGTCTCAGTCGCATATGGTACGGTTTCGTATACGGTTGGGAATGTTTCAGGCTACCTCACAACAGATAGTTCCGGGTCATTCCTTGCAGACGGAAATGCGATGGTTAGTGTATTCTTTGGAGTTCAGTCAAGCTACTCTGACCTAACCTACATAACAATAGCAGTAGCAGCCATAGCAGGAATTGTGGTTGGAGCTGTTGTGATGGAATTGTTCAGAAAGAGATAACCGACCTTTTTTATTTAAAAATATTTTAACAAAACAATTAATCCTTTTTTGATATTACCTGATTATGGTATATGATGATATAAAAGCCTTTATTGAAGATAGACGTAGGAAAGGTGACCTTATTCAAGTTGATGATCAAATAGATACTTACCTGGAACTGACATGGTTGATGAGCGAAGAGGAGAGACAGGGTAAGGGTCGTACATTCCTGTTCAGCAATCCCAAGGGATATGACATTCCCGTTGTTGGAAATATTTTTTCGACTCAGGAGAAAATGAACGAAATTTTGGGGGATAACCCATTTAACATAGGACAAAGTCTGAGGAATCTTATAAGGCCTCCGAAGGAAAATGAATCAATGATTGGGAGAGGGCTTGAAATGCTCAGGGAGCTCGGTGGCCTCAGGCCAAAAGTTCACGATAAGATCAGCAGTGAACACATAATTATGGACAGGGTTGATTTAGAAAGTATACCAATATGTACCACATGGCCTGAGGATGCTGCACCCTTCGTAACACTCCCTGTTGTAATAACCAAGGATCCTGTAACTGGCATAAAGAATGCGGGAATGTACAGAATGCAGATGTACGATTCAGAGACCATGGGAATGCACTGGCAAATTCATAAGGATGGGTCAAGACATTTTCAGGAGAATAAGGAAAAGGGCAAGATAATGGACGTGGCCGTTTCACTCGGTGCAGATCCTCTAACAATATTTTCAGCGGTGGCACCACTTCCTGAACCCTTAGATGAATTTTCATTCTGGGGGCTGATCAGCAAAAAAAGAATGGATCTTATGAAGGGACAGACCGTTGATCTTCAATATCCTGCAAACTCTGAGATTGTACTTGAGGGATACATAGACACATCCGAAACAAGGATGGAAGGTCCTTTTGGTGATCATACTGGCTATTATTCCCTGGCAGAAGAATTTCCAGTATTTCATGTAAAGAAGATGATCCAAAAAAAGAATCCGGTGTATCCCACAACCATTGTAGGAAAACTATGGCATGAGGATGTGATAATGGGGAAGTCCATTGAAAGGCTTTTTTTGCCGCTTATTACGCTTCAAATTCCGGAAATTGTGGATATGAACACAATGGAGGAAGCCGTTTTTCACAACATGGTGGTTGTATCAATTCGAAAAAGATACCCAGGCCATGCGAAGAAGGTTATGTTCTCAATCTGGGGCACGGGGCAGCTGATGTTCTCAAAGATTGTGGTGGTAGTAGATTCGGATATAGATGTTCATGACAGGAAACAGGTTATATGGGCCATGTCCACAAGAATTGATCCATCCAGGGATGTTATTATTATACCGGGGACACATACAGACAGCCTGGATCATGCATCATCCCTTTTCAATTATGGTTCGAAAATGGGTATAGATGCCACCAGAAAGTGGAAATCTGAGGGGTATGAGAGAGAATGGCCGGAGACCTTACAAATGAAGAAGGATATCGACGAAAGAATTCAGGAGATACGAAAGAAGCTAAAAATCTGAAGTTTTCAGATATCGGGGATTTCATAAAGATAGAACACACGGTGTTTGATCTGCCATTTATACTGGCAGGTAGTTTCATTGCAGCGGGGGGATATCCCGGCATTAAGGTTCTCATATTGGTACTCCTTGCAGGAACACTTGCAAGAGCTTCCGGCATGTCTATTAATAGGGTACTTGGTAGAAAGTATGATATGATAAATCCTAGAAAAAGGGATTGGGGACTTGTAAATGGCAAAATGTCTCTCACTCAGGCATTTGCCTTTATTTTAATAACAGTTGTACTTTTTGAAGCGACCACTTATTTCCTTAACTTATTCGTATTTGAACTGTCTCCGATCGTACTTCTTCTTTTTATCATAGACCCTTTATTGAAAAAATATACGCAATGGCGCCATTTTTTTATGGGATTAACCATTGGCGTGGGGGTTATGGCAGGCTATCTCGCGGTAGTTCCAGCTTTTCCATTATATCCTGAAATCTACATCCTCGTGCTGGCAACCGGTACATGGATTGCCGGCTTCGATATGATATATACTATTCCGGACAGAGAATACGATCTTAAGAATGGACTCAAAACGGTAATGACTGCGTATGGAATAAGGAGGGGTATGATTATATCATCACTTACCCATGTATTTACAATTATTTTCTTTGTACTGCTATTTCTTTATATTCCAGGATATTTCTACGTAGCCGGGCTCATTCTTATATCTGTACTTATCATTTATCAACATATAATTTTAAATCCAGACGATCCTAAGACAATCAGGGTCTCGTTTCTGAATGCAAACTCTTTCATAGGAATAATATTCCTGGCCGTTTTGATACTCACCCAATATTTGCATTGATATTCTTATCATTTTGAATGATTTTATTCAGCATCAGGAACATGATAATTGCTAAGACGGCAAACAGATCAAGTGATGTCCATGTTTTTACCCCATTATAAGAATATATATAGAGGAAAAATGACCCAACAGATGGCCCAATGCCTCTCGCGGTGGCATTCATCATGGAATTAAATCCATTATACCTTCCTATTTTATCGCTCGGGGCAATCTTTGTTACAATGCTACTGATTCCAGGGGAGGTGAAATTCTCCCCGATAGTTATGACCACCATTACGGCAATGAAATCCACAAGTCCATGGGAAAGTGCAGAAAGGAAATATCCAATACCATAGATCACTGCTCCAATTTCCATTGCACTCAGATCACTTATCTTCCTGAAAATTACATTCATTGGAAGTTGACCAAGTACAACTACGGTTCCGTTCACAGCGTAAATGTAACCAATAAAGGCCGCTGGAACTCCTCCTTGAATATTTGCATATGTGGGAAATGTTACATTAAATTGAGATGTAAGTATGGTAAGAAATAGGGTTCCAAAGGAAAAAATCAGGAGATTTTTGTCAAAACTTATGAAACCAGTCCCTCTGTTTACATCGGTAAATCTTAATTTCATATCACGCATGAAGATGAGAACAGTCAAGAACTGAATGATCGAAGAGATGGCTGAGAAAAGGAAAATGTATTCGACCCCATAGTTATACACCGTAGAACCTATGATTGGGCCTATGGCCCATCCCAGATTTGTGAATATTCTGTAAACACCAAATGCGCTTCTTCTCATTTCCTTACCTGTTGTATCTGCCACAACGGCGGAGCTGGCTGGAAAAACAAGCGCGCCGGAAACAGATGAAAGAATAAACATTAAGGAGATCTCTATTGAAGAGGCACCATTCTGAAAAAGCAAAAAAACAAAAAAATAACTTATGAATCCCACAAAAGCTCCGATCAGTATGGTGAATTTACGTCCAAGTATGTCGCCCAAATATCCACCAACAATTGAAAACACAATCGAAACAACAGCCATCGCACCGAAGATCAATCCCACCTCAATTATGGGGATTTTCAGGTTAATCGTTAAAAATATAGCCAGAAATGGCCATGTTGCACCGATACCAAAGGATCTTATTGACGAGGCTAAGGAGGCAACCCAGAAATTTCTATCATAGAGCCTTAAAACGGAAGTATTCGTCTACCAGTATGGCATTCACATATAAAATTTAAATGCTAAAACTCGGTCTCAAATTTATCTTTGTAGGATTCTATTGCATCCATTATTTCTTTTTTTGCCTCATCTGCATTTCCGTATCCATCGACCTGGGTTTTCTTTCCTTCCAGAATTTTATAGGTCTCAAAGAAATTTCTTATCTCCTTCAGCAGATGGGCATTAACGTGATCCAGGCTTTTTATCTCCTTATTCATTGGGTCTTTGACTGCCACAGCAATTATCTTGTTATCTTTTTCACCACCGTCTATCATGTGCATAATTCCTATTGGCCTTGATAAAATTATTATGCCCGGAAATACAGGATACGTCCCTAATACAAGTACATCAATTGGATCGCCGTCTTCGTAATATGTCTGTGGTATAAATCCATAATTCGCAGGATACATTACTGACGAGTATAGAACTCTGTCCAAAATTATTCCGGGTCCGGATTTATTTGCCTCATACTTATTACGGGATCCCATCGGCGTTTCAATAACTGCATAGAACTCTTCAGGTACATTGTCACCGTATGACACATCTGTCCACAGACTTCCTTTTGGCATATTCCTATATGTGTTCGCATTAATAAAAGATTTCTTTAACAATATCAATTTGAATCACTCAACACTTAAATAACTGTTTTGCCTTTTCACTCGTGGTAGAGAACAAATATCAAGAAGTTTACAGGAAGCAACATTATGGTCTTGTTGGAAAACATTCGGCAGTTAAAGTCTGTCACTGGACAAAGAGTGAATTGACTGGAGGGAAGTCCTGTTACAAGGGTACATTTTATGGAATTAACTCTCATCAATGCATTCAGATGACGCCTGCTCTCAATTCATGTACGGAAAATTGTTCATTTTGCTGGAGATTTAACGGCTTTGATAGCATGCGAATCAGTGATGAGGATGATCCCGAGTTCATTCTTGAAGAGAGTATCAAGGCACACAAGAAATTGATTTCAGGGTTTAAGGGAAATCCCAAAGTTACTGAAGAAAAATGGAAAGAGGCAGAAAATCCAAAGCATATAGCGATATCTCTTACAGGGGAACCCACATTATATACGAGATTGGGAGAATTCATTGAACTTGCCCATCGAAGAGGTTTTTCGACGTTTCTGGTCACAAATGGAACACTACCTATGGTTCTGGAGAAACTGGATCCTCTCCCAACACAATTATATGTCACGACGGCAGGTCCTACAAAAGAAATATTTAACACACTCCTGAATCCATCAATTGGCAATGCGTGGGAGAATTTTACAAGGACAATGGAACTTTTGCCTTCCCTGGATACGAGAAAGGTCATAAGGCATACCCTTGTGAAGGGTATAAATATGCCATTTATTGACGATTACGCCAGATGGGATAAAATTGCAGACCCTCATTTCATAGAATCCAAGGGATATGTCCACGTGGGGCAATCCATTGCAAGATTGAGTGAAGATAACATGCCTTCCCATGACGAAATAATGGAATTCACAATTGCTCTGAGTGAAAAGATCGGATATGAAATTGCGGCTGAAAGGAGAGACAGTCGTGTATCACTGATGGCTAAGGATCCGTCTATTGCCAAGATAGATTTTAATTCGTTGAAAAATAGAGAACAATTCTAATTTTTTAGCCCTTTAGGATATATTCATTGAAGGTCTTATAAGACCTGCAATTTAAAATAAATATAGTGCATTTACCCCCATGCTTGATTATACTTTTACCGAAGAGCAAAATATCTTAAGAGAAACAGTTAGAGAGTTTGCAAACAGGGAGATCAAACCAAAAATAAGAGAAATGATAAAAACCAGAAAAATTCCGGAATCTATAATTCTTGGAATGGCAAAACAGGGATTTTTCGGGATGGCTGTGCCTGAAAAATACCGAGGGCCCGAATATGATCCCGTAAGTATTGGTATCGTGGCCGAAGAAATAGGCAGAGCTGATCCAACGGTATCAATTCCTGTACTTTTCCTGGTGGATAATGCATGGTCCTACTTACTATCAAAATATGGAACGGAAAAGCTTAAGGAAAGCGTTCTTCCAGACGTTGTAAAGGGAAGGAAATTTATAGGGATAGCATCCACAGAGCCGAATTTTGGTTCAGACGTTGCATCCATGACCACGGTCGCTAAACACGAAAAAAATCAATTTATAATAAACGGGGAAAAGAGCTACATAAGTATGGTCAGGGAAATTAAGGAGATCGGCGGAGGATTCATAACCGTAGCTAAAACTTCTCCGGATAGGCCGGGTACCTCTGGAACATCTCTCATATACATGCCATATTCTGAAGAACACATCGATCTCACATACCTGGAAGAAATGGGGCGCGAAGGTTCAAGTTGGGGGGCATTCAAAATAAACAATTATCCCCTACCTGAGGAAAATTTGCTCTGGAAAGAAAATGAAGGGTTCAAAATAGTCCACGAGGGTTTTGAATTTGCCAGGGCGCTTATATCAGTAATAAGTGCAGGGGCTGCTCTTGAATCAATTGGCAGAGGCATAGACTATATGAAACAAAGGGTTGCCTTTGGAAAACCATTAACCAAATTTCAGGGGTTGCAATTCCAGGTTGCGGAAAATACCGCAAGAATGGAAACTGCTCTGGATCTGGGGTATAAAGCCCTCTGGGTCTATCATCAGGAACAGAAATTCCAAAAATTTACAAGATTCCAGGTCTCAAAGGAGGTCGCCAAAGCGAAGCTTTTGTCAACTACATGGGCTTTCGACGCAATAAATGATGCCCTTCAGTGGCAGGGAGCCTTCGGTTACAGTAAAGAGTGCCCGGAAGAGTGGTCACTTCGGGGAATAAGATCTTTCCAGTTGGCAGAGGGATCAAGAGAAATTATGAAGCAAATAGTTGCAAGGGAGACCATAGGGAAGGAATTCATCTGAATTATTTTGAATCCAAATTTTTCAATTCCGTTGATCAAGAACCGCCTCCCTCCATCTGCCTTTTACCGTAGACATAATATGGCAATTCATAGGCATCTGTAAATACGACCGCGCAAATGATATGGATCAAGTACAAAACAGATGAACGTTGAGTATGCGGGAAAATATTGCAATAGCCATCTTTATCAATGCTCATATCTCAACATTATTGAAACTTGGATATGCCGATACCTTTCGAGAAAGTGACAAAGATTTACAAAATCAACCTTTACAATAATTTTTCAAACTGCAATTTAGGAAAAAGGAACATCTTCTGGCAATATAAATCAAAATTTTTTGAGAAAACACATTAACATTATGACCAGAACCAGAAAAGTATTTATTAAAGATACATTTAGTGAAATGCTATGGTTTATTTTCTATCTTCATATTTACGAGTGGTGATGGGTATTGTTGTATTCTGATGTAGATAAAAGACTCGATATGGTGATTTCAATATCTACCGAAATCAAAAATAGTATGCTTCCAATAATTGAAAGGGACTATGGAAAACTTCCTGTGTATATACACATAGTAAACGGAAAAACCTATCTGGATGTATATCTTGTAATCAACAAAAACGAAAAGTTCAGCAGTAATTCCAGTATTTACACATCGATAATTAAAGAGCCCTATCAAATAATAAGGTTTGAACTAAAAGAAATACCGGGCAACGCCCTTTTAACCAATGACCTGCTTAATGTTCCATCTCTTATAATCAGCAATCTGTACATAGAGAATGGTCGCCTCCATGGTAAAATGCGATTTCACCATTCTGATCTGAAAAATGTAAATAAGATTATATCCAAGATCACAGAAAGCACCACATCAAGAGTGGATAGCATGGGTCCAGCCAAAGGTGGTATAAAGGAACTTAACGAGCTCAACGAGTTTCTTCCTTTATGGGTCATATCCTACGATCAAGATCTTCCTAGTGAATGGAAATTTATAAAAGATATGGAAACTTACTTAGAACTTAAGCCCCAACGATCAGTGGATGGCGGATATCAGCTCATCTTCTACGGCGGTAAGGGTGTGACACAGATACCTGGCACTCTTATCTCCCAGGATCCATTCATATCTTTGATTTCAGGAACATCTCAAATTGCAAACCAACTGTGGATCGAATCCAATAAGAACTATGTAAGCAGAATCTCAGTTTTAGCTAAGCAGGCCGAAGGAATTGCAAGAACCGTCATAATTCTGCCAGCCGTTATGGCCGATGAGCAGATCAAAATTCTATCCGCAATAGGAAGAAATTATGAGGATACAAACTTTAAGATAAACGCCTTTTTGAGATATTCCAATGATATCTGGGAATGGATATAGAAAGATGAGAAAATATGGAACCAGAGTGGAATAGGGTTCAATGTCCAAAATGTGGGGCAACACTTAATGGAAAACCTTCACACTGCCCTATATGCTTTTATAATTTCAATGCAGCATCTTATCATTTTAATAAAATTCCTGCGCTCTTTGCTTTATCATTCTCCGCCTATTCATTTTTACCCTTTTTTACTGTCCTATTCGGCTATACTTTTTTGATTTATGCCCAGTTTTTATATCTCACAAATACCCCCATATTATTAGTTCCAGAACTAATACTAATCCCTGCGCTCTTATCGATCAGACGATATTTCAGTTCTTTTTCCAAGGATTTCAATTTTCAGTTCTCATCTGAATCAGCAGCTTCATTCCTAGGTGTTATTGCTATTTGCGTTGCGATCGTGCTCAGTACACTCCAGATCGGAGTTAGTGGAGGCTACCCAATTAATAAGGGCTCCAGCAACCTTCTTCTTGAAGTCTTCATAAACCTTATTGAATATTCTAACCTAGTTTTCTTATTTCTTTTCGCTATCATTGTTTATGGCATATACAAGATCGGTTCCATTCTGTCTAATAGGATTTATATGATTTCTTCGATTCTCATACTGATTGGTATCGTTCTCTCCAATATCTTCGCGGTGGCTGATTATTTTTCGGCTCCATTATTTAATTATTTCTTGCCCTTTTTAAGGGACGGCCTAATAGGTGGGGTAATATCCATAGGCCATGTGCTGGTCGGAATATTTTCCCTATTACTTATAATAAAAAATGGCCCGGGAGATAACACCTTTAATTTTTAAAGCTCAGGACACCCTTTATTATGGTTTTTATCTGCTCTTTTGAAATCTCTTTCATGATTATAGAAATACCAATGTAGATTAAAAGGGAAATTATAATGATAGGCATCAGCAGAACAAAGGGATATGGTTTCACGTATATATCTCCAAGAAGTAAAAGAAATGAAACAGGTAGAACAAGTAAGATGTGTTTATGAAGAACAGAACCATTCCATTCCCTATTGTGCATTCTATATATATGCTTGAACAACAGGTATGTAAATAAAGACGAGACCGTATATCCAAGTGAAGCTCCAAGATCACTCAGGCCAAAAAGATGTACTCCAAAAAGGGAGGGTGGTATGAATATTACATTCAGTGCAATGTTGATTATTATGCCAATAGTGGATATTTTTGCAATCTTTCCCTGGCCGTCTTTTGATATGAGGGCCTGTAAGAAAGGGTACTGAATTGCTGATACATAAGAACCGATGGCAAGCACACTAAGTGCAGCGTAATATCCCAAGTATGCCCTGCTGTAAATGTTCAGTATATATGGAGAGAGCCAGAAAAATATCAAAACAAATGGCAACGTTATCAGCGATACAATTCGTTCATATTCAATCACATTTGCATCAAACTCTAAATTGCTCAGTTTTATTTTTGAAGAGAGAAGTGGCAAAATGAACATACTCACAGATCCGGTTAGTGAAGTTATAATTATGAGAAGCCTTTGATCCGTGTAAAATGCGCCGGTTGCCACAGCTCCATAGAAAAATTGAATTATTATTTTATCTATATTTCCATTTATGGTTGCAATACTTGATGAAAACGCCAGTGGGGCTGCAAAAATTGCATATTTTCTCACCGTCTTAAAATCAGGTTTCTGAAAATGCCACGGTTTACCCCTGTACATTGCTATTGCCAGATATACCGAATATGAGAGACCATATACAAGTGCAAGTATAACTGAAATTCCAACTCCAATATTTCCTTCCAGATTGAAGAAAAATACAATACCTATCATTATGAAGATTCCATTTCTTATTATAGATTCGATCAGTCTTGGGATGGCAATATTCCTGGAGTCAATATTTGCCTGATAATAGGAATTTGGGATCGAAATTAGGTTATAGACAGCGTAATAAGGCAAGATCCCTAATATGGTCCAAAATTCTATTGGGTTTTCGAATCCTCTGTGAAGTACATAAACCCAGAAAAGCAAGGCTCCAACAGTTAGTATTATAAACAGTATTGATAAAACAATTTTTATGAAAAGAAATGCAGACAGATTCTTTGATCTCTCACTTTCCTGTGTGATAAATTTAACATTTGCGCTTGAAAAACCTAAGTCAGTTATTAATGTAAATAATCCTCCAAATGCAATCGCATAACTGAGGTACCCCCAGTAGATTGGACCTACATAACGATTTATCATAAAAAGGGCTACATATCCAAGAAATGAAGAAACAACCGTTTGTATGACAATTATAGGGGATTTTTCAGAAAACACTTGAACCTAAAATAAAGGGATATTAATAAAGTTTTAAAATCAGTCATCGCCTGAGGAACCAGCTGAAGGTGAAGGCCCACTGCCACCCTTGGAACCTTTCGTTGCGATTACATCATCGATTCTAAGGATCATAACTGCAGCCTCAGTTGCAGCGTCAATTGCCTGTTTCCCAACTCTAATGGGCTCGATCACTCCAACCTTCTCCATATCCTCTATTTCTCCAGTGAAGAGGTTTATACCGAACTTTTTCTTCCCAGAGGCGTGTGCATTTCTTAGATTTATCAGTATGTCAATTGCGTTTATTCCTGCATTTTCTGACAGGGCTCTTGGTATCTCCTCAAGTGCGTTTGCAAATTTTTCAATAGCGAGCTGTTGTCTTCCGCCTACCTTGTTTGCATATTCTCTCATTTTCACGGCAATTTCAACAGCAGAGGAACCTCCACCGGTAACGTATTTCCCGTCTTCTATGGCCGCAGCAACTACGTGGATGGCATCAACAATGGATCTCTCTATTTCATCAACGACGTGTTCTGTACCGCCTCTTACGAGGAGAGACACAGCCTTGGGATTTTTGCATCCAGTAACAAATGTTAGGTAATCATCGCCGATCTTTATTTGCTCAACCTTATCTGCTTTACCCAGATCTGAAGCGCTGAGCTCATCAATTGAAGAAGCAATGGAGGCGCCCGTTGCCTTAGATAGTTTCTCTATATCGCTCTTTTTAACCCTTCTTACAGCATATATCCCTTCCTTTGAAAGATAGTGCTGCGCAAGATCGTCAATTCCCTTCTGGGTTATAAGTACAGTTGCACCAGTGTCCTTTACCTTCTTTACCATCTCTCTCAGAAGGTTCTCCTCTTCTGAAAGGAATTTCTGTATCATTCCCGGATCATCAATCCTTATGTTCGTATCGAATTCCGGTTTCTTTATTTCCAAAGCCGCATTTAAAACAGCAATCTTGGTGTCCTTTACAACATCGGGCATGCCGGGATGTACCTTTTCCTTATCCACTATAATACCATAAATCAGTGCCGTGTCGTCGATCTCTCCACCGTGCTTCTTTACAATCTGAACATTATCCATGTCAACTTTGTATCCTTTTTCAGTCTTCTCGGCTACAGCCTTTATCGTTTCATAGGATATTTCGGCAAGTTTATCTTTGCTCGACGAGGCGGATTTACTGCTCAAGGAAGTGGCTGCCATCTTCATAATAATATCCTTATCATTAATGGAAACTTTCATTCCAGTTTCATCCAATATCTCCTTTGCCTTTTGAGCCGCCATTCTGTAACCATCTGCAATAACCGTCGGATGAACGTTCTGGTTTATAAGTCCCTCAGCTTCCTGCAAAAGCGCTCCCGCAATAACGACGGCCGTTGTTGTTCCGTCTCCAACCATGGCATCCTGTGTCTTTGAGACTTCTACCATCATTTTGGCAGCTGGGTGTTCAACATCCATCTCCTTGAGTATAGTAACGCCATCATTTGTTATTACAATATCACCAAGAGAATCAACAAGCATCTTATCCATGCCTCTTGGACCAAGGCTTGTTCTTACCGCAGCTGCGATTCCCTTAGCCGCCTCAATATTTGATTTCATAGCATCTTTTCCGGTTTCTCTCTTTGAACCTTCTTTTAATATGAATACTGGTTGTCCTCCCATCATAGTTATCAGGTAGTAAAAATAAACTTCTATATAAACATTTTTACAAATGTAATTATTTGCGTGCTTTGCATGTAAATGTTATGATATTTATGGTGTAATTAAAAAATAAATTTCTATCACATACTATGTGGTAATTGAAAATTTGGTTAAGCGCATAAACCCCAGTAGATAAAGACGCCCTATTGTGATTTTCCATATTTGAATCCATCAAAGTTGTTGAGTGCCATCTAAGGAAATGCGGAGGGCCGGATTCGATTATTATCTTAATCGCACTGGATATTCTATATTATTTCTCTATTTGGATTGGGTTGTAGTTGATAATTATTATACGGGAAAATATAAATATAATTACGTGAATATTTGCATAAGTTGCAACCTGATGTTTTCGACGAGGTCTTGAATGATATCAAGAATTTTGTGGCCTCGAGGTTCAGAAAAGAACACTTGCTTCAGTATGCTTTGAGGTTTGTCCTTTCAGACACTTCAATAGACACAGCACTCGTCGGAACGAGTTCACCTGCACACCTTCTTGAATGCCTTAATGCCTATAAAGAACGCCCTACTGACCCAAATCTTTATGAACGTCTCAGAAGGTGGTATCAATAACCGAGTTAGTTAGTGATAATTACATCAAGAAAAATTTCTCTTTGCTTATGGCTGAAACAGGTATATCTACTTTCACAACCTCCCTTTTCACCGTACTTATTCTTTGGATTTCAATATCTGAGACGAAGTCTGCTTTAATAACAGGAGTAACCAGTGCAATGCTTGTTGCACCTTTGATTCTGAGTATCGTGGTAGGTGCATTTATCGACAGGGCCCACAACAAGAAAGTGTTCGCTATCTTGGGCCCAGTTTTGAAAGCTTTGGCAACTGGCATTTTGCTGATAGTGATTCAGAGCAATTCATTAATTTTAGATTCCATTTTCCTATTTATATCTGCATTGGCTTTTGGATTTTCAATCGACCTGCTGGTTCCAATAAGGGCCATCTGGAGCCAGATGTTTCTCAGGAAACCTATATATCTGAAAGGTATGTCGGTAGCCAACTTAGTCTCCCGGACATCAAGGCTGTTAGGGTTTCTAGTAGCAGCTGTTTTATTTACAATAAATCTGAGAACAGGCATCTTAATTATCTTGATCTTCTATCTCATCTCCCTTTTGCCAATTCTATTTATAGATAGCCCAAAAGACACAACAATTGGAAAGGGAACACTAAGGGAAGTAATGAAGGATGGTATCCAATATATAAGTAAAACAAGAGTGGTTGCAGAGATTGTCTTTATTTCATCTTTTTCTGCGCTCTTCTGGGGAATGTCTGATTCTGCATCGAGTGTTATGATAAACAGGGTATTTGACCTGTCCTCATCTTATCTTAGCTATACTTTTTTCGCAATATCCCTTGGTGGCATCACCGGTTCAACGTTAACTTCAAAAATTAAATCTGTGAAAAATGTCGGTAAAAAGCTTCCACTGCTGTATGGTCTTGGCAGTCTAAGCGTATTACTTATAGCTATTTTTCCCACAGTTTACGTCCTCCTGTCCGTTTTCTTCGTAATTGGTTTTTTATCAGGGATCACTTCCCCCCTTATTTCGGCCGTTTTTTTTGGCAATGTTCCACGGGAAAAAATGGGACGAATTCAGGGGGCTATGGACACCTTTGGTACCTCATTTAATTCAGTATCCGGCATCTTAGCAGGAGTTATAATGACCATAATGTTTCCCGGCGATGTATTCTACATAATGGCAGTTGGCTTAGCTACACTTTCTGTTATAGTTTCAAGGTTCAAAGTACTATCAAAGCTAAATGTGTAATTCCATTTTTGCCTGCCTTTTCTAGAAAAAGTATGGTCGTAAAGACCTGCCCGTTTTATTACTCCATGAAATGTAAGGGCAGGTCTGCGATCCTACTCCCCGCCGAGCGAAGCATCCCGAACCCGAAGGCTGAGGGAAAGAGCTACGAAGGGGCGAATTTCGGCCCCAAGTGCTGCATACACATAAAAGTTTGGCACAGTAGTCTGAACTGTTTCTATCTATGTGAATCCTAAAATACACCGTATGATAGAATGCGGAGGGCCGGATTCGAACCGGCGAACCCCTGCGGGAATGGACCCTAAATCCATCGCCTTTAACCTAGCTCGACAACCTCCGCCTCATTACCCGATCATAAAGTGGTATATTAATCGAACCCAACCGCCCCTAGGAGTCTTTATATCTCACAATTTTGCATAATATCATGCTTCAACAAAAATCGCAATCATATGTGAGAACATTCTTTTATTATAAAGTGTATACCGGGGTTATGATGCTTCTCGATTCCGTTAAAAGAATCCTTTCATCAGGGGATTTCATCCATATAAGTATTAACAACGATGAAAAGCACTTCACCTCCTGTTTTTCAAAGATGGAATTTTTGACTGCTTATAAATACTTCAACAGTTTTATAAATGATCTGAAGGTTGCTAATCTATATGTGTCTACCCCAACGGCACTTTACCGGGGAAAGGATGCTGAATTCAGGGAATATGTCGAAAATAAAAGTATAATGTTTAGGACTCACTCAATAAACGAAATAGAGGCCTCTCTTCTGGCAGAATACAAAAAATTCAAGAAATCTGATGGGAAGTGGATCAAAAGCATGGCAGTGTCTATCTTTGATTCCGGAAATGCGGAGGAGGTTGAAAATTTTGGTAATAAGACAAACATTGTCTTTACAGGATTTAACACAGAACTTGAAATAATGCTCAATTGCATGGCAGCCGCCGATAATGGATTTGTACCTATAGTAATTTCAGACTGCATTTCAAGCCAATCTGAAAGAACTCATTTTAATAGCCTGGAGTGCATTTCAAAAATAGCCTATGTAATTGATTCAAGAGATATAGAATCCATGACAGGTGTTAGAATATGACCAAAGTACCGATTATTTTGATTGGAGGTGTTCCCGGCGTTGGTAAGACAAGTATTTCAGGATATATAGCCCGTGAAATGCGGATAAATCTTGTGTTTTCAGGAGACTATATAAGAGAGAGCCTAAGAAGTGTGGTTGAACCTGGAAACATACTGAATACAAGTGTTTATGACAGTTGGAAATTTTTTGGTGATAACACAGAATCAAACGTCATTAAAGGGTTCATCTCACAGGGTGAAATAGTAAATAGGGCAACAAATAAAATAGTAAAAAGAGCAATTTTGAACGGAGAACCGATGATAATTGAAACCCTATATTTTATACCGGAGCAATTGAATGAGATTTTAAGTGAAATTACACCAATTTACATCTATATTGATGATGAAGATCTCCATGTAAATCGCCTGAATGAAAGGGAAAAATATACACACTTTGGTTCTCCGGGAATACGGCTTTCGTCAAATATAAAAAATTATAGAATAATTATGAGGAAATCCCTTGAAGAAGCAACAAAATTCGGCATAAACACATTTGATAATCGAATGTACGAGGAGACAAGAGATAAAATTCTGAGACTTTGTATAGACTCATAAAACTGTATAACGATTCCAAAGTTATCCCATGAAACGACAAAAGGTTTTAACTCTTATCCTCATGATAATTCATGGAAATCGAAACAATAAATCCCTATGACATGAGGGTAATAGGAAGGTTCAGGGAACACAATGAAGACGAAATTAAGCAAATATTCCAGGAGGTTGGCAAAAGTCAAGTTGAGTGGTCCCGAAGTATAGATGAGAGAATATCCTTTTTAAAAGAATCTTTAATCCCGGCCTTAATCAGGGAAAGAGAATCACTGGCCGGTTTGATGTCCTCTGAAATGGGAAAGCCAATAACCCAGAGCAGAGCTGAAATTGATAAATGCGTTTCCATGACTAGGTATTTTGTTGATAACGGGAAGAGGTTTCTGTCAGATGATGTTATTGAGACTGAGGCAGACAAAAGTTATGTGAAATTTGAACCTCTTGGAACCATATTTCTGGTAATGCCTTGGAACTTTCCACTTTGGCAGGCAATGAGAGCCGCCATACCTGCCCTATTATCAGGAAACGGAATTGTCTTGAAACATGCATCTATAGTTACGGGAACTGCTCAGAAGATGGAGGCAATTTTCGACACTCCTCTGTTCAGAATAATACGTGCAGGTGGTTCGAGAGCATTATCTGCAATAAAATACTGTGACGGCGTATCCTTTACGGGATCAACCAACGCGGGCGCTCAAATAGCCGCAGAGGCTGGAAAAAACATCAAAAAAAGCGTTCTGGAACTGGGAGGATCGGACCCCTTTATTGTGCTGGACGATTGCAACATTGAAAAAACTGCTAAGGAGGCAACAAAGGGAAGGTTACAGAATAATGGTCAGAGCTGTATTGCATCCAAAAGGTTCATCGTAAGTTCAAAAATATCTGAGCAATTCTTTGATGCACTAAAATCGGAATTCGAGAGAGTAAACATAGGGAACCAGATGGAAGATAAAACCTATCTTGGACCACTTTCGTCCAGTTCTCAGGCTGAAACTGTAAGAACACAGATCAGCCAGCTAAAGTCTATTGGTGAAATTCATCACTACGGGGAAGAGAGGGGAAATATAATCCCCCCAACGATTGTTACTACTGATTCAGAATACAATGAAGAGATTTTTGGGCCTGTAGCTATTCTTAAATCATTCAATACCCTTGATGACGCAGCTAGAATTGCCAATGAAACTCAGTTTGGGCTGGGTGCATCTATATGGGGATCAGAAGCCAGCGCTGAGCATTTAATTCCCAAAATAAAGTCCGGGATGGTCTTCGTAAACAAAATAGTAGCATCAGATGCCAGGTTACCATTTGGTGGTGTCAAGAAAAGTGGCTATGGCAGGGAATTATCAAAATATGGAATTCTCGAGTTCACCAATATAAGAACGGTATGGATCCAGAATGAACCATAATCTCTTTATTCATGCCCGTTCTAAATTGAAGGAAGTGAAATAGTGAAAGGAAGCGATCTTTTTGCAAAATCTCTTAAAAATGAAAATGTCAGGTATATTTTTGGGATTCCTGGTGAGGAGACAATTGATTTATTGGATTCAATATCAAACACCGACATGGAATTTATTGTAACAAGGCACGAGCAGGGTGCGTCATTTATGGCGGATGCCTATGGTAGAGTCACCCGAAAGCCAGGCGTATGCCTCTCAACACTTGGCCCTGGTGCAACAAATCTTATAACGGGTGTTGCCAATGCTCATCTGGACCGGGTACCCCTTGTGGCAATTACGGGTCAGGCGTCCAGGGAAAGACTTCACAAGGAATCTCATCAAAACGTGGATACCGTGGCTCTGTTCTCTGGCATAACTAAATATAACAGGTCAATAATTGTGCCTGAAAGCATACCGGAAATCATCAGAAAAGCATTTGCAACTTCATCATGGCCCCAACCGGGTGCTTCCCACATCCAGCTGCCGGAAGATGTTGCTTCCATGGAATGCAGGGATCCGGGGATTATACCCATACCGGATCAGACCATATATGAAGCTAACGGTGATTTAATCAGACGTGCAGCCGAATTGATCAACAAAGCGAAAAGCCCAATAATAATAGGAGGCAACGGGATAATAAGAAATGAAGCCTGGTCGAGGGTCAGGGAATTTGTCGAGAGATCAAATATACCATTTGTAAGCACTTTTATGGCAAAAGGCATATTGCCCTATGATAACCCCAGGAATCTTTTTATTGTGGGGGGAAAACCCTTTGAGCAAAAATTGCGACCGTTACTGGCATCTGATCTTGTTATAGCCATTGGATTTGATATGGTTGAATATGATCCTGTTACCTGGAACAGAGATTCATCAAGAAAAATAGTAAATATCGATATAACGCATGGAGAAACCGATGAGCATTTTCCAATAGAATTTGATCTGATAGGAAATATAGACATAACATTAAGCATTCTATCCAGATATGTAGAAAAACGTACTGATACGTTAGTTCACGATGAAATTCGAAGACGAAGGAAAGAATTTTTAGAAAAGAGAGGGGAAGGCAAGGAAACAATTCCAAAAGAAATAATGAGGATTCTTTCAAAGCACAGTAGCAATAAAACTATGCTGATTTCAGATGTAGGCCTTCACAAAGTTTGGGTCAGCCGTTATTATCAACCAAAATTTCCCGACAGAACCATAATATACAACGGGTATGCCTCCATGGGGGCATCTTTGCCCGCCTCTATAAGTGTAAGTCTGGTCAGAAGTGAAATGGATATTGTGGCAGTCAGTGGGGACGGTGGATTTCTTATGAACGTTCAGGAACTTGAAACAGCCAGAAGACTTAATTCTAAATTTACCGTCATTGTGTTTAACGATGGAACCTATAGCCTCATAGAGAAAAAGCAGGAGGATGCCGGAATGATCCCACATTATATTAAATTCACGAATCCTGATTTTGACCTTCTGGCAAAGAGTTTTCACTGTGACTATTACTATGTTGACAGAGCAGAGGATTTTGAGGAGTCATATATTAAGGCAGGGAGGGAGAATGGAATTAAGATAATAGAGGTGAAACTTTAGCTCCTCGCTCCTCAAATAATTATCACATTGTGACTGCTGAAATCACGGAATTTGGAATTATACACCATCCATATTTGTAAGTGCATCCGCTTCAAATGTTTATAGCGTTCTGGTAACAATCCTGAAGGAAATACCTTTAATAGCAGGCACTTTGCTATGCTTCTTCTTTATAGAAAGGATTGGAAGAAGAAAGTTAGAATACTTCGGATTTCCATTGATCCTCACCCACTTCCCGCATTCTCCTCTTTATTCACCCCATTTTTCTTCAAGCTTTATTTTACTTTTTGCATCTTTGCTATTGTGCATTTCTTCCACAATATAGGGCCCACAAATATCACCTATCTATATCATTCAGAGGCGTTTCCAACGGACATCAAGGCCACCTGGATGGGAATTGCTATCGTCAATTCCAGAATCGGTGCCATACTTTGTGCCCTATAATCGCAGGTAATCCTCAACTCAATCAATCTTTCCTGGGGGCTTATGTTTTTTGGTGTTTTTAAAATGCATGGTTTTCTCATCACATTTCTCATGGCGCCGAAGACAGAAGGAAATACAATAGGATGAAGTTAAAACGGTTCATAATTATACACCCTATTTAGTGGGAGTAAGGGACAATCAAATGAATTTGTAAAAAATTATATATTCTAACAGAATATTACTCTGTTGTGTTATGGAGCAATCAGGTTCTAAACAAATGCACAATAATACGAATCGACGACCTGTTTCCAAGAGGCGTATATCTCTCTGAAGTTCATTATGGGTTCGATAATATTTTTATGCTGTTGATACGGGAAAACGGCATTTATACGCTCTATAAGGATATTGGATATACCATGTCTGAGGCAGAGATGGTGCATTTCAATAATACTCTTGAGATGTGGGATAAAGATTTCGTAAGTTTTAAGAATAATTCAATTGTTCAGATCATTCTGCCAGAATCATTTCAGGACTTTATTGATGGAATCAATAATATTGGGGGCGCACGAATCAGTCCTGCAGTCTTAATTCTTGAAGGAAACATGTACCTGCAGATTGAATTTGACGAATCGGTAAATTTTGAGGTGTCCAGAAAAATACTTGATATTAGAAGGACGATGAATAGTTTTACAATAACACCAGTCTATTATGGTAAACAAAGTGAAGAATCCACATTTCTGTTCACCATGTATCTGGAAAATGAAGACAAAAGTTCAAACATGCAGGTTGTATGTACAAAATGGCAGATCACAACAGAGGAAAGAGTGGAACAAAACATGGGTGTTTTTCAAAACGCGGGATTTTTTCTTCCAAAGTACTTTGGGAATGAAAACGGTGTTGTTCTACTCTTTCGAGGGAATGAGGCTGAGATGTTGGGAGATTTTGATTATAAACTTATAAACAAGAAAACAAATTTATTTGAGGTTTATGTAAAATCAAATTTCATGAAAGATTTCTACAGAGATGTCATAGAACAATATTACGGTGCAACCTTCTTTATGCTCGAGGTAAATCATTCTGAAGTAATCTGTTATTATATCGTGGAAAAGAATCTAATCAGCAATTTTTATGCCGGAATTGAAAGACACTGGCAAGAAGTATCGAGAAATAAACATAGCAACTTTGTGGATAGTGTTAAAGATCTTAACGAGATAGTGAAATTAGGTACGGTAAAAGATATTTAGTTCCGAATCACATGACATACTTCAAATTTTTGCGCCCTTAGATCTGAGTAACAGGAAAGAATGAGGTTTTTCATATAAATAGATTGATCAAACTTCAAGTAATTTGATTAAATTTCCATGTTCTACCAATCTTTAAGTAACTACCCAAATATTTTATACCGAGAATGAAATCTCTGAGCATGGAGACTCTATCTGGGTCCGCAAAACTAATTCACTTTCAGATCAGGAGCGTAATTGTTTCGGGAATTGGGGTTTTCTCAGATTCCTATAATCTTTATGCCATATCTCTCGTATACTTTTCCATACTGAATTTTTTGAATCTGAGTAGCTCTCAATTGTCGTTTATCACTGGTTCTACATATTTTGGAGCAGCAGCAGGTGGACTTCTCTTTGGAATTACTGCAGATAAAGTTGGCCGAAAGCCTGCGTACGGAATCGATCTTTTGCTGATTTTTATAGGCTCAATAGCACAATTCTTCGTCACCGGTTTCATCTGGCTATTGATGGCAAGGCTTCTTATGGGTTTTGGAATAGGTGGTGATCTGGTCATGTCGCCCGTTATAATGGCCGAGAACTCCAGTCGGACCAATCGGGGAAAATTGATGGCAATCTCCTTCTCTGTAATGTACCTCTTCGGAGCTGTCCTTTCTGCAATGGTTGACCAAATCAGTTCTTATTTTCTACCTGCGAGCACTGCGTGGCGTTTCGTTTTAGGCTTTGGTGCGGTTCCATCGCTCTTTGTAATTTACTACCGCAGGAAAATACCGGAGACATATCGTTTTTCTGCAAGAGTGAGGGGGCTCGCGAAGCATAGGGCATATGAGGAAATAGTGCCTGATAATGCCAGAACTATGGAAAAGGATAAGGTGCATTACTGGAAAAGATTAGGTGAAGCCCTTCCCGTTGTAATCGCGGGATCCTCCTTATGGGTACTGTATGATGCTTATTCCAGTACTTTTACTTTCTACGGCCCTATTACAATCGCCCAGAATCTTGGGCTAACTCCTGTGGCATTCACCTATGCCGCGGTATTCCTGGCTGGATTACCCGGCACATTACTCTCTGTGTATCTTCTGGACAAATTAGGGCGGAAAACTCTTGTGACATACGGATACATCGGAGTTTCGGTGGCACTCTTACTGTACTCCATACTTCTTCTGGACCCAAAATTATTAGGTATAGGGATGAATACTGGTGCCGCATCCAATCTTGTCGGGACAGGGGCTCTATTGGGCTTCACATTCTACATGTTTAACTATTTCTCTTCATCAGTAGGGCCAGCGACAGTAATAGGTGGTACCATGGTCGTTCCAGAATTAATTCCCACAAAGGTCAGAGCAACTGCACAGGGGCTGAACGTTTTTATAGATAGAATGATCTATGGACTTGCAATAGCATCTTTTCCTCAGTTCTTATCATCAATAGGTCTCGGAAAGGTTTTCTTCATTTATGCAGCCATTGCCTTTGTTTCAATTATTCTTATACAGATTGCAATTACTGAGGCAAAGGGGAAATCGCTGGAGGAACTTTCAAAGGAGAACAGGGAAATAGGTACCACTGATTTAACCTGAGTGAATTTCCCTACATTTTGATAATAAAACTTTCTCAGTTAAATAACCTGATCTCCCTGCTTTTACCACCACGATACCTTTTCAAGTGCATCAAGGATGTCTTTCTGCTTTCTTGTCCTTTCCAGTTCGCTCATACTTCCATTTGCATCTTCCACAACATGCAG
>JAKADQ010000073.1 GCA_021820405.1 Thermoplasmata archaeon | reverse complement strand
TAGTTGTAAATGAAGATGGGCTGGTAAAAATTGCAGAGAAAGGTTTGCAGTCCTATGAAAAATTAGTGAGCTGGATAATGGAGTACGTAGGAAAATTGAATTTTCCAAATAGAGATAGAAAAAACCATCTTAAAAAATAGAGCAATGCCGCTAAGTGTTGAAAAAGAGATCGTTGTTGAATACAAGGTTAAATTCGTTGTTAGATGCAAGAATACATTTAAGGCCCTTTTGGTGCCATCCATTACTAGCTCTCTTCTATAGACGAATCATCCTGGATACAGTCGATCAAGGCACTGTTTAAAATCGGGAAATAGTGATCTCAATACTCTCTCTGGCATCCTCAAAAACATATAGACACTTACCATGTGAAAATGGTTACATCGAATCAAAAGTACCGACGTAAGAGATAGTTTATGAAAGTTATTGAATTGTGGTGCAACAAGGCGATTCATAGCTACATGCCAGAACTTTAAAATTTTTCACATTAATTTGAAGTTCTTCCTTTCTTCTATTTCGGTTATAACAAAGATGTCGTTTGGAACAATATTAGAAGTGGCCTATGCTAGATCCATCTTATTGAAGTAGCCAATTGTCAATCACGCTTTTACCTGTTTCTGTCTAACAGCAGGACGCAGCTAGTTTATATATACAAGAACGCATAAAATCGCTTTAGAACGAATATATTAAAGGCAGTAGACCACGACCATCAAAGGTGTAGAATCACAGTATAGTTCTGATACATGATGTACAGCGCAACTATAATGACGATTATTGCAAATATCTGAGTTAGTCTTCTTTTCGGTACTTTGCCAGCAAGTCTTGCACCAAACCACCCGCCAAATATCCCTCCTACTATGAAAAGTGCTGAAATTATTAAGTTCAAATCACCACTTATGGCGTATCTGGCAGCCGTTATAACGCCGAAAGTTCCAACAGCCATGAGAGATGTTCCCACAGCTTGCAATATATTCAGCCCGCCTCCGAATAGCAGTCCTGGAACTATGAGAAATCCCCCACCTATACCAAAATAACCCGAAGCGAAGCCTACGGTTAGGCCGGCCACGATCAATATTGCCAATGACCTTGATGATTCAGATATCTTTCTCTCAACCTGCGATATATCAATGCACTTTCGGTTTAACATGTAAATAGCTATACCTATCATTAAAAAACTGAAGAAGAATAAAAGATCGTTTCCGGGGGTAAGAAGCCCCAGTTCAGAACCTGCCAGAACACCGACGATTCCGGGCAAAGTAAATTCAATACCAATCTTATAGTTGACGTGTTTCTTCAGCGTGTGTGGAATTAGATTCAGGTAAGCGTTTATACCAACTGCAAGCGCAGTCGTTCCAATGACTATATGTGGATGATCGAACCCGACAAAATAGATCAATAACGGTATAGCGAGTATTGAACCTCCTCCGCCAATCAGTCCTAATGAAAAACCAACTAATATGCCGGAAATTATTGACAGAATGATTTGTATTTCAGTTAGCGTAAAGATCTGACCTAGAATGTTATTACGGAATATCCTTCCTGAATCCTGGAATCAACTTCGACTCCACCATAAACTGATTCCAATCCAGAAAATATATCATTTTCTGTAAGCCCTTCTCCTGCCATGCTCACCTTGCAAATCTTCAAAGGTATTCCTTCGGATCTGAGAATATTGATCTGTTCTAAAAACTGCGGGGAACTTTTTTGGTTTTTATTCGCAGCTTGCACTCCCCTTCCCAGAAATAGAAATTCAAGGTTTGACTTGGCATTCTTCACTGCATTGAAGGCAAAACTGAATGCCACCATTTCAGTGTTTATGTTTTCCTTTCCCGTAACCAACATTACCAGAATTTTCGCCATTTATATTCATCCCATTACTTCATTACTATATTTCAAATTACAAATAAAGTTTGTATCATTCCTCTGTTCCATCGTTTGAGTATCCAGGGTACTTTGTTCTATACCAAACTGTGGTGAGTAGAAGCATCACTATTAAAACAAATGCCGTTGCTGAAACCGAAGACGGAGTGGGATCATAGCCATTATAAGAGCCTACTGTGAATGCTGCCACTATAACCAGCAAAGCTGTCATTGCAATTATAAACCCTTTAACTCCCTTCTCACTTTTTCTCTCTTCTCTGTTGTTGTTATTCATTTAATTTACCCCCTTTGATTTACCATATAATATCCTGCCAACTATCAGAAGACTGATCGCTACTACAACAAAAAATTCAATGCTGCTTGCCGCCATTTGAAGGTCTCCACTTAGAATGTGACCGGAGGCACAACCGTCTGCCATTCTTGCCCCAAATAGTACAAGGAAAGAACCTGAAAAAACACCTATGGCTCTCTTCAGCTCATTCGGTCCGAACCTTTTCTTCCATGTTCTCGGTACCCAGTAATTGAAAGCTTGAAACCTTCTGGAAACAAATATTGAGACAAGAAAAGCTCCAAGAAGCGTACCTATATCGGTGAATGGTTCCCACCCCACAGTGGCAAATACAAGTTTGCTGTAGTTGTATGAAGGCAGCCATAGATATCCAACCATCCAGCTATATGTTGTCGATTCGCCAAATATTTGATGTAAGAACATTTCAAGTACAACGATTAGTCCAATAAAAGCTCCCACAAATGTCAGCATCCACTTAAGATCGTTATTTGGGGCCCAATGCTCATTAGCATTGCGAGCGAGCTTATCCCTGGGACCAATCGGCATTGAACTACCTTCTATTAACGTCTCAGTTGCTTCTTTGTGCATGGCTAGTTCAGGAGGTGGCATTTTATAGTCCGAGTGGGTACCAATGTAAACACAGCTTTTGCCACCTTTGTATCTTGGAAGAAAATAAGCTACCATTAACATCAGTGCAAGCCATGCTATAGAAATCAGAAAACCATCAAATAAATTCGTACCTACTTTGCCTCCAAGATAAAGTTCGCCGTAATTGTCAGTATTCACAAGCCACTGACCAGCGGGTGTTTGATACAGAATAGTCCATGCTGCCGCACCAAGAAGACCGCCAGCTACAGCATATACCGCTTCTCTTCGTCCTTCGCCCAATGCCATCCACTCTGTTCCTGGGACATAACCAGACAAAGCTATGCCGGAGCCAAAAATAACAGCTCCTAGCGCAACGCCGATAACATATATAGGCTTTACACCGAAATGGAAACTAACACCTAGCGCTGCCAGGCCATAAAGCGCAACAGCACCTACGCCTATTGCAATGGCTATGCAATTTATGAATAATCTATCTTCCCATTTGGAAAGTCTGAGAAGTATATCCGAATTTGAAATACCCCATAACTCGGCAAAACCACCGATTGCGGCTCCAATAAATATACCTATCCACAACGCAGCTGTGTACGATATTGTCATATTCTCCTAAAGTTTATAATGTATGTGTTTATTAATATAATTAATAATTGCATAATAATTCCACTTTTTGTGCAAATGAAAGAAAACTTTAATAACTAATTCATTCTGATAAGAAATGACCGGAAAATACGCTATTTCGCTTTTTGATTACGAAACAATTCCATTGATAAAGATCATTTTAGAGAAAAACACAAAAGTAGAGATGGTGTTTCTTCTTTCTACCAAGGATAGAAAGTCCGGAGATGAATTGGTTGATCTTTCAAGGCATTTTGGCATTAAAATAGAGGTTGTTCCAATTTATGACATCAATAATTTTTATGAGGTTTACCTAATGCTCGAAAAGATCTCGTGACTTTACATCTATTTTATTTTTGTATAACGCCCAATATGATTTTCAGCCGGTTTTGGCAAACAATCACTGTGGGTGCACTAACCTTCCAGTAGCTGATCAAGTTTCATGATACTCCCCACCTCCCTCCCTATTTCTGACTTGAAGTCCAGTCTACCGATCACTTTCCTTTTATTGGCAGCATAGACGACCATTATGTCTTTCATAATATCCACAGTTGATGGAAGGGATACTATCTCCTTTGCCCTGTGTATCTCATTGTATATCAATGAAAGGAAAAGATAGGCAAGCAGAGACATGAACATGTGAACCCTTATCTTCTGGGGAGTTCTGTGATACAGGGGAAATGCCATGTCCATATTGTTTATGGTGCGGAAGCAGTGTTCCACCCTGTTCCTTTTCCTGTACAGATCAATGATCTCTTCAGCCCTGAGATCGGAAATGCTGGTGAAGAGTGCATTCATTCCAAGCATCTTCAGTCTTCTGGACATCCTGACATGATCGACAGTCAGATCCGGGATCATTATGGTCTCGTTCAGGTTCTGGGATTCCAGGTATATTCTCGCTTTATCCACCGCATCGGAATCACCTGTTTCCATGATCCTTTTCACCTTCATGTAGGCCTTTCTGAATGTTTTCATGAAGGATCTCACCCTTCTCTCCTGGAGTTTTGAGCTCCTGTACACTATTATCCGGTGGTTCTTCCCGTATACTTTCCTCTCCGTCTCCATGGAGGAATCCATGTGGACAGGCATGTCAACCAGATCCATGTGATCTGAAAGCGTAAGTGCACCAATATATCTCCTGTTTCCAAGAAGATTCACATTATCGGATGAATTGTATCCCCTGTCGAATATGATCAGCGCATCTTCAGGTATCTGTCCTATCATTTCCGGGAATGTCCTGGAATCATGAATATTCCCGGCATATGAATTCCAGAACAATGGTATGTAATCACAATTTGCTGCGATGTAATATGAGATCTGGTTCAGATCATAACGATGCCTCTTGTTATGGCCTTTCCTTGCCATGTCATTTTCCTTCATGAATGTGTACATGTTTGATGCATCCACAAATATTCTTGAGAAATCATAGCCCATTGCCCGGACTTTTTCACTCACCGCTTTCATGATCAGGTTCATGTGATCATCAGTAATTCGATCCATGAGGTTCCAGAAGTCCTGTGATCCTCTCTTTCCATAAAGGGTGGATGCATAGTCCCTGGTCATCCACCTCTCTATTCCGTCCTTTGATGCAGGATCTGACAGGCGGTTCATTATGAACAGGAGAAAATAATCGCCAGGCGACATTCCCCTGTCATGATGATCCACAATGCTGTCAACAATGCCCTTCATGCCAATCATATGATCTATCCGTAAAACGCACAGGGTCGATCCTCCGCTGTAGGCTGCAATTCTGATCCCGGACAGGTTACGATCAATTGTTTCTGCAAGGTCATCCGCTGTACCCACACTCACTTCCTTCACTATCGTTGGTATTCCATTGATCCGTTTCTTCCACCTTATTACAAGGTACCTGTTCCTGCCTGAACGCTTGTAGGCAAAATATGCCATAATGGAATATAGTGCACCCACATTAATAAATTATTCTATCAAAATGTATTGTGTAAATAGTAAAATACCATATAAATCTAATAACACAATAATAAAAATATTGTGCACCCACATAACGATTTACAGAAGAGTGCTAAATTACCCGCTCTATGATACACTGACAAAAGGAAGATGTAAACTCACGGATCTGTAAAAATTATGGGTTCCCATCCTGGATAAATATCGCGAGTGGTTCAGGAATTGCACTTTCAGCTCTAACCCTTCATGCTTACTTCAAGGATGCACCTCTTGTAATGTTCGATAAGGAAAAAAAGCGGTAGTAAAAACCGACGTGAATAAATTAAAAAAAATAAAAATTTACAAAAACCGTTATTTTGAGCTTATTTCTTTAATTTCGGA
>JAKADQ010000009.1 GCA_021820405.1 Thermoplasmata archaeon | reverse complement strand
ATCAGAATTCATAGAAGAAATGAATGAAATAATTAGGGAGGGCATACACAAAATAGACGATTTTGACTTTACCACAACTAAGAAATGATAAAAATTTCAATGGCTATCCTATCTTATCCTATTTTTGGCTGTGATACAGCATATGAAGGGGACATATGCTAAATCATAAGGCTGTTAATATCCCTGGTAATTGAAACGTATTTCGTAAAAAAGATACAACATAAGAAATTAAACTATACTAAAGGTTTTCATTGAAATAGGCATCATGGATAATATGTCATATATTACAGTTGAGAGTGGGAAACTGAAAATTCCTGAGAAACCCACAATAGGATACATTGAAGGCGACGGTATTGGACCGGATATAACTAGTGCCATGATTAAGGTCGTAAATGGAGCAATTGAATTTGCATACGGCGGAGCCAAGTCCATTGAGTGGGAAAAGATACAGGCAGGTGAAGAGGCCTACGAAAAGACAGGTAAACACCTTCCCCAGCAGAGTCTTGATCAACTGGCTAAATGCGTAATTTCAATCAAAGGGCCACTGACCACGCCAATAGGAAAGGGGTTCAGAAGCCTGAATGTGACCCTGAGGCAACATTTTGACCTTTATGCCAATGTTCGTCCTGTTAAATATTTCCCAGGGGTTCCCTCACCTGTAACACATCCAGAATACATGAACATGGTTGTATTCAGAGAGAATACGGAAGACCTCTATGCAGGGATTGAATGGAAATATGATTCGGAAGAGGCCAAAAAGGTGAGAAATTTCCTAAATTCCCAGTTTAATCTTGAGCTGACAGATGACACCGGAATAGGAATTAAGCCTATTAGCAGATTCAAAAGCCAGAGACTGGTCAGGAAGGCCATAGAGTTTGCAATTGCCAATAAGAGGAGAAGTGTAACTCTTGTCCACAAAGGAAATATTATGAAATACACCGAAGGAGCTTTTAAGGACTGGGGGTATGAGGTAGCGAGCAATGAATTTGGCGAGCAGACAGTAAGGGAAGAAGAGTACACTCAGAATCCCGATGCATTCTCAGGAAAGATCGTTATGAAGGACAGGATTGCTGACAACATGTTCCAGCAGGTCCTCACAAGAACTGCTGAATATGATATTATTGCAACTCCAAATTTAATAGGGGATTTCCTCTCTGACGCCTTAGCAGCGCAAGTTGGAGGCATCGGTATAGCCCCGGGTGCCAATATTGGTGATATTTATGCCATATTTGAGGCAGTGCATGGAACCGCTCCAAAATATGCAGGGATGGACATTGCAAACCCGACATCCCTGATACTTTCCGGGGTTATGATGCTTGATCATCTTGGATGGCACGAAGCAGCCCAGATATTAGATTCAGCAGTTACCGAATGTTACAGGGATCAGAAGGTTACACAGGATCTCGCAAGAATACTCAACATAAAGGCCCTAAAATGTTCAGAATTTGCCGATGAGATCATTAAAAGAATGAAAAAGAGCAACTAAACAATAAAATCACTCATTATTTCATTGACTGATCTTCCATTGATTACTTTCTTTTGTGATCCAAAAAACTCCCTAAGGAATTCCAGGTCATTGAGGGAATCTCCAAATACATTGATCCTGTCACCGAAGTCCATTCTTTCGATACGTTTTGCGCAATCCATCATTGAGGAATAGTGCATGATTTGAATCACTGGGCCGTCAAGCATCTGAACCTGATCGGGTATCTCCCCGTACTGATCCACAAGAACATGGACTGTATCAGGTAGATCATTGATATAATCCCAGCCCTCATGGAGAAGTGAGGCGACCTTTCCCCGTGTATTTTCAGAATGTGATTTTGACGGGAAATAATTCACCGAAGATTCAGGTCCATAATAATTCTCTGCTTTTCTCTTCAGAAGTTCAGTGAGCTGATTCCTGAAGAAGATAAAGTCCTGATCCTGCACAAAGTATACCTGCGCCCTGAGACCACTGTTCGAAATTGAATTGAAAGACATTTGCATAATTTGATCCAGTGCCTGAGATATGCTACTGTAATTTCTGACTATTACTGGAAAATTTGATGTGATTCTGAAGACTTGCCTTCCATTGATAAGTTTTCCTGTTTGATTTATGTGTTCCTCACTACCCCATATATATGCCTGTTCAGAAAATTTATCAATCTTTTCCTTGATTCCTGTCCATTCCTCTACAATGTGAAAGAAGATGGAGTTTGACTCTTCATAGGCATCGGTTATTTTCTCCGCAAGATACATGGTTGTCAGGGGGGCATCTGGACTGTGGCATATAAGGTTGGATTTCCCATCAGTAAGGTTCCTCACTATCTGATTTACAATGGAAAAAACAGGCATACCTTCATCGAGAAATGCTACCCTGTCCATAGTGAAAGACCTGGAACTTACCGATCTTTCCCCATATTTTTCATATATATTCCCTATGCCGCTGATCTCCAGAAAGAGAATGGAAGTATCTATCTCCTGTCTGCATGATAGGATTGTTTTTCCCGTCTCATTGCTGTAAACATTGATCATGTCCCTGTCGTTTCTCAGATTTCTAAGGCTCTCCATCAATATCCTTCCAATCCTGAGTGGATTGACGACCCTATCCTTAACTTGTTCCGATTCCAATTGTGAGCCTTCAGCCTCACCAAGAAGTGATTCATCAAACTTGCTATATACCTTCATCTGACCTTTGCCCCATATTCCAAAAGTGGCACAATGAACCGTATCCGCTTCCCATAGGGAATGAATTCTCAATAGCACCCTGAAGATAATCCTTTGCTTTCCTGACCGAATCTGCCAGATCCAGGCCGAACGCCAGATTCGTAGCAATTGCTGATGAATATGTGTCACCCGTTCCGTGGGTATTCTTTGTATTTATTCTGATCCCTTCAATTTTGATAATTTTTGAATCAACATAAAGAATATCAGTGGATTTTGAATCGCTGGAATGGCCTCCTTTGACGAGCACATTTGCCCCTGTAATTTCATGTATCTTTTCTGCAGCCTCGATCATCTGGTCCATATTTTGTATGGGAATTCCTGAGATTTTTTGTGCCTCGGGAATATTTGGTGTGACCAATTCTGAAATTGGAATCAGATCTTCCATTAGGGACTTAATGGCCTCCCTCTTTAAAAGGACCGCACCGGATTTTGATATCATTACTGGATCGACAACAATATGCATTACACCATATTCACGAAACTTTTCCGAGACCACATCTATTATTTCTGAAGAATATAACATTCCGGTCTTCGCGCTGTCTGTCCCTATATCTGAAAGAACCGCATCCATCTGTTTTTTGATGAAAGATAATTCCATGGGAGCGATATCAAGTACCTCCCTGCTGTTCTGTGCAGTAAGGGCAACTATAACAGAAGTCGCAAAGGCTTTCAGTGAGGTTATTGTTTTAATGTCCGCCTGAATGCCGGCACCACCACCTGAATCTGAACCAGCCACTGTTAGAACCCTTGGAATCATATTTCAAAATGACGCATTGGTTAATTAGTATTATTTTATTTAACTCTACTATATAATATGTTACTCCTTCCCAAATCAAAAAAGATTAATATATTGACGTTTGATTGATCTTATATGGCAAGAAGATTATTCTCTGATCGAAAAGACAATGGAAGCATAGGAATTGGAATATTTGCAACCTTCATTTCACTTATTATCATGGGTCCCTATTTCGGGATTGGGTGGTTAATATCTGGCTTTTTAGGAGGCATGGTAGCTAAGGGAAAACTACAGGGTTTTGCAGCAGGTCTAATAGGCGGTTTGATTCTTACAATTGCCCTGATTGAGATTTCGTATTATGTTTTACCTGCCACAATCTCAACCATAACATCATACACAGGAAATTTCTATATTGTCAGCTCCATTGTTAAAACATATACGTATACAAGAAATGCAATTACTGGAACGAAAACTATTGGCACGCTCATAGGACTTATTGTTGAAGGAGTTTTGATTCCTGGACTTGGAGGACTGATAGGAGGTTCCGTCCTTAACAGAAGCACAGATCTGGATTAATTTAATTTTCCTAATATTTTATCCAGGGATATTTCTGACAGATGTGGATCTTCCTCTTCAATACTTTTAATTAGATTTTCCCTCAATTCTTTTCTGGATTTTCCAAGATACCCCATTATTTTCGGGTCAAGCCCGCATGGATGGATCTTCCTGAAGCCATCCAGGCATTCACTGGAATAGTTTATGGATATGCCGTGAAATGAAACACCATCCCTGATCTTCATCCCCACTGAACATACTTTCCTGTCCCCATCTGGAGAATTATATACCCATATTCCGGGTTCCTCCCCAAAGTGAGCCTTAAATTTCATGTTTTCCAAGGCGCGAACAACTATGTTTTCCATTCTTTTTACAAATAATGGGATATCCATGCTGTTGTATGAATAAAAAACCCGTACGATTGGGTACATTACAAGCTGGCCAGGACCGTGGTAAGTAACATCGCCACCCCTTTCAATCTCAATTGGTTCTATTCCAGGAAAATTTTCCCTCTTAGAGTTCCTTCCAATTGTGTAAACACCAGGAACGTGTTCAACGAGAATATATGTATCCGGTATCAGATCCCTGGCCCTTAATGAATGTATCTGTTTTTGAATATTCAGGGTTCTTTCAAAGGGAACTTCACCCAGATCAAGTAATTGGCTTGAAGTGAAGTGGCTTGTCATAGGCTATCTGGGCTGATTCCTCTATTCCTTCTGAGATAGTTGGATGGGGATGTATTGTTGCTCCAATATCCTGAACATTTAATCCTGATTCAACTGCCAGAGAAAGTTCTGATATCATTTCTGAGGCATGTGGAGCGGCAATACCGGCACCCGTTACTGTTCCGTCGGCATTATAATAAATGGAATAGAACCCCTGGGAGCTATTCAGGCCCTGGCTTCTTCCATTTGCCGCTAGTGGATACCTAGTTGACTTTTCTCCCTTTTCTCCTGTATATGCTATTTCTGGATCTGAAAATACAACTATTGGCATTGCATAGTAATCTATGGTTGCCTTCTTTCCTGCTATGTTCTCAGCCACAACTTCACCCTCATAAAAGGCTTTATGGGCAAGCATTGGACCTCCCGACACATCCCCAACTGCATAAACTCCAGTTTCACTTGTCATCTTTCTATCGTTTGTCTTAATGAATTGCCCGTCCATCTCAAGCTTGAGATTTTCAAGACCAAAGCCCTCTGTATTCGGTTTTCTGCCTACCGTAACAAGAACAGCGTCAGCGGAAAGATTAGCTCCGGATTCCATTCTCACATAGTACCTGTCCCTCTTCTCAACTGAGGCAACCTTGGCTGATAACATCACCCTTATCCCAAGTTCCTTCATCTTTCTCTCAACTGGCTTAACCAGTTCAGGATCTATGCCGGAAAGAATGTTGGGGAGCATTTCAATCAATGTTACCTGCGATCCAAGTTTTGCAAATGCAGTTCCGAGTTCTACGCCAATATAACCTCCTCCTATGATTATAAGATCCTTGGGTATGGTTTTAAGATCCAGTATTTCTCTGTTATACAAAACATCCTTAAAAACAGGAATCTGTACTGGAGATGACCCTGTTGCTATCACAAGATTGTCACATTGATGGACCTCTGAACCGACTCTTACATGTTGTTTATCTTCTATAAACGCCTCTCCGGAAATAATCCTTACACCGTAAACTCTGCATAAAGTCTCAATACCGGAAACCAACCGGTTGATCATTGTCCATTTCCAGTTTTGCCACTGTGACATATCTATATTATAACTAATCCTTACTCCTGGAAGCGTCTTCAGATACCCGAGATCGTTTGCCATCTCAATAAGTGCCTTTGAAGGAATACAGCCATAATTAAGGCATTCCCCTCCAATTTTGTTCTTCTCTACAAGAAGCACACTTTTTCCTCTTTGGCCTAATCTTATTGCTGAGGCATATCCGCCTGGCCCTCCACCTATCACGATAGCATCGTATTTCACTTTTTTCTCACCTTATGAGGAATGAAATGGGGTCTTGAAGATATCCCTTCACTTTAATTATGAATCTGGCTGCATCAGCCCCATCTATCAGTCTGTGATCACATGACAGGGATATATACATTATGTTTTTTGAATTTACCCCATCTGATTCACTCAACATTCTGTGAACAGCCAGTATTGCAACCTCAGGATAGTTTATTATTGGTGTGGATAAGATTCCACCAATAGTTCCAACATTGGTAAGTGTAAATGTTGAGTCCTGTACGTCCTGCAAAGTAAGCTTGTTCTCCCTTGCCTTCTTAGCCAGTTCCGAAATCTCATCTGATATTTGTGCTATAGATTTATCAATCGCATTCTTGATTACTGCAACAGTTAACCCATCTGGAGTGTCTATGGCCACTCCAATATTTATGTTCTTTTTAAGTATATACTTCTTTCCGACTTCATCATAATGTGAATTAAACTTTGGAAAGTCAGTTAATGCCACTGCGACTGCCTTAACGAAGAAAGGCGTAAGTGTTACCTTAGAACCCTTGTCCCTAAGTTCATTCATCTTGGATACTATCTGAGTTATATCAACGGTCTCAGCAACCATAAAGTGAGGCATTAGTTGCTTGGATTTTGTCATTTTTTCGAATATAATTCTCCTCAATCCTCTGGGTTCAAATACCTGGTCACCGTCCGCAGTCTTTATCTTCTCTGCATTTTCCTTTGGTGCTGTAACGCTGGCAACCTCTTCTGGCTTAGATTCTGTTTTGACTCCCTGTGTTGCGTGAACCTGTTGCGTAATTTCTGGCTGGGTTGATTCCTTTGGCTTTTCATCTACCGCCTTCTGTTGCCCTATCGCCTTCGTGGCAGCAACACCAGATTTCTTTAACTCTTCTGCTTCCTTAAGTTCTCTCTCAGTCCTGTCAAGATCTTCAATGGTAACTCTACCATTTGGCCCCGTTGGTTTCACCAAATCAAGATCGATTCCTCTTTCCTTTGCTATTCTTCTTATTGTTGGTGAGGCAAGTACCCTCCTCTCTTCTCCACTTTCTGTCATTTTTTTATCATCTCCAGATTTAGCTATTTCCCGGACAGGCTCTGAAGCGTTCGGAGTTACCGGAGTTTCCTCAGATTTTGACACCGAAGAACCAGACTCTGGATGCTCCTGCCCATCATCTATCTCAATTATTTCCTTTCCTACCTGTACTACATTGCCTTCTTGAAAGAGTATCTTCGTAACTTTTCCTTCAACCGGGGATGGTATGCTTATGTTGACCTTATCGGTCATTATTTCGACCATCTCCTGATCTTTTTTAATTGTGTCACCCTCTTTGATGAGCCATTTTATTATTTCTCCTTCCGTGACACCTTCTCCAATATCGGGTAACTTAAATTTAAACATTTCGATCACCTGAACTCCTGTAATTTCTTAACAGCCTTTAAAATTCTTGTCTCGTTTGGCATATAATAATCTTCGAGTCTGTAAGGGAAAGGCGTATCAGGGCCGGTTACTCTAAGAATTGGACCCATTAAATAATCAATTGCCCTTTCCGATATAAACGCTGATATTTCAGCACCCATGCCAAGAGTCCTTGGTGCTTCATGGACTATTATAACCTTCCCGGTCTTCTTCACAGAATTTAATATTGTTTCTCCGTCATATGGCATAATAGTTCTGAGATCTATAACGTCCGCATTCAGATTATTCTTTGATACGGTATTTACCACCAATGGAACCGCGGAACCGTATGTTACAAATGTCATATCATCGCCTTCGTGCACCAGGGATGCTTTCCCTATTGGAATCTCATAACCTTCGTCTGGTACGTCCGACTTTATGCTTCTGTAAAGCCTCTTTGGTTCTAGAAATATTATAGGATCGTTAGATTTCAGGCTTGAAGATAACAGACCTTTGGCATCATAAGGATTGGATGGAGATATAACCGTCAAACCTGCGGTATGGGCAAAGTATGCCTCTCCACTTTGAGAATGGTATAATCCTCCCTTAATACCCCCTCCATAGGGAGTTCTCAGTACCATTGGTACTGTATAGCTTCCTCCACTCCTATATCTCATCTTTGCTGCCTGATTAACCAACTGATCAAAAGCCGTGAATATGAAATCTTGAAACTGGATTTCCGGTACCGGTCTTAATCCACTTACTGCCATTCCTATGGCCATTCCCACTATGCCAAGTTCCACAAGGGGTGTGTCTATGACCCTTTCTGTTCCGTATTTTGCCTGAAGTCCTTCAGTTACTCTGAAGACACCTCCATCCTTTCCTATATCCTCCCCAAGGAGAATCACTGAATCATCCTTTGCCATAAATGAATCGAGTGTTGAATTTATGGCCTGAACCATATTAAGCTGCTTTGAACTCATAGAATCTCACCCTTTTCCTCTTCTATAATCCATGTTGGTTTTTCATATACGTCCTGGAACATTGTTTCTGGGGATGGTGGAGACACTTTTTCTCTCTCCTCAAATTTCCTGTCCACAAGCTCCTTTGCATCGTTCTTTATTTTTTCTATTTCTTCGTCATTCAGGTATCCTTTCTCTTTCAACTTCTTTTCTGCTATCACAATAGGATCTCCTTCGGAACCTTCCTTTATTGTGTCTGTCCTGTATTTTGATGGATCATCAGATGTTGAATGCGGCCCCATTCTGTAACTTACGGCTTCAATAAGCACGGGTTCCCCTGAGTTTCTTGTCTTCTCGACCTCGGCCTTTGCCACTTCATACATTGCAAAAAGATCGTTTCCGTCTACCTTGACCCCTTTCATGCCATAGGCCTCAGCCTTTTTCCATATCTCAACCTTGGTCTGCTTTTCAACAGGAAGAGATATTGCCCATTTATTGTTTTCACACAGAAATATTACGGGTAAATCGAACACAGCAGCCAGATTCATGGCGGCGTGAAAATCCGGTGTAGATGTGGAGCCATCTCCAAAGGTGGTGACTACAATATTCTTCTTTTTTCTATACTTTATCGCATAAGCGGCTCCCACTGCCAGTGGAAGATTTGTTGCAACTGGGCTTTGAACCGACATGAAATTGTATTCCTTTGCGCTATAATGGGACGGCATCTGTCTTCCCTTTTCGTTATCCATACTGTTTCCCATTATCTGATCTATCAGAGTTTCGATGGGAACCCCCCTGTGGAGCATAAATGGAACGTCCCTGTAATACTCATATATCAGGTCGTCTTTGTCCAATGCCATGGACATTCCTACCTGAAGGGCTTCCTGCCCCATGGTGGGTGTGTAGAAACCCACTCTTCCCTGTCTCTGAGCTGTCACAATCTTCCTGTCCAGTGTTCTGGCCAGAACCATAGTTTTGTATGCATTTACAAACATCTCTTTTTCATCCATAACCTACTCACCTCTCATTTAGCGTAATATTTTTCATGGCCCATCCCTCAAATGCCCTATATGAGGTTCTAACCAGAGGACCGGAGGCCACAAACCTGAATCCTCTCTTGTAAGCCTCTCTTTCCAGATTTTTGAATCTTTCCATTGAGGAATATTCAAAAACTTCAATCTGCTTTTTGGATGGCCTCAGATACTGCCCGATAGTCAATATATCTACATTCACTTTCCTTAAATCATCCATAGTCTCAATAACTTCCTCATCCAGTTCACCATGTCCCAACATTATGGATGATTTTGTTGTTAGATTTGGGAATTTCTCTTTTGCGTGACGAAGTACTTCAAGAGACTGATCATATCCGGCCCTCGCATCCCTTATTTTTGGAGATAATCTCCTGACAGTTTCAACGTTGTGTGCTAGAACGTCTGGACGGGATTCGAGAATAATATCCAATAGATCTTTTCTTCCCTGAAAATCGGGTATAAGTGCCTCAACGATGACCTTGATGGACTTTATCTCCCTTATTGTTTCAGCATAGTGCCTGGCACCCTGATCCACGAGATCATCCCGATCAACTGACGTTATAACTGCGTATTTTAAGCCCATCATCCTTACAGACTCTTTCACTTTTCTGGGCTCTTCAGGATCAAGGGGCTCCATCCCTCCATGCGTAACTGAACAGAATCTGCAGCCTCTTGAACAATTTTTTCCTAGAATCATAAATGTTGCAGTACCTGAATCCCAGCACTCAGAAAGATTTGGGCATCTTGCCTCCTCGCAAACTGTGTGTAAGGATGATTCTCTCAACAGATGATTTATCTGGGTGAAATTCTCTCCACCTGGAAGTTTGACCTTTACATAATCTGGCCTTAAAGACACTGAGGTTATATTTTCTCAATATATACTAAATTATCTCTTTTTATATGCACAGGCGTTCATATGTCCGAACTGCCGTAACCATATGGTTGCAATGTTTCGAAACTTTTATTACTCTATGAAAAATGCACTTGATATTGGGGCTGTAGCTTAGCATGGTTGGAGCACCCGGCTGATAACCGGGAGGTCACCGGTTCGAATCCGGTCAGCCCCATTTGCGGATATAATTAGATATTGCTTCTGGCGGATAGGTAGGAGATTATATTATTTAATTAAGTGGATACCGAGAACGTGCAAAGCATTGTATTTTCAAGGCGGGTTTTCTCTGACTCTATTAATGCGTAGGTCTTCAATTGAAGACCTCTTCTACTTTTCTGACCTCCAAACCTAGCTTCATGGCTTCCTGATACATTTTCTTATCGTCGGTCAACAAAGCCATCCGATAAAATTTGCAGTAGAAAACATACGATGCATCATAAAAAGTGAGTCCAGTTGAGAGTGAAAGTTTCATTATCTCTGCGATATCCAAAGTCTTGAGTCTGATCACTCTGATATTGGCAATTACTTTCTGGATTTCTTTTGTCAAATCCAGTATGATCTCTCTTTCAAGTCCACATATATGACCATCATTTCCTTTTGTTAGTATGCTACCAATCTCGTAACCAGTCAGGTCCAACACAGAGGATTCTTTTAGAATTTTATACACATTTTCTTCCGAATCCAGGAAGAATAAGGTAAAGAGTGAACTTGAATCCAAAACATAACTCGAAACCACCCTATCACCTTTGGTCCCGGTCTTCTCTTAAATCAGCAAGAATCTGGTTACGATCAACGTTCTTTAGCATTCTGTGTATGTTAGAAAGACTTTCTAAGAATTCTTTATTGTTTCTTCTCTCGATCTCATTCTTCAATGATTCCCGCATTACCTGCGAGTAATTTATCTTCAATCTCTTAGCTTCCGCCAATGTTTGTTCATCCACACGTATACTTACAAGTTTTGTCATACAATACTGTATGTCATTTCAGATATATATACTATTAGGCTATTTCCCTAATTTCTATATTTTACGTTTCAGAAATACGTCAAGCGAGGCTTAAATATTGGAAACACGATAGGAAAAATGAGTTATTCTAAATACTTTGGAATTGACGAACTGATAAAGAAATGGCGCTCAGACCGGGACGGGATAGAACAGGAGAAGGGAAAGAACATGGAAAGCACGGAACCCAAAATCAGGAAACGGTTGAACAAGTAATGTTTAAGAAACGTTATTAGATGCGTTTTATAGATTAAGAAATGTTAAATCCAGCTTTTGTTGAGGTTATTAAGATAATAAGCAAAAACATCCCGTCTAACATTAAATGGGCAATTGATGGGAGCACTTCTTTGGCCCTTCAGGGAATTGACGTAACACCGCACGATATCGACATACTCACTGACCATGAAGGTGCAATAAGGATACAGGAGTCCCTTAAAAAATACAATGTGGTACCTATTTCTCATTCCAGCAACGAGAAATATGATTCTTATTTTGGTACGTTTAAAGTGAAAGGTATCAAGGTTGAGGTAATGGGAGACTTAAGAGTCTTTAGGAGTGGAAAATGGAGTGCACTACAGAACCCCTCCACTATCGATATCGCTAACATTAATTTGGAAGGGCTCTCCATCCCAGTTGTGTCTGTAAAGAGCCAAAATGAAAGCGGGTATCTATGCGAAAGAGTAAATAGGAAAGAATAGCATCAAATTGCTGAGAGTTTCTAAAAACTCCCCTTCCTGAATAGATCAGATAACAACAACATTTATTCATGAATCAGCCATGTTACCGTATGAGTGATCTCTTCGACACTGCTCTTAAAGAGAAATACAGGCAGTATTCTGTCAATGATACACCTGCATTTGCCAGGGATGCAATCGACTGGAACGCCTTTCCTCCGCTCCTGAAGGATCTCTATCACAATGATACAGATGAGGGAGGAAGGCCCAGTATTCCTGTCATAACAATGGTGAAGGTACTCTAATCTCCAGTCACTGTACAATCTTGAGGATAAACAGGCCGGGAAGGAGATCCATGACCGCATATCCTTCATGAATTTCCTGGACTATCCTGATCTTCTTCCGGATGCAAAGACCATATGGTACTTCAGGGATAGATTGCCGAAGACAGGCAGGGATCGTATAATATGGAATGAATTGCAGAGAAATCTTGAACTTAAGGGCAAAAAGTGAAGAAGGGATCTGCACAGGATACCACTTTCATAAGATCAAACCCCTGCCATGTTGCAATGGCAGAAATGGAAAATGTTATTGAATTGTAAATAAAACCTGAAGCAATTCCGGTCAGCACTATCAGGATACCTTCAAAGGGCTTCCGATAGTTCTCCCCATTGTTTCCCCCGCCTGCAGGAAACCATTGCCATCTGTCAAATTCTCTTTTTTCACAAAAGAAGGTAGCAAAGCCGATGAAGCAGGATCAAAAAATGTTCCGAAAATTGAAATAATAACAACTGCTCCAAATTGGCAAAAGAGTCAAATCCCATGATGATGACTATGACGGCGAGAACACTCATTGCGCAAACGCGAACTATGTAAGATAATATCATAAGTTTTCTTCTGTCGTGTCGGTACACCAGGGTACCCGCAAAAACTCCAATAGTGAGCAGTGAGGCAAACTCTACAATACCCAGCATTGTTAGGAACGATACGATATGCGTGCTTGCGTAGATTATTCATTCTATAACTACGTTTCCAACAGAGTAGCCACTTGCAGATACGATGGTTCCGAACCATAGTAATCGGAAGTTTCTATTTTTAAATACGTTGATGGGCATATTACGGTTCTTTCCCTCTAGGTACCTGCTTGCAACATTTTGTTCGTAATTTCAAAACACTGCGGTGTATTATGCGCATCCTGTGGAGTCTACGATGCCTGATGTTGCAATCTCTAGCAAAAACAATTATGGGTATTAATACATTACGGTGGAAGCCGCAATGATCGTCATGTTAAATATATCTAAATATTAATATATACAAGTAGGCATTATAAGTATTAATCCTTCCAAAGAGCAATGATTAAATGGATAGTACCCATAAGATGTAACATCTTGTTATAACTACTTATAGTAAACTTTAACTATATACGTATGGTTACATCATTATGGACACAACTATCCAGATTAAAAAGGACCTTAAGGAAAGGCTCAATGCTTTGAAACTCTACCCAAACGAGTCATACGATTCAGTCATAAGAAGACTTTCAGAACTAGCAGAGGACGAAGAACCTCTTTCTAAAGACACAATTGAGATGATAGAAAAGTCCCTGAAGGACATTAAAGAGGGTAGGGCATATACAACCGATGAAGTGAAAAAGAGGCTAAAAATTGCCTGATTACGATGTAAAATGGACAGAAACAACTGCCCGGTTCTTGGAGAAAATGGAAAGTGTTGACGCCGACAGAATCTTGGAAAAGATGAAGCTTGTCAGCAAGAATCCGTTTCATTACGTTAAACGTCTCAAGGGAATCCCACTTTATAGTGTGAGAACTGGAAAGTACAGGGTAATCATGAGTATAGAAAGGGAGAAACTTGTGATCCTTGTGGTTGAAGTGGGAAACCGAAAGAACACCTACGACGATTTGTAGAATCATATGGGCCACTCGAAACATTCCTGAACATTCTGACCCATTTCCTAGAAAATTCTTCAGAGGTTACGTGTAATAAAACAAATCCATTATGATTATAGAATGCTATTGCCTGTTTGTTTATACGCGGTGTGTCAACCACGATTGTTTTCAAATTGCCTAAAGTGGTGCTTCTTAATAAATAACTGCTTATACCTTTCTTTCTGTAAGGGATATCTACCACTATTTCCTCAAGATAAAATTCCCCGAACGTGCATTCATACTCATATGGAACTTTACTATTATCGCTCCCAACTATCCGTCCTGCAATTTCTGACCCAATTTCGGTAACTTTGCAAAAGTACGCGTCGTTACTCACATAATCGCTCATGACATCCCTATCAATTACCAATTAGTTTTTCGATGATGAATCTTTGTTTAAGATTAAGTATCGTTTTAGTGATCTCACAAGAATATTGTACATTTTTTCAATTTAGGCTGCATTTGGCTTCCTGAGCGATCTATCTCGTTCCTCCATTACATTATAAGTATTCCATGACATCGAAATTAGGTTTCCTCCACTAATATGCTTCCAATGAACTCCTGCCATTATATTCATCATTAACTAGAAAGAGATGCAAAACATCTTGGAATTTTTCTAGATTTTTAACCATAAGTTGACTGTTCAATAAATGGATATATTCGTAGATAGGCAGTGGAAACTTTGTCCTATTCCGTGTAAATTCCCTTTCAAGGGCCATGAGGAGAAATAGTAATTATTACGATAACTTGATAATTACCGATATATGCTCAGAAACGCTGATCACGTGGGGCTTCAAAAATCCACTTCCCTGATTACACAATTATGAAATTTCTCTATTTTTTTCTTGCCGACTACTGTACCACATTCCGGCATTTAACTTTAATGGGGCCAGTTTGTCTTCCTTGGTAAATCCCTGTTCTTCGCATAGATTTATCAATTTAATCTTTAAATAGAGCGGGTCAAGATCCTTTGTAATTCCCAAGATTTCAGGAGAAGCAAATCCACTCAATTCACTTAATATCTCCTGAGCTTTTTTTGAGACCCTTGTGTCTATGGGAAAAAGAGATAAATAATCATAAGGTTTAAAATTTATTTCGGTGATCTCTTCGTTTATAAGCACAATGTCCCGAAGTGTGAATGAGGCCAATTTGTCTCCTACATAAAGTATTCTATGTAAAACTTCATACGCCTTAGTCACACCTTCATCTTTAATAGTTTGGAATAAATAATCGAAAATGTTTTTAGGTCCGTCAAATATCTCTTTCTGTAAGCATAGCAGCCCTGTTATCGTACAGATATCGCTCATAATTAATTTAATAGAATCTTTTGAATTCTTTTTCTTTGGGCAATTAACATTGAATTTTTTTGCTATCTCATCACATTCTACACCCTTTTGCGTGTCGATTTTTTCCCCATCCTTCAATGCTTTTTTAAAGAATTCATTTAAAATATCTATCTTATTTTGGATTTCCTCAATGCCCGTATTTTCTTGAAGATTGAGTGATAAAATGTAAAAGTTTATATATTTATAAGATAAGTCATCATCCCTTCCACGCATCATTAAATGCTCCATTACGAATTTAAAGCCATTTACCCACTTTTCCCTTCCATTTAATTCTTTGTAAGTGAATTTCGTATTTATCTGTTCCCCCATTTTACCTTGGAGCTCATTATCACGAAATTTATCGTAATGATCTTTTATATAAACTCTGATATCTCTAATGTCATTCACAATTAAATGTTAAGTTGAGTCTCTATAATATTTTTTGGATTTCCCATTCCTTGAAGATCTTATAATGGATCTATCCCGTTCCTTATTGGACTATCAAGAAGCCCGACTTTCTTCTTGCTTTTGTGATATTTCGATTCCACAAAGGAATATTGCGCCAAGCATTGATATGAAATTCTGACCTAATACCTTTATACAAATTACCCTTAGTAAAAAAACACCTTTTTATATTATTCAACAAATTACAGAAGAGGATTGGTTAATGGAATTATTCATAAATGTGAATACTTAAATTGATTGTCCTATTTTATGATACACAATAATTATATACATTTGATATTTAGAATAATATGTTAAAAAATTTTAAAAAAACATTGGTGTTCGTAGTATGTGCATGTATGCTTCTTTCGGGGATTGCTTATTTGGCCCCCCAATCGGATCATAATCGGACGTTAGTTAACAACAGCATCTCTTTCAGCTATGGAACTGTAACCAGATTTTATATTATAAATAACATGTCAATTCCAACTCCTCAAAATTTTGTTGAACATATCATAATCAACAGCTCAAGATATGCTAATGAGAACCCAAACCTTTCCAATATCTTCTTTATGATGTCTGATATCACCTTAATACCATCATGGCTTCAGTCTGGAAACAGCAATTCGGCCTTTAACACATCCTATTGGCTTAGGATAAATCAAAGCATACCTGCCTATAGTTATCTGCCAATATGCATGGATTATGCTACGCCTGGAAACAATATTCTGAATAATTATTCCATAGGTGAAGCACCACAGCTTACGAACGTATACGGATTGTATGATGACGGCTCACATATATTCAATTTCTATGACAACTTTGCCGGTACTAAACTGAATACGACAGAATGGAAACCATCCAGTTCGAATATAAAGGTAGATGATGGAATCACATTCTCATCCTCAAACTCCTATATAACTTCAAGAACTCAGTATGCGTTTGATTCATGTGTTGAAGCATATGGAATCATGAATAGCCCTTCGACAAACAGTAGTACATCCTATGATCTTGGAGGGGTTGGGTTTGGAGAAAATGGAATGGATTATACATCCCCAGTTATAACTTCAGGATGGGCAGAAAACCATACAAATGGCCTTGGATTAACCGTTTATAACGGGAATGGCCCATTCCAATATAGCTATTCAAAATCCATCAATGATACTACTTACAACACTTTTGGTACGGGCCTTATAAGCAATAATTACACCAGAGGAACGGTTAACACTATCTATGGAAATTCTTCAAGGGAAAATTTAGGGTTGTCAGGTAATGGGAATTTAAACATAACTCTGGGTTTCCAGAGCAATGATTTCCCAACGGTCAATAATTTCAGATACATAATGGAATTCAATACAACGCCCCATGGCGTCGGAGTGCCTTATTCCTTTGAGCTTCACAATGTTAAATTTAAGGAAGAGGGCTTGCCCGTTGGTGACTTCTGGAGTTTGACAATTCTGAATCTGTTCAACGCCCTTGGAAACGGTGGAGAAACTGTTCAATTATGCGAAAATTTCTCCCTTCCGAACGGTATTTACAATTATTCAGTATATTCAGAACAAGGCGGTTATCAGGCCACAAGCAATAGCGGAACATTTAAAGTTGAAAACAATAATGTGGTCGTTAATGTTTCCTTCGTTCACGCAAAAACCGATACATCTTTCGTCGAAAAAAATCTGCCGAAGGGAACCCAATGGATTCTGAACATATACAATAATTCAACAAATTTTACAACGTATAAGACAAATCAGACTTCCATCGTAATTCCACTTGAGAACGGAACATACAAGGTATTTCTGAATGAATCGGCGAATGGGTACATCCCAATTCCTGATTATAAAAGGATAATCGTTGATGGTTTCGCGAGAACCTACAATATCGAGTATGAAAGCCCTGCGAACAGGTCTCTTCTCAATCCACTTAAATCTTTCAATCCGTCTCAACATCAGATAAATTCCGGATACAATAACATCCTTTCCGGAGGAGTGAGTATTTCGTCCATTGTTGTCGATTCAGCAGCAAATGTAATTTATTCCATAATTCAGAGCAGTGGGGTAATAGTTCCTTATAATATAACAACCGGCAACTATATGAAAAATATTACAATTGGAGCAAAGTCAAATCCAGCATGTGCGTTTTATAATCCACAGAATGGATATATCTATGTCAGTGATATGGGAACGGGAAACCTCACCATAATAAATGGCAGGACAGACGCCATAATCGAAAATATAACGCTGCCATTTTTGAAAAACAGCGACTTCAGCATAGTTCAATCCTCAACATCCAATGTCCTTTATGTATTCGGCTTTAATTACACAAACACAAGTAATGGAACATCGTACGTGATATCCAGATCCGGAAATATTCTTGCACATCATAATTTCACGGGTCTGTCTCCTCAGAATTATATTGGTAGTTTCCCTATTCTGGCATCGCCTGCAATGTATGGGCAGAACCTGATCCTGGCAAACGGTACGGGTATTGATGTCCTGAATCTTTCGGACGGTCACAAGGCTTTTTATGCTGCTCCTGAATACTATTGCCCAGATCTTTTGGTTCCATATGGGAATACGGGTAAATTCATCGTGAGCAATGAGGTGAATAATACATCACTGATCTTTAACGCCGTAACATCTCAGATGTGTGATGGGCCACTAATACCGGGGGAGGTGTTAGGAGGCTTATTCGATCCAATTAACAATTACCTGTACGTATCAAGCCGAAGTACTTCATGCATTTGTACTGCAAATATCACCATAATAAGTCCACAGGAAGGGAAAGTGATCACCTCCATTCCTATATCAGAGCCAGAGGATAATGTTGTTTTCAGTTCTGTGAACCAGAGTATATTTGGACTTAATTACAATGAAAATTGTGTGATATATCATTCATTCGAAGTCACAAAGGGATATACGGTTAGTTTTGAGGAAAATGGGCTACCTTCAAACGAAACATGGTTCCTTAACATTTCGGGGATGAATTCCTCCGGGCCCATAAAGGCGGGCACAATATATTCTGTTAATCTTACCGTTGGAAACTATTCCTATACGGCAATGACCAATGACAAAAAGTTCTCTGGAAATTCCGGAAATATAGAAGTGGATTCATCCGAAACTGTTAACGTAAAGTTTTCCTCTGTTAATTTTAAAGTGAACTTCATTGAGACAGGCCTTACAGGTATTTCATGGGCAGTGACTGTAAATGGCACTTTATACAAAATCAGTGGTTCAGAGATATCCATCAATTTATCAAACGGCACATACGACTACAATGTGAATTCCATAAACGGATATTCAATAAGAAATAAAGAGGGAAATTTCACTGTATATGGAAAAATGACCACCATTTATGTTGCATTTTCCAGACTAGTGTATAAGATCACCTTTGATGAACTTGGCCTTCCAGATGGAACAACATGGGAGATCATATTGAATGGAGTGCAGCATAATGTTACAGGAAACACCTTCTCAATATATGTACCCAATGGAACCTACCAGTATTCCATAGGCTCTGTGAATGGATATTCAGCAACAAATCAAACAGGCAACATTACGCTGAGTGGAGCAGGTGCTTCCGTTAATATAACGTTTTCAAAGATTTCAGGCACATCAACAGCATTCTACATAGAGGCAGGCGTTGTTGTGGCAGTGGTTGTCGCAGCCGTCGGTTTACTTGTATGGAGGAGGATTTCAAAATAAGTGTGCCTATAAAAATTTTAAAAAAGCTGAGAAAACAAATCCTTTCTTATTTTAATTGAAACAAGAAGGAATGCATGCAGTTTTTGATAATACGGGCCATTCTAACTGTATAACACAATTGAAAACATTTCTTACGGTTGAAATTTATTAAGATTCCTTTATTTGATCTGCCTAAAGAGGAAGATTCCTAAAAAAAGAATATGGCAAATAATTTTTCGTTAAAATGCCCCCTCAATAGAATTTGCTTAAATCAAAGCCGTAATCTCCATTCTGATGAATATGGCCATTATGGTACCATTTTAATGGAATCACCTGGTTGCAAATGATTCCTACACTGGATATTATTCTAAGAGTACATCTTTGAAATGAATTTCACAGTGATTTCATATGAACTGCAGCCACAACATCACAGGATCATCCTCCCCTTCCAGTTCAGTCTCAGTTTCACCAAGTGAACTCACAGTCTTGAATTTTGTAAAGTAAATTGTCCCCTTCTCTTTGAAACCAAACATTATGTGTTCCACAGGTTCTCCATTTGGGAAATGTGCTACCGCTTCTGGCATTTCCGGGGAGAAATGTAATTCTATGGAACCGTCACCATTTTCGTATAATGCGTAAGCTCTGTTCTGTATAATATATTCCTTTAATTTTTGCTCTTTTATGTTGGGTTTATCCTTCATAAGTTAGTATCCTTCGATAAGTTAAAATTTTTTCTCAATCAAATCATAACAAAACAAAATTAAGAATTATGGTAAACATACGAACGTAATCGTATTTTTCAGGCGGGATTCGGCTATCATAGAATATCAAGTGGTAAAATTATTACCTGCGGATTTTATTCGCCCAGAATGAAAATGGAAAATATGAAAGACAGGTGGAAAATAGCCTGGGTTGTCAGCCTTCTATACATCGTGTACATTTTTCTTGGCCAGATTCCTCAGTTGGAAAAATCCCCACTTTTTGATTCAATGATGGTGTCCCTTTTGCTTATCATAGTTTACATAGTAAGTTCCATCCTGTTAATTGGATGGAAAAAATCAATTGAACTCATAGCTCTTGGTTGGATTGTAGGATACTCTATGGAATTCCTCAGCATCAATACAGGTATCCCTTTTGGAACATACTATTATACAGCGGCACTTGGCCCCAAGCTTGGCCCAGTACCCGTTTTTATTCCCTTCCTGTGGTCTTCCCTGTTCTTCTATGCAATGGAGGCCTCCTCCATTTTCCTTGCGCCATTCTTGATGGTTTCCTTTGACCTCAGCTTTGATCCAAGATATTCCAGGGAATTGTGGCATTGGACTGTTCCTACCCAGTATTTCGGGGACCCGATTTCCAATTTTGTTGGATGGTTCTTTGTTTCCTTCATAATAGCCTTCATACTATACCTCACAAATTTTAAAGTCAATGTCAGGGGAAAGGCCATATTGCCTGCGCTTGTATTCTATATAATGTTTGGACTGGATAACACAATAGATGATGTTAAGGTAGGGCTTGCAGAACCTGGCATAATTTCGATCTCTGTAATGGCAGTGATATTTCTCATAATGTTTCTTACCAGGTATATACCATATAAAAAGAGTTTAGAATTCAGTTAAAAAACTAAAGAAGGGGCCCGATCAGCACAGGAAGTATCAGGGTCACATCCCCGTAAACATTTACAAATCTTGCATCAGGCTTTACCTTCTTCCAGGAAATGGCTTCCTCCAGTTTTGCTCCAGACAGTGAGCCGTCATATTCCTGGGCCGTTGTTATGTACACAGAGTAATCAAGCCCGCCACGAAACTGGTTCCACCATATGGTATGATGCTTGGATATCCCCCCGCCAATCATCAGGGACCCTGTCTTTTTGGCATCAAAGATTATATCGGAGAGTTCGTGTTCATCAGCAAGAATATCCACCATAAAGTCATGATTCATCTCACGGAATGACCATAGCTGCGATCCGAATGAGCCGTCAGTGATTCCAGGCACGAAAACCTTTATGCCATTTTTAGCAGCATTAAATAGAATCGAATCTTCATTATTCAATTTAAGCCCTATCCTTTGAATTATCTCCCATGGCGCCCAGGTTTTCTTTTCACTGTATAGTTGCTCAAGTTCAGGCTGCATGAAAGATTCCATTATTTCTCCATAGGATTCGTCAGGAATCACAACACTGCCAAGCCTGTTGATTCCAAGATCTTTCAGTTCGCGATCAGGATAATCGAATGAACCGCAGTAATAATCCTTGAAGGTTCTTGCGATATCGTGATCGAGAGTGCCTGTGGTGGTTATTATTACATCCACAAGTTTTTCCTTCACCAGTTGATTGATGACACCTCTTGTTCCTGTCGAAATAATATCGGCAGGAAAGGACAGAAAGGTGGTGTTTTCCTCAAGAAACATGTCCTTAAGAATTTCGTAGGCCACAGAAATTTTTGATGTTGTAAAACCGCCTGAGACCTCCATCATCCTCATCAGATCGCTCATGGTGGTTTTACCATTAACGTAAGTGTCCCTTACAGGAGTTGACAGCAGATCCTTTTTGTTCAATTTCATAAGTTATGGATGTCAATCTCGTACCTATTCTTTTTCCATGGAATTGAAGAGCTTATGAAACCTTTATACGATATATCTTCCTTCGCATATCTCTGGTATCGGGATACTCCGATATCATTCCAGCCTTCAGTAATTCGAAGATGGAGTTCTGCACTGTGCGTCTGCTCATTCCGGTGATTTTCATAATCTTCGCCTGATCACTGTTGACAGAATTTTTTATAACATGGTATACAAATCTTGTGGCCGGACTTCCTTGGAACTCTTCGCTATGATATTCCACACCGAAATTGTCACCCCTAACTCCAAATCTCTGAGATGCCATCGCAGGAATTGAGGAGAATGAAATATTACCAAGATTGACTTTATTTCCAAGCCTTATTATGAGTTCTGTCTGCTGGAATTCCATTGGAGCCTCGAACATCACCATTTCAAGAGGTATATTTTCCAGGATTTTTTCCACCCAGTCCCATTTAATATTGCCTTCATGGTCGTATATCTCCACATCCCTACCAGATTCCCTACCTTCAACGATCACCATCATTGGGTTAAAATCCATATCCTCCTTAATTTTTTCAATGGTTTCAGACAAACTCAGCTGATCATTTCTGTTCTTTTTGCCAACTTCCATTATAAGATTGATGTTGTTGGAATATGCGAAATCGCTCACAATCTGCTTATCCCTCTTTGAAATATCCATTATGCCTTCGCTCAGTTCTATATAATTAAGGCCAAGTGACCTGATTATGGATAATCCCTGTTGCAGTTTTCCCCGAATAATAAAATTTTCAAGAAATGTACCACCATTGCTCACCCCTATTCCCCTTTTCCTTATACTTCCTATCCTTTCCCTTACCTTGATATCATTAAGAAGAAATGGTATCCCCCACCCTAATTTTACATATGTGACAAAAGGGGCAAACATATCAAGCACATATAGATCAGAAACAAATCTGTCAATAACCATTGACATTCCTGACGCTTTCACTCTTTCGTAGTTTATACCGGATATTTCTTCACAAAGAAAATCGATCTTTTCCATGAAATATTATGATTAGTTTACTTATAAATATGTGTAAAATATGCAGATTGTTCGTATAATTCAACTAAGCCTATGTAATTATACAGGATTCAATTAAACATATATGAATCATGAAAGCAAGATTCAGCAGGCGATCAATACATTGCTTCAATTCGATAGCATGTGTTCTGGCAGGGAATTTCTTTTAAGCAGTTTCAGCAAGGAAGATATGATTATCCTCCACCTTATGACTGAAAATGATCTTTTCAGGGATGTATATACGATAGATACTGGTATGCTTAATCAGGAGACCTATTCCTTTATCCATAAGATAAAGAATGAATATGGTGTCAGCATAAAATTTCTGTTTCCGGATTTTAAGGATATTGAAAACATGCTTTCTACCTATGGTCCCAACCTATTTTACGAAAGCGTGCAGAAGAGGGAACTTTGCTGCAGTTTAAGAAAGGTCAACCCCTTGAAAAGATTGCTTTTGGAGAGAAATTATTGGATAACTGGAATAAGATCGGAACAGACTGAGGTGAGAAAGAAGAGCGCCCTTATTGAGATCAATGATTCATACAAAAAATGCAACCCTCTGTTAAATTGGGATTCGGTTGACGTAGATAAATTTGTGAAAAGTGAAAATATTCCCATAAATTCACTCTACTCGAAGGGATACAGGAGCATAGGATGTGCCCCATGCTCAATGCCTTCCAGCGGCAATAGGGATGGCAGATGGTGGTGGGAAGATGGAGTTAGAGAGTGTGGCATTCACAGAATAGGTGATCACAATGATTCCTGAATACCACGGCACAGCAAGAGTTTATGCGGAAGAGATAAACGATCCTATAGAGAGAATCCAGAAGAGTTTGGAAGTTTCATATTTTGATCTTCATAATATATGGAATATATCAAACGGATATTTCAGTCCCTGTGATGGTTTTCATGGCTATGAAGAAATAAGAAGCATACTGGAGGATAATTCACTCCCGGACGGTACCAGATGGTCGGTTCCTCTTATTCTCTCCGCTCCTTTTGAAATCTGTGATAGTCTGAGAAACGGAGAAAATGTGAAAATAACATTCGAAAATAGAGTAGTGGCCATTTTGGAAGTATATGATAAGTTTGCCATTGATATGGAATGGTATATGAAAAAAATGTTTGGCTTAAAGGCAGAAAGACATCCTTTTGCCAAGCATATGAATAGGAAAAGCAACATGTGCATATCTGGAAAAATAATATCCGTAAGAAGAGACAACTTCCCGTTTATGTTTAAATCAATGGATACAGAGAATGTCAGAAAGATAATACAAGAAAAGGGATTTCATAGTGTCTGTGGGTTTCAGACAAGAAACGCACCACATAGAGGGCATGAATTTATTCATAAACTGGCCCTTCTCAATTTCGATTCCATTGCGTTAACCCCATCAATTGGCCCTAAAAAGGAGGGTGATCTTCCTGATAATCTTATAATGTTGTCTTACGAAACCTACAGGAGGAACTATGTTCCTTCTGAGCGCACTCTTCTGATTCCAGTCAACTACGCAATGATATATGCAGGACCAAGGGAGGCCTTTCTTCATATGATTATGAGAAAGAATATGGGATGTTCCCACTTTATTGTTGGGCGAGACCACGCAGGCACCGATAATATATACGGCCAGGATCAGTGCAGGGAATACCTTACTGCCATGGGAAACGTTGGTATTACTCCTGTGTTTGTCGATGAGATCTTTTACTGTAAAAGATGTGATGAACTCTGTACAGAAAGAACATGCCCCCATTCCGAAGAAACCAGGATAAGATTCAGCGGCACATTGATCCGAGACATGATCAAACTTGGAAAAATACCTGATAAAAACGTGATGAGAGAGGACGTTTTCCAAACCATTGCGGGAAATCATCAGGAAACCGTGTGACTTTACAGCTCCATGGCCTGGAAAAAATCCGTGGAATGTGATTTAACGATGATCTATCCTTACAACTTTAAAGCAAAGATTCTTTGAGGAGGCATCAGTGTCGATATTTGAATTATCCAATTGCGTGAAGAACCGATGAAATTTTCTATAGCAAAATTTTAATTCAAAGAGTCAGATCTTTGAAGGTAAGGTTTATCACTGAACATAAACGGATAAAGGATAGCACTTCCAATGTTTGAATATTGCAAAAAGGAAGGCACATAATCCTTATGATCCCATGGTATATAGTTCCCGCACCATGTGAAACTTACATAAAATATGATGGTACTGGAAAATTGATTTCTCAAAGGGAATGATTGCAATTGTAACAATGTTATTTATCCTATGATAAGCTGATCAGGAAACCCCTCGAGAAAGTGATTCCTTTTGATGCTCTTAATAAGGATGAGAAAGTATCCAAACACCCTGTTTGTAGGATTTTTCACGATACCTTCATTATATTCCTGATTATTACGAAATTCCACACGAATGAGGAATTGTATCGCAGGGCAGCATCGGCAACCATATCAGAGAAGTCCTGTTTCTCTCACTGAAAGGATTCCTTTAGTTAATCTATTTAATGGTGTTTTCATTCTCAGTATTATGGAACCCATGGCAACATTTGATGCGGAGAACTCCTCTGCCCTCTTCATTGAGAATGTATCAAAAAGATATGGGAAAATCATGGCGGTTGACGATTTTTCCCTTACCATAAAAGATGGGGAGAGGGTGGCACTTCTTGGCGAAAATGGGGCAGGAAAGTCAACAACACTCAAGATTATATCTGGCCTGATGAAACCTGACACTGGAAAAGTCAGGATATTCGGTTATCTTCCCAGTTCCTATGAGGCAAAAAAGATAATAGGGTATTTACCGGAAGATGCAAGCCCTTACCTTAATCTTTCAGTGATGGAGAATCTTGAATATATCGGAGCCATCAGGGAGACTGAAAATCTTGAGACAAAAATTGAGGAACTTCTTGATATACTTTCCCTCAAGGAAATGGCAAAGCAAAAACCATTGTCACTTTCCAGGGGAAATAGGCAGAAACTTTGTGTTGCCCTGTCCATAATTCATAACCCAAAATTTGCCATTATGGATGAACCATTAAATTATCTTGATATTCCAACCCAGGAGGCGATGTTCCAGTATTTTGAGAAGATGAATGCGACATTTCTGATATCAACACATATTCTATCCATTGCAAAGAGACTGACAGAACGCATTGTTATAATCTCTTCCGGAAGGAAGGTGTGGGATGGCCCTCTGAAGGAACTGGAAGATATGGAAAGTGATAACAAATCAATTGAGAGTATTGTTTCCGGAATGATGAAAGATGTTCACTAAAGTCCT
>JAKADQ010000072.1 GCA_021820405.1 Thermoplasmata archaeon | reverse complement strand
TACTTTGCCAGTTTTACAGGACCGATTTCCAGTTCTTTAAATGTGTAGAAAAGCGGGTAATTTTTTAACTCCTCCAAGAGATCACCCCTGGTCAGAAAGGTGTTCCCCTTCTCTGCATTTTCTGACAGGATTTCAGTGATCAATGCCCTAAGTCTTTCAGGGGAATCAGATTTGAACAGGCGTGGCCAGTTAACATAATCTAAGTCAGGTATAAGTGCCAGGTCTATCTGAAATACGTCAATCCCATAATCAGATTTATCTATGTCTCCCTTGGGTTCATCTTCGGTTTCAAAGTTATATTTTTCGAAGATCAAGTATGGATTTCTTTTCATCTCCTGAAGTCCAACTGATTCTATCAATTGACCTACGTTCTTGAATTGGTTAATTGAAAAATCGAATTGGGACAAGAAAATGAAAGTATCCCAATTTTCGTAAACATTTGAGAGTGTGGCTTTTAAAATTTCATTGTCTTCTGGAATCCTTGGCTTCTTGTCAACAAAATCATCTATGGAGCCAAAAGTGTCCATTATGTATTGAATGGCAATTTTTACAGGCCTATTTGCATCATTAAAGTCATTTGGCAAGTAAATGTGCAGCAAATTTTCAAATCCTGGGTGTCTGCCTCTCTTCTTCCACTCTTTTTCAAGTAATAATTTCAACGTTTTTTCTGAGTTTTCTATTTCATAGTAATTGACCACTTCTGGGTACAATTTCATTTTTTCTATCGATTTCAAAAGTTCGTAAAGCAGATAGATGCTCTTATCAATACCTAGGTGCATGGACACATATTTAAAATGCGGCACTAACGCATCTTTAAGAATAGGCGCTGAAATCTCATCCAACACCCTTTCACGTTTTTCCTTTTCTAAATCGTTACCCTTTTCGTACCATTCAACGAACTTTTGGTATGGTAAAAGAACTCTTTTTTCACTATCCAGTTTGACCTTGAATTGCCAGGCCAATTTTGGAAAGTACTTAAAACGGGGTATTGCCTTTAATTTTGCAAAATCATCGTCTGGGATCTTATATTCGGAGGGCATTTCAGTGCCTGATACAACACTAACCCCAAGCAATAGATATTTTCTGTCGTCCCCGTTCACTGGATTGCTGTAATTTGAATACATAAAAACTAAAGAATTACCATCCTTGATCTGGCCAAGATAGTTTTTCGTGTTTTCTTCTAATATTGGATCGTAATTCTCGTCTCCCTGACCAAAGCCCAACTTGAAACACCAAGTATAGATTGAGTTCGGTTCGAGTTGTGTCTCGTAAGGTGGAGTAGATTTGATATAGTCACCAACTCTTCCCTGGATTCCCTGAAATGGGTGAGGATCTTTAACTAAATGATTGCCGTAGCCAAAAGCATTTATTGTCCAGTAACAGGGAGGATAATAATCACTGGAGGACCCCTCGTAAAATGGTCTTGAGCGTATTGAGGATTCTATGGAGGGGTTGAATCTTTTTTCAATTCTACCAGATAATAATGAATGGCTATCCCTGCAAAATTCATTAGCTATCGGATCCCTGCAGATACTTCCATTCCATCCTGAGTCATGCCAGTTAAATCTTGCAGTTAGGTTTTTCACTTATGATTATGCTCCCAGAACAATATTAATTTTTTCATACTTGCTGATCGAAAGTTGCCCCGGAATAAAAGAATGATACTTCATCCGGATTTGTAGGACAATTTAAAAAAATAAATGGTAATCATAGGATTGTTGAAGTAAGAGACCGAGTGGCTACGCATTCTACCTTGATCCTTTAAAAGTATACATCCATCCACCACATATATGTGTTCCACTCTGACAAAAACAATGTTACAGTTATCCGACAATCTGGGGGAAGAATATGAAAAGCTTCATGCCATTATACGGGAAGCGGCAAGCAGGAACATGGATTCCACTTCATACCCCATCAACGGAATCACATACAACCTCTGGACATTCCTCACAAAGTCAGAATCAATATTCCACATATCAAAAAGCAACGGGCATGACGTTCCACTTACTGTATTGGGAAAGCACAATGGCATAGACATCCATGACAGGCACAGTGCATTCGAAACCTTTGCAGGAAAGACAGGCAATGATCAGCAATACTGCTGGTCTCACATAATCTGTGATGCAAAGGAACTGGAAGACTTCTATGGGGAAGAGGGTGGAAGAATCAAAAGGGCACTGCAGAAGATCCACAAGGAAGGAAAGGAATTCAAGGGACGTGGAACAAAGGATGACGTGGATAAACTGCATCATGATCTTGTATTTCTCCTTGATACCGATTATGAACATCCGAAATGCAGGAATTTTGTGAAGAATCTCCTGAAGAGGAAGAAGGAATGGATCTTTGCCTTTGTCATGCATCCGGAAGTGGAATCAACAAACAACAGGGCAGAAAGGGCACTGAGGCCATCTGTCATATATAGAAAGGTCTCGGGAGGATCACGAACTGAAAGAGGTGCTGACATATACGCAAGGCTGTCATCCATATATTACACGTTAAAGCTCAGGGAAAACAGTTTCATAAAAGACACACAAAAAACTATAGTCAGGAGGAGCAGGAATCCAAAACCAGGGTGACAAGTGTCATGCACTCAAGACTGACCAGTTACTGTGAACAAAAAGCTTGAAATCTTATAGGAGTATATTGTCTCAAACTAGGAGGACCTAACCATTGATTGATTAAGGCGTGTCCATCATGTCAAACAATAAAAGAGAGAACACAGAACTACCGCCAGCCATACTTAAACAAGAGATAGAAAATGCCGCCGAATCTTTAACTGCTAACCTCACCAATTTTTCAGAAGAAATAAATGATTTACCAAAGGTTCTTGATAATGCCTTTGAATTCACATTAATCAAACAGAGAGATGTCAGAGACAATTTAAATTCCTCATACGGAATTCTTATCTCTTTGAAGAAAACTGCGTTGACAATTGTTGGTGTTATTGGTGCCATTCAATTCGTTGCTGATACTATAGTTTGGAAGTTTCTGCACGGTGGACTAACCATTTTGATCGGTGGTGCAATTGTGCTAATCCCCTATATCATTTTGGCATTCAAATTTTATTCCGATGAGAAATGGAAACATTTCAGCAGAAATGACACACAAATCTCTAACGATTTTCGCCTCTTGAATGATAAACAGACAGAAGTTACAGGAGATTCTGTCAAAAGCAACATATTTTTTATTTTTTCTGAGTATAAGGAAAAATTCCTTTCAAATATTAGAGTAGTTTTGAATGCTGCAATAACTTTCTCAGCATATGGAACGTTGTATAGGGAATCCCTCGCATATTTAGAAAACCTGCGGACATTCAAAGACAGCTTCAAGCGTATGCTTTCCAGATACAACATTTACCCCAGTGACTCTTTGATGGATTTGATAGAGGAGTACAGTGGTGAGCATCTACCAAGTAATCTTTGGATTGACAGTATTGCCGAAAAAATAGGCGGGAAAGAACCAATAGATCCTATCCTTTTAAAACTTTTTTTCTTGGAAACTGTCAACAGAAAAGAAGAAAATTCCAATTTGATGGAAAAAATTATCAAAGATGAAGCTAGTTTGAATGTTCTCCTGAAATTTCTTTTGGACAACGAGCTGATATCTGTGAAGTTTGATTTTCCTGAAGAGTGGATTTCCAAGACACTTAAATCTGTAGTCTTAGAAAATAAAACTTTTTTGTTGCCACAAGTGAGAAACCACTTCGAAAATCACCTTTACTCTATACATACTTTTCTAACGAGATTCACCAATATGATTGAAACTTATGAAATAGACTATCCAACACCAATTTCAATGGATTTTTCTCCTTCTAAAGCGGATAATTTTGAAACCGAGTATCTCAAACTCTTATCTTCGAGGATAGGCCTGACGAAAAACGTCATAGACCTACTCTACCATAGTATATGGGATGAACAGAAGTCTTCCCAAATATTCAATTCAATAATAACTAAATCTAGTTCTGATCTGGATAATATGGCAAAGTTCCTACTAGGGCACAGTTTCAGAACCACAAGCATTTCTTTAGATAATTTTTCGAGGATTATTTCAGGATTGCATGAATTCAATTTAACCGAAATGCGACAAAGAGTCGATTTGCTTGAAAAACTAATCTTGTTTGAAGAACAATATCTTGATTATCTCGCAAACAATAATTTTCCATATAATGTAATGCGATTAGAAATAGATAGCAATCTGATTAAACTGGCATCTGATGATGCTAAAACCAATTTTGAAAAATATACAGAGCTTTCAAAACTGATGATACGACTCCCTGATACTATTACAAAAGCATCATTGTACCATTCTGTACTTGTGTTAATTTTCTTGAACGATGTGAGCTCACCGGATGCCAAAGAAGCAAATAATGAAGCTTTTAAAATGAAGGAAACTTTGCTTGTATTATATAAATATATAAGTCTAGCTCAAGATTCCCAACCAGAAAATAGACTGAGCATAGTATATGATTCTATCCGACATATGGATTTAAAGGATGAACAAGATCCTGTTTACTCTGAATTTACGTGGAGAATTCAACAGGGACAATTTGTGCGGTACATTTCATCATTGATGTCACCAATGCTTAAAGAATTGTCCAAACAGTACAAGGAGGTGGTGGTTTCAGGCAACAATGAAAAATTCAATGATATCATGAGCAAACTTTTTAGGAAAAGAATAAGAAAAGAACAGATAATAAAAATGCTATCAGGAAACCTTATTGAAGCTTATCTTGTAACAGTACCCAGTAAAGGAAAATATACCCAACCCATAATCAGTCTGATATCTAATACTAAGGAATTAAGGAATTCTGAAAGTGAACTTTCTCTTGAGCTTGGTGATCCTTCTTACGAATATTTGGTACAAGTAGGATCGGCTGGAACTTTCACTAGAATTGGAATAATTCCGGAAGGCATGTCATTTCAGGATTTTTCAATAAGGTTTGAAAATGTTCTACGCAAATTGCTTAATAAATCAGGTTCGGGTGGTTATCCAGTTTATCTAACAAGAGTGTCCGCGTCATCTCAGATGACTTCTGTCATTATGGATACTGGTGAAGGTGAGAATTCCCCTTTCGTTGCTATTAGAGACCTAGCTAATTCTGTTTTACCAAAAGAGAAATTAGCTGCCTTATACGCAATTACAAATCTCAGGAAAAGTGGGAAAATTGGCATCTCAGATCTAGTCGCAGATATAATCAATTCTGACTATGGAGGCATTATCAATATTTTACCTGAATTGCCAAATGGATCAGTGCTTTCCAGCAATAACTCCACTTCGGAAGAGATAAAAAGGGAAATCAACAATCAGTTGTTAGAACAATTTAATGCAATCAATACAACCGATCTTTGCTATAGAATTGCGTCTCAAAGTTATAAATTTGGCCCTGGACATGCATTAAAGCTGATCTCAGAATCTATTTTAGGTCAGCTCCGCCAATTTAAAGGCGAAGAAAAGTATCATGAAGAGATTAGCAATGGGATCTTGAGAGTTGCGACGTCAGTTTCAGAGTTTCTTTTTAAATGAAAATGAGGTGTGTTTTCCTAATAACAATAATCGAAAACACTATCACGGAGATTTGGGGTTTATAATACTGGCCCACACTGGAATTTTTAAATTAAAGCTTTTATATGCGATAGAGTAGAATGAAAGAGTGATTATCCTGTCATTCATTCTACTCAATACCTATACGTCTAAATGGGAATGTGTTGCTGATCAGAGGTGCAACACCACACTATAGTTCTGGTACATAATATAGAAAGCGACAATTATAACAATTATGGCAAATATCTGTGT
>JAKADQ010000071.1 GCA_021820405.1 Thermoplasmata archaeon | reverse complement strand
CGCCTTCTCTGCGTAATCGAACATCATTCTTGGGGTCCTGTGGGCTGAAACAACCCTTTGCTCACAGTCAACCTGAAAACTTCTAAGGGTTTCACAGGCTGCTTTCATCACTTCAAAATCTGACTGGCTCCCCATAATAACAGCTACTTTCGGCATAATAACATATGGATATGTGTTTTATAAGGATGTAGATTCTTTGATTCGCTTAAAAGCTGGATATCTGGAACTTTAATTGCTTGAATCTGGATGAATCACAATTCTGCAGACGCCTTTTTTATCCGGTTCATAACTGAAATGAAGAAACCTGTTTCTGGCAGACATTCGATAATCCCCCTATGGTATTTGGATGCATCCAGTTGCCTCAAGAGATCATACAGGGATGATGATATCTCATAGGGATTTTTTATACTGCCTAAAATCCATTTCTCGCCCTTTATTTCCTTAGCAGTCTCGGTGGTCACGATGGGAATTATGTCCCTGTGGGTTTCAACAAAATTCAGAAGATCTTCCTTCTTCGCCCTTAACAATTCCTTTTCCGGAGAATAATGGCGGTACTTCATTCCAGGAGATCTCACCGGATCCTGAGGACCAGCATATTCAACGTGATCAAACATTTTCGAAAAGTCATCGGCAGTATAGGCCCCTGGCCTGAGAATAATACACCTATCATCCTGAGGATATATTACTGTTGACTCAATTCCAATCCTGCTTGGCTCTCCCCGATAAATAAGATCAACGCCATGAAGTTCGTTGATTATATGTTCGGCCCTTGTTGCACTGGGCCTTCCTGACATATTTGCACTTGGAGCTGCTATTCCTGTTGCGCTCAACTTAATGAACTCCCTGGTGAAGTCGCAATCTGGAATTCTGATACCAACAGTGCCGAGACCTGCACTGGGTACATCCCCAACCCTATCTTTTTTAGGCATAACTATAGTTAGAGGGCCAGGCCATAGTTTTGCCAGTTCCCTGAACATCCTGACTCGGTTTGTACAGGCATAATTTTCAGCCTGATCCAGATCAGCAACATGTACAATCAATGGATTATCAGGTTGCCGTCCCTTGATGGCATATATTTTTTTGCAGGCGTTGTTATTCTCGACGTCTGCCCCTATGCCATAAACAGTTTCCGTTGGGAATATCACTACACCCCCTTCCTGAATTACTCTGGCACCTGTCAGGGCTTTTTCCTGGTCCTTTAAGTCACATCTTACATCCAGTATCTTTTCTGCCATATATTCTCCCCTAATCTTTTATAATTAATCAAATTACAGTCCTTATGAAAGAGATAGAGGCATATCATATAAATTACAAAATTGATGTTGAAAATTTGACCTTTTCCGGTACAGAAATAATAAAAGGAAAGGCTGACGGAAATATCTGGCTTAATGCTGTCGATATGGATATTCCAGGTATGAAAGTCAATGGAAAGGAGGTTTCCTTTAAAATTGAAAAGGATAAGGAACTTGTAAGTGTTGATGGGGAATACAATGGAGAATTCACTCTTGAACTCGAGTTCAGAGGAAAAATTTCCGATGGAATGAACGGCATTTACTATTCTAAGGAGGAGGGCTTTTACTTCATTTCAACCCAATTTGAATCAACTGGGGCAAGATATGCGTTTCCATGTGTGGATCATCCGGCATATAAAGCGGTATTCAAGCTTACACTGGACATTCCGGCAGATTATGATGCCATTTCCAATATGCCAGCGGAATCCATAAGGGATCAGAAGGAAAGAAAGGTCATAGACTTCAGGGAAACGCCAAGAATGTCAACATATCTTTTATATATCGGCACTGCAAAGTACGATACTATTCACGTGACGCATGATGGGAAGCCCGTATATCTTGCCGGGGCAAAGGGCAAGTTCAAGATGTCAGAACTCCCTATTCAAATGGCCAATGAAACCTTGGATTTTTATGAGAATTATTTTGCCATAAAATACCAGCTTCCAAAATTACATCTCATTGCTGTTCCCGAATTCGCCTTCGGAGCAATGGAGAACTGGGGAGCAATAACTTTTAGAGAGATTGAATTGATGGTTGACGAAAGTACAAGCTCAGCCATTCTAAAGAGGGTTGATGAAGTGATATCCCATGAACTTGCCCACCAGTGGTTCGGAGATCTTGTTACAATGAAATGGTGGGATGACCTATGGCTTAACGAGAGCTTTGCTACATTTATGAGCTATAAAGCCCTTGAACATAAACATCCAGACTGGGAAATAATGTCCGAATTTGTTACGGACGAAACAGAGAGAGGAATGACAGGGGATTCATTGAGAAATACACATCCCATACATGTGGACGTAAAAAACCCTGATGAGATATCACAGATATTTGACGAGATTTCATATTCCAAGGGCGGGAGCATACTTAGAATGATAGAGGCCTATGTGGGCAAGGAGCATTTTAGAAATGGTGTCAGAAATTACCTGAAAGACAACAGTTTTTCAAACGCAGTTGGCGAAAATCTGTGGAATTCCATCGAAAAGGTTTCTAATATGCCAGTCTCAAAGATCATGAACTCATGGATAACCATGCCTGGCTACCCTCTTGTGACTGTAACAAATGGAAAGGACTCCCTTCACCTGAGCCAGGAAAGATTCTTTATGGATGGGAGCCCGGATCAGAGTATCTGGCCCATACCCCTGACAATAGTTTATGAAGACAGGGTGGAGCCGATTTTGATGGATAAGGCAGAACTTGATATAAAAAAGGACAAATTCCTATACATAAATCTTGAGAGAACGGGATTTTACAGAATACTGTACGATGATGAAACATTCCAGAATATAAGGAAAAACTCCGACAAAATTGACAAGTTTGCCAAACTGGGCCTTATATCAGATTCCTATGCATTCCTGATGTCAGGCAAAGGAAATATAGATCAACTTATAGACATAATGAATCTATTCATGGAGGAAGAGGATTATATATTGAGAGATGAGATTGTCGGAATCATCTTACAACTGCATAATATATTGATTAAACCTGAGAAGATAAATGACTTTGGCAAGGAATATCTAAGAAGACATCTGGAGAAACTTGGTGATAAAAAGGAGGGAGAACCAATCAACATTTCCGTCATTAGGGGAAGGATGCAATCTGTTCTCGCCCTGATAGATCCCATATTCGCAAAGGATTTTGCACATAATTTTGCAGACCTGGAGAGAATAAACCCAGATTCAAGGCAGGCAGTGGCGTATGCCTACGCAATTTCACAGAATGATCTGGATGGCCTTATTGCCAAGTTTAATTCGTTGAAATCCGATGAAGATAAAATAAAGATAATCGCTGCGACAGGATATCTAAAGGGCAATGAAAAATTAGAAAGTGTGTGGAAACTCATCGAGAGCGGGAAGATCAAGAAACAGGATTCCTTCAGATTTATAAGCAGTGCTTCACTTAATTTCAATAACAGGCCCTACATAGCAGACAACATGGAAAGATTCATCACTGCCATAGATAAATTTTTTGCAGGAACAGGATATACCTCACGATTCCTGGAAACAATGATTCCTTATGTTGGACTTTCAGAGGAGAAAAAGGTTGACGCTTTCATTGGAAAACATAAGAGATCAGACTGGGATAATGGAATAAAGAAAGGATTGGAATATCTGAACATCTATAAGAAAGTAAATAACGAGTGAATATCCTATAGACTCTTCAATTTTTTTTGATCAACTTTTTAAGACAATAGAATATAATAACAGGAAGATGGATAGCAAAAGGAGGAAATATATCAGCGGGCTGGCGCAGCTCAATTTCAATGTTCCATATTCATACTCCAGGGATCTTGCAGAGCGGATGTATAACGAATCGATGAACGTTTTTGGTTCTTTGACTGATAAAATCCAGTATGAGGATGCCCTTAAGGGAATGAAAGCGATTCCTGACAATTCTGTCGATCTGATAATAGCAGACCCACCCTTCGGAATCGGATTCGATGGAAAAAAAAGCAACTACAACAGAAATGAAGTGCTTATAAAGGACGGGTACAAGGAGATTCTCGACATGCCGTATGATGTTTTTAGCAAAACATGGATCTCTGAGACATATAGAATAATGAAAGAAACCGGATCAGCTTATATCATATCGGGATGGAACAATCTTGACAAAATTCTCAACGCCATTTCTTCCTCAGGATTGAAAACGATCAACCATATCATATGGAAGTATCAGTTTGGGGTTTACACGAAGAGAAGATTTGTGACTTCCCATTACCACATTTTATTTGCTGTCAAAAATGAGAAAAAATATTTCTTCAACAGGTTTGAATTTTACCCGGAAGACGTTTGGGAAATAAAAAGAGAATATTCAAAAGGAATAGAAAAGAACGGGACAAAATTACCAATCGCCCTTGTCGAGAAAATCATAAACTTTTCTTCAAAGCCCGGTGACCTTGTCTTTGATCCTTTTATGGGAAATGGTACAACTGCAGTATGTGCAAAAAAGCTATTCAGGAGATTCTACGGATTTGAAATAAATGGAATAATGAGAGAAATTCACGAAAAAAAGCTATCGACAACAACCCCCGGAGAGGATTATATGGATCTTAACCTGACAAAACCGTCGATTGAGGAACTGTCCAAAAAGTATCCTCACCTTAAGAAAATTAAAAAAGATTTACCTTAAGGTAAACTAAGAACGAAAATTACTCCTTCCCTGTCTCTTTCTTTGCTCTCTTTTCGTATGTCTCAAATATTTCAGACATAACCTTTCCGGCGTTCCATCCCGAACTGCTTACGGCCAGATTGGTTTTTCTGGCGAGTAGCCTTGATCTTATGGAGTATTTGGCTCTGCCGGACTCCTCTCCGTGGTATTTTATAACGTGAATGTTCAATGTTGCCCCCTTCAAATTCAGTATTCTTGAGAATCTCGGAACAAATTTCTCTGCCATTGCATAAATTGTCTCATAAAGGTCAGTGTCACCTGAGGAGAGCCCGGATATATTTATGAGGAGGCCCTCAGCTTCTTCATCTGCAGAGATAACTCCTATAACATCATCTATGGTAATTATGCCGGTAAGTTTCATACCCTTATTGCAAACAGGTATGGAATGCAGGTGGTTCTTTACCATTAGATCGCACGAAGTAGTCAATTTATCGTCTTCATAGGAGAAAATTGGGGTATCCATAATGGATTTTGCCTGTACATCCATTCTTTCCTTCTGGCTGAAATCTCCACTTCCCATCTTTTCCTTGCTTATGATGTCATAATTGGCCACGTTCTCCAGCCTGACTAGCCCCTGAATTTTATCTTCTTTGTCAACTACAGGCACAAGATCGGCATCGTGCTCCCTGATCTTCTCAAGCGCCTCCTCCACATCACTTTCCAGAGTCACGCTGAATGGCTCATTCATTACATCCTGGGCCAGAAACTGATTGACCTCTTCAAAAGAAGATATATTCTTTATTATATCGGTTCTGGAAACCAACCCCACAAGCTTTTCCTTTTCCAGAACAGGAATTGCGCCAAGAGACGTATCCTTTAAAAGTTCTATTGCGTCCTTTATAGTATTGTCTTTTCTCAGGACAGGGGGGTTCATGGCAAAATTTCTGACCTTGGAGTTGAGATGAAGACTCTTTCTACGCAAAAGTTCTCTATAACTTATCATCCCGGCGTATTTTCCTCGCGCAACAATAGGAAGCTGCGCTATTGTTTTCTCCCTCATTTTATTCATTGCATAGGAAACTGTCTCCTCTTCATCAATGGCTAGCGGATTTGCAGTCATAATTTCGTCTACTACTTTCATATTTTTCACCTACAGTATTTAACACCTGTATTTCTCAATATCTCAGTCACGTCTTTCCTTACATCTTTCCCCTTTATGGCATCTGAAAT
>JAKADQ010000008.1 GCA_021820405.1 Thermoplasmata archaeon | reverse complement strand
GCTATAATTCCTGAAGAAGCAGCTATTCCCAAAATGAAAGTGTCAAAGATTCCTTGAATTCTAGTCGTCATTTCTTTTGGAACGATTTTGATATACGTGAAAAAGGTAAGAACATTAATTGCGCCTTCACTTACACCTATTGCAAATATTAATATCAATGCAGAGCCTACAGAAATAGACAATCCTAATGTAGTGATTGAGATTACGCCAATTGTGGCAAATATATCGAATGTATATATAAAATTTAATTGTATTTTTTTTATTAATAAGGCACCAAGTGCAGTTCCAATTGCCATTGAAATAAAGAAAAGGGCTAGAAAAGTAGGAGGTAAATTTAACGTTGTTTTTGTGAAGACCGTCAATAGTATTCCGAATTCACCAAATATTAAACCGACACAAATGTCTAGAGCAATTAACTCTTTAATGCTCTTACTTTTTTTAATATAATTCAAGCCAGTTAAAATAATACCCTTCAACTCAACTTTCACTTTATTGCTACTTAATTCTGAATATGAAATGAATAGGAGTGGTACGATGGATATTAGATAAAATAACATTAGTATGAAAATTGATATAGAGTATTTTGTTAAAAGAAAAAAGCCTGCAGATATGTAACCACCCACTTGGGCTAATGAGCCTATACCTGATATAGTTGAGCTACCACTTTTGTATTTAGATTCATTCAGAAATATCTTTAGCCAAAAAACCCTAAGGGAAGACATAATATTAGAGGATAAGCCTATGAAGAAAGTTGATAAGTATATAGTTAATATAATTACTATATAGTTATTATACAAGAGAGAAAAAAGGATAAAGCACAAAAATATTACTCTCACCAAACTTGACTGAATCGCCAATAATTTCTTTTTATTATTTCTATATACTAAAGCCCCGACAATAAACCCAAGTAAAAGCGGAGCCGCTGATATCCCATCGGCTAATCCTGCCAGAAACGCGGATTTGGTGATAGAATAAGTTATCCATAAAATTGTCAAATAATATGAAGACGTTGCAAAACGTGTTAAAAACGAGTTAATAATAAGCAAATTATAATTTCTCATAACCTCACAAAAAAATAATTTAAAAATTTTTCATTGAGCTATTTTCAATGATGTTTCTCTGGTCTATGCACAAACCAACGGCTCAACATATTCTTCCTCAGGGGCAGCCTTTATAGTAAAAGCCTCCCCATTTCCATATACATTTAAAATAGTCCTCATCTATTAACTTATTGTGATATAATATTTAAGGATTTTACCTTACATATCAGGTGAATATTTCTTTTACTAAACGAAGCATATCATTATTGGTTAGAAATGATTAAAGTACCCTTACCCTCTGGAAAATTATATGTAATGAGCCAAAAGACTAAAAAATGGGCTATCTCCCTGGAAACGGCGAATTTAGATGATGTTTATAAATCGCTGTTTCCTGAAATAAACTTGCTGAACGAAATAGACAAATCTTTACACACTATAGTGATAAATACGACGGACATATGCAATCTTGACTGCATTTATTGCATAAGAGCTGACCAGAGGGTTTCTCCGCAGAATATATCCGTGGATGTGTTGGTAGCTACTTTAAGAAACGGAATATCCTACGCTTCCAAAAATAAGCGAAGAGTAACCATACAGTTTCATGGAGGAGAGGCAACTTTTAGATTAAACGAAATAATCACTGCATTAAACTACATCGACCGTAAGGATTTGGATAATTGGCTCACACTAAGAATACAAACAAATGGTACGCGAATAAATGATGATTTTTTATCATTCATTAAAGAATTTAATGTAGAAGTTGGAATAAGTCTGGACGGACCTCCTGAAATAAATGATGAATTAAGGACAACGATAAATGGTGAAGGGACTTCTAATACTATTGAAAATGGTATAATTAAGCTTAAAGAATCTGTTAAAGATGTTAGACTTAGTTGTCTGGTAGTTTTATCAAAGAGAAATATTGAGCATCCTGAAGCTGTATTGAATTATCTCAGTAATTATGGATTTAAGGATATTGCGTTGATACCGATGCTCTCTATAGGTAACGCAATCTCAAAGGGACAAAATATCGTTCCCAACACGGAAGAAATGGTTGAGCCGATAAAAAAATTCTTTGATTTATGGATTGAGAAGTTAAAGGCAGGACAAAGATTTAGAATCCCTATATTCCAAGCTATGATTTGGAATCTAATGGCAGTGAATGCAGATAAAAAAACATGGCCTACTAATTGTGGGACAGGGGTCAACATGATAATGGTCGAGGAAAACGGAGATGTGTACCCATGTTCAGCAGTTGAACATGTACCTCATTTTAAAATGGGTAATATCCTTACCGAAAACGTAGAGGATATATTAAATTCGTCTACTGCCCTTAATTTTCAGGCCAGAATTACCAATAATGTAGAAGATTGTCAAACGTGCCCCGTTCAGAGTATGTGCGGAGGGGGATGCCCAGGGAACTCGTTTATCCGCTATCATGACCTGTACAAAAAAGACCCTAACTGTACTTTTTGGATGAACCTATCCATACACATAATTAATAAAATTTCCAATGACCCAGCAATTTTACAATTAATACCATCAGAAGGGGGGAGAACATAAAGAATGAGAGTTATAACCTGAACTCTTTCACATTAACACATATTTTTTAATCAGCTGAACCCGTGATTTATGGGATCAGATAGGATGTTGTCATTTTTCATTTCAATCCATCCGTATTCTTCCAACCCTTTATTCCAGCCATTTTCGGTAGAAATATGTAAATAGTGGTAACACATGTGATAACACATATGTCCATGATCGACAATGCCCCGGATGCAGTTAAGGAAACGTTCCTTAAGATGAAAAGCGAACAGGGAAAGAAGCTTGAACTGAAGGTAATAGGGGGAAACTATTACCTGTATGTTGCAAAGGGCATATGGGACAGGAAGAAAAAGAAGCCTGTGAAGAAGACGGTGCTTATGGGATCCATAGATGAGACCGGCACATTCAGGGAGAAGAGGCCAAAGAGGATATTCTCATCCTCCAGGATATATGAATACGGAAACTCACAGCTTGTGTGGAATCTTGCACAGGACATGTACGCGATCATGGAAAAGCATCCTTACCGGGATCAGATCATTGCAATGGCAATGGTGAAGGCCATTGATCCCATGCCCCTGAGGCTTGTTGCATCAAGATTCCAGAGGCTGTATATATCCAGGTCACTGAAGCCCAATCTGGATCCTGACGATCTGTCAAGAATTCTAGGATATATTGGGAATCATTTCCCGGATCTGTACGAAATGTTCAAAAGACTCATGGATCCCGGCGGCTTACTTTTTTATGATATGACATCCATCATATCATACTCAAAGAACCTCAAGCTTGCGGAGAAGGGATACAATCCTGATCATGATGAGAATCAGGTAACAGTAATAATGGCATTCTCCGTGAAGTCATGGATACCGGTGGCAGTGGATGTGTTCTACGGTTCAGTAAAGGATATCAAGTCGCTTGGATATTTCATAGACCGTTTTCATGACCATGAAATAGGGTTCATCATGGACCGGGGCTTATTCTCGGAATCCATGGTTAAGGATCTGAGAAGCATGAGGATGCACTACATTGTCCCATTGAGAAGGAATTCCACCCTTATTCCGGACAGGGTGAAATTTGATTCAGCATTCATGTACAACGGAAGGCCAATACGATCTTCCAGAAAAGCATCAAGAATTGGATATTTATACATGTTCCAGGATCCAATGATGAGGGCGGAGAAGGAATCATCAATACTGAGGGATGTTGCATCCTCCAGGAAAGACATGGAATACTTTGAGGATAAGAAGGACCGCCTGGGTGTTTTTGCAATAATATCCGATCTTGATCGGAATCCTTCTGAAATATATGAACAGTACAAGTCAAGGGAGGAGGTGGAACAGGTCTTCGACACAATGAAGGGTGATCTTGAATCGGACAAGACATACCTCAGGGATAATGAGAAGGTGAAGGGTTTCTTCTTCATTGTCTTTCTTGCACTGAGGATAAGATTCAAAATACTGAAGGTGCTGAAGGATCACAACTTACTGGGAAAGATGTCTGTAAACGAGATAATCTTTGAACTGTCAAAGATGGAGAGGATTGTTGAGAAGAGCGGTGCAGAATACTTTGCAGCAGTTCCAAAAAAGGTTGAGAAGATTGTTGATCTGTTCAAGGACCTGATACCTATGGGTTAAATTGGGGGGAGTTCAGGTTATAACTGACCGATTCTTTGGCATTGTAGAGTGTGCTCTATACGATTCAGATTTTAAGAGCAATGACTTTATTTAGTTATTCGGTTTCAGCTTAAAACAATAAACGAGTAATGGCCGTTCAAAGTTTACAATTTTGGTTTTCTAATCATGTGGATATCCATTTAATTAATCGAATCCCTACCTATCCACCAGAAAATAGGACTTACTTATAGCTGTAAATGGGCCCGACCGGATTCGAACCGGTGACCACCGCCTTGTAAGGGCGGTATCATAACCACTAGACTACGAGCCCCAAATGTAGCATATTATTACAATATATATCATTTTAGTCCTGTGAAAATTTTATGTTGGATTGAAAGGTAGAATTCAATGTAACAAAGTATATCCTCTACCTCTTGTCATTTCTGTAAAATTTTGAAACTTCGTGTTAAATGGGCAATTTCAGAGATTTCTACGTAAATATGATCTAGGATAATACTGTATCTGGTATAGTTATATTAGTTTCCCAATAGGTTATGTTTATATATATGCGTAATGTTTGGTTATTGTGTGAGTAATGAGGCTTGAGATCGGAGATAGTTTGACGCTGGAATTCGATAGAAATCTGCTCGAGGATAGTATAGATACGTTGCCTGTAAATATATACAGTGGAGACTCCCAAAGAATTGAGATAATCGAATTAAACAATACTATGCGCAAGAGTCTCAGAAAGGTACTTGACCGAACGGTTGGCACAATAGTATTCCTCAACATAAAGAGGACATCCAAACTACGTTATGAGATTTCTCCCGGAACCGCATTAATCAACAGAGATCAGAAGAGTATTTCCTTCAACATAGATCATTAAATAACTTATTTCGTAACTTTTAAAGTTTTTCCACGAAATCATTATATCATAAACGAATATGAAAGTCCCATGGAAAGAGTCAAATTCAATAATGAAGATAAATCTGTTTCACCAGTCGGCATAGGGACCTACTACGATCCTTCATGGATAGCAGTTGCAAAGATTCTAAAAATTAGAAAATCGAGAAAGCAGAAGGTGGATGCTATTCGAACTGCACTGGGATCAGGAATCAATTTCATTGACACCGCCGAGATGTATCAGACCGAGCCTCTTGTTAGGGAAGCAATTCAAGGATACAATCGTGAGGATCTTTTCATAGCAACAAAGGTTCTCCCAACACATTATTCATACGAAAAGGTAATAAAATCCTTTAACAGGAGTGCGAAGAATCTTGGAGTGAAATATATCGATCTTTATCAGCTTCATATGCAATCCTCTTATAGTAAAATTCAGGAAGCATTAAGGGCAATGGAATATCTAATGGATCAGGGAAAAATAAGGCACATAGGCATAAGCAATTTTGATCTGGATCATACCAAAAAGGCCTCTGAATTTCTTAAAAAACATGAAATATCCGCAACGCAGATGAATTTCAATGTAGCACACAGAAACATAGAAAAGGATATCATCCCCTATTGCAAAGAGAATGGAATATCGATACTTGCATATTTTCCACTCTCCCATGGAAAACTAGTAACCTCTGAGGGAATGGGCAAAGAGGTGATAGAAACCATCACAAAAAATCATGGGCCAAAGACCATACCTCAGATTGTACTGAACTGGTTCATAAGTAAGTACGACTTTGTGTATCCAATACCCAGGGCTTCAAATCCGCAACATGTAAGGGAAAACTCCGGAGCAATGGGATGGAGGATGAATGAAGATGAGATCCGGATGCTGGAGGATGCAGTCAGCAATGTGAAAGCGGCAACATGGTTTGGTGACCACACAACCTGAATATTTCGACGATGAATATCTAAACAAGAATATTAACAATAAAATATGTATGAAAAATGATCTTTTATCTAATTAATAGAGGTATATATTAAATATATAGTATCTATATTCTATCGAGATTATCTATAATATCAGAAACCAGTTTATCCTTTGATGACAACATCAAATAACGATAATGGGGTCCTTGAGCCATTGAATGATTCTGGCTTTAAGGTCGGCCATGTTAAGACAATGTTCGTAGCGGGGATGGGATTTTTTACGGATGCCTATCTTCTCTTCGTTTTGACTGTTGCAAGCCCCATACTTGCTTCTTCCTATGGGTTCGATCTGAATGCGATTAAGGGGAATTCAATTCTCTTCGGATACACGGTACCAACCGTTCAGATCATTGATGGTGTAATATCATCTGCAGTTCTTTTTGGTGCTTTCGTAGGAGCGATGATATTTGGCCATATAGCAGACAGATGGGGAAGGAAAAAAGTATACGGGCTTGAGCTTGCCATAATGATCGTTTTTACAATAATATCCGCTCTATCAGTAAACTACGTCATGATGATTGTAACAAGGTTTATTGTAGGTATTGGAGTTGGTGGAGATTACCCGATCAGCTCCACGATCATGAGCGAATATTCCAGCAACAAGCATAGAGGCAAGTTGGTCAGTATGGTATTTGCGATGCAGGGATTTGGATTGGTTTCGGGTGCACTGGTAGGTCTTGCTTCCATATACATACTTCCACTTGCAGATTCATGGAGACTGATGCTGGCTTTCGGTGCCTTGCCTGCCATATATGTGGTATATCTTAGAAGAAAACTGATGGAAACCCCAAGGTTTTCATTACAGGTCGAGGGAAACAGAAACAAGGCTGAACAGGCAATACAAACCATCACTGGAGGTTCCAGCACGTCTACATCAAACTCCACATCCGCAAAGGCCAGACTTCAAACAAAGGACTATATGAGAGAACTCAGAAAATATCTCATATTTGTCCTTGGAACAACCGTAAGCTGGTTCATCTTCGATATGGCCTTTTACGGCACAACCCTGAATAATAGCTTTATACTTGAACACATAGGCTACGGTTCAGCATCCACACTGAGAGGCACGATCTTCAATGTGGCAATTGGCGATACGGTTCTTGCAGGTGTGTTTGCACTGCCCGGGTATTGGATAGCAGTGGGCCTCATTGACAAGGTTGGAAGAAGATTCCTTCAGATACTGGGATTTGCAGTGATGGCCATAGCCTATCTCGTACTTGGGTTTGAATACTCATTCCTCAAGACAAGCCTGGACCTGTTCGTGATTGTCTTTGGTATCTCATACCTCTTCGGCAACATAGGGCCGAACACGACAACATTCATACTACCGACAGAACTGTTCCCAACCAATATCAGATCTACTGGGCATGGAATTGCTGCCTCCATAGCAAAACTGGGAGCGGGAATATTCACATTCCTGTTCCTGATACTTGGCACAATCCTTGGAAATGGCGGAGAATTTCTCCTTCTTGGAGGAATGGCTATTATAGGAGTAATCGTAACCATTCTCACCGTAAGAGAAACAAAAGGATTGTCACTGGAGGAATCCTCAGAAGCACCTTCTATGGGAATCTGGAACTTCCAGGCACCAAAAACAGTCTCGGGGGCAAAAACCCCTGAGGAACAATAAAAATATATATTTCTAATATTTTTCAGTCATAGGGTGTGAATCCCTTAATTTTAATTTTACCGGAAATCCTTTTTTTTATCAATATGGATTGTCTTCCTTTCTGTATACTTTCCCACATCTTTTTGTCCACGAGAATAATCGTGTCGTTCATTGTCGTTTTCAAATAATGGTCATCTGTTGCGTATCCCCTATCTTCAAGAATTTCTGCTTCCGGTTTATAAATTATTTGGCATGTATCGTCATTGCACGGCCCCTTAATTTGGTTCAATTGAATTAACAGCACCTTTCCCTTTGAGATATTCATTACCGTTGAATCAATCTTTATGAATCCGTTCCCCACTCTTATCAAGTTTTGTTCAGTTGCCATTGTAATCATCCCTTTGTATAATAATTAATGATGTTTCATAATAAATAGAATCATACATTACCATTTTATTGTGGAAAATACCCTTGCAATTCTCCCTCTTAAGAGAAGAGAATTGGTTACTACTGATGATGAGCTCATACCCATCGCCAGGGCAGACAGAATCGGTAGAATCGAATAGACCCCGAGGCCAAAGGGAATCACAAGCAGGCCTGCCGCCACTGGAATTAGAAAGGCGTTATATCCAAAGGCCCATCCTATATTTTGCTTTACCTTTCTGATAGTTTCATTTCCAATCAGTTTGATCTTTATCAGATTCTCCAGTTTATTGTTCAGAAGTAATATGTCCCCACTTTCCTTGGCAATGTCAGATCCGGAGCCCATTGAAACGCCCACATCGGCCGTTTCAAGAGCTATTGAATCGTTAATTCCATCGCCAACAAACATCACGAAATCTCCCTCTCTTTGAAATTTAGTGACAATTTCAGCTTTCTGTTCCGGCAATACTCCAGCGTAGAGATCCTTCACACCGATTGCGTCACCTATCCTTTTAACCTCTTCATAGGAATCTCCTGAGACTATTGAAATGTTGATTCCTAGTTTGTTGAGCACATCTACCGTCTTCTTTGCATCGTCCCTTATTTCGTAAGAAATAAAGATAGAGGAAACAACTTCACTATTAATTTTAACACTGACAGATGAACCATCCTTCTCACTCCCTCTTACTACACTCACTGATATGCCATCTACCTCTCCCTGTATGCCGTATCCCGGTATTTCCTTTATATTGCCTGCACTGATGAGTTCTATTCCTCTTGTTCTGGCCAGATTAACCACCGCTTTTGCAACCGGGTGATTCGATTCAAGTTCAAGGGGGTAGATGTACTTCAACAGATTATCCTCCGACATGTTACTTATCATCTGAATACTCTTAACAGTTGGAAGCGGTTCAGTGATTGTTCCTGTTTTGTCAAGAACAACCCTGTTCACCCGGGAAAGCCGGTCAACAGCACCTGTATTTTTTATGATAATTCCATTCTCGGAAGAAATGTTTGAAGAGATCAGCAATGTTATAGGCCCTGCAAGTCCAATTGCGCAGGGGCATGCAATAACTATCACAGAAACAAAGGCCAGTACAGAAATCTCAATGGCATCATCATAACCTATGCTTCCCAGATAAAAATACCAGAATAGGGCTGAGATTATTGCTGATAACATTACGACAGGGACAAAATAATAGGAAAATACGTCAGCAACTCTTTGCACTTTTGCCCTTCCTGACGAGGCTCTTTCTATCATATCATAAATCTGTCTTACGGTGGTATTCATCCCTGCTTTTGTCACCCTTATTTTTACGGAACCATTCAGGTTTTTTGTTCCAGAGGTAACTATCTGCTCTTTTTCCTTGAGGATAGGCGTTTGCTCTCCCGTAAGCATTGATTCATCTACTTCGGTGGTGCCCTCCACCACAACGCCGTCTGCTGGAAACACTTCCCCGGCTCTCACGTTTATAATTTGTCCCTGTTCAAGGGAATCCGAGGGGACGTCAACTATCTGTCCATCCTTATCTAGAAGATGTGCTATGGATGGGAGATTCTCCAGTAGTCTTTCGGCAGAGCGGTTTGCCTTTCTTTTGGTGATATTTTCAATATAGTTGCCGGTCAGTATCAGGGTTATTATGAATGAAGAGGCATCAAAATACACGCTGGCTGAGGGAATTGCCTTGGGAAAGAATGTAACAAATACAGAAAAGAAAAACGCAGTCAGGGTACCGAGAGAAACAAGCAGATCCATATTTGCAGATCTGCTTTTCAGAGAATGCCAGGCCCCCTCATAAAATCCGGCACCTGAATAAAACTGCACCGGTATGGCCAGAATTAAAAGCAAAAAATCCTTATAATCTAATAGAGACCCGAAAATGTAAGTTATGAGGAGTATGGGTATCGAAAGCGTCCAGGAAACAATCAATCTCCTTCTGAGCCTTTTTCCCTCGAGTTCAGGAGAAGAAAACTTCAGCATGCACCCCTTTGAGCAGAAGTAATATTTCTTCCCATCTATCTCAGAAACCAGATCGGTATCTTCTGGCACGAACATTCCACAAACTGGATCAGTAGGCATTCAAACCATTTATCTCGTATGCTTCAATGGATTCTTATCAAATTCCTCTTTGCAGGAACTGCAACAAAAATAGTATTTTTTACCTTGAAACTCGCTGGTAAAGGGCGTATCCTCTTTAACTTTCATTCCACAAATCACATCTATTGGCATAATTAAGATATTTTAACATTCAATATCAACATATTCTTTACACAATGGTTAATAGACACACATCTATTATACATCATGAAAAGAAACCTATCTGAAATCGAAGAAAGATTACTGGTACTTCTCAGGAAAAATTCAAGAATCTCAATACAGGATGCCGCGAAAGAAATCAACGCAAGTCGTGTTACTGTTGCCAAAGCTATGGAATCATTAATTCAAGATGGAAAGATAATTAATTTTACTGTTACTGTCCGGGATGATCTGAGTAACATAGCGATCCTTGTGGTGGAAAATATGGACGGTGTCCATATGGATGATATTATTGAATATTTTTCACTTTTAGATGGAACATTCATGCTTATAACATACTATGAAAATCTTCTGAAGTTTGCAGATCTGAAAATAAAAGATATCAGAATAGCCAGAATGAGAAATATGGGGGAAAGCCTTGGCAGAATGCAGAATATACATTGCGATTACTGCGATAAACTAATTTCAGATAACCCCAGAAAGGTTGTGTTCAACAATAAGGTATATTATACATGTTGCCCAACCTGCGAAAAGAATCTCAGGGGAAGATTACGAAAACTTCAGGTAGAGTAATCTTATCATTCATGCAATATAAATTATAAGGATGCATCCAAATTATTATGCGAAAGCATCCAAATATTAATCAGGAATGAAAAAATTTATGCCCGATAAACTAGACCTGCCATATTTTAATAATAACACGGACATGCATGTACTATGTATCGTGATGATCTTCTGGAGGAACAGAGAAAATACTACGAACCAGAGGAATTAAACAAGTTATGGGATCATCTATTCCAGCAATATGGATATTATGACAGCATCACCAGAATGAGTTCTCACTATCCTGAGGAGAGGAGCCTGTATGTTTCCTTTGATGACATTGATAAATTTGACCCTAAGTTTTCACTGTATTTATTGCAGAATGCCGAGGAGACACTAAATGCGGGAAATAAACTGGTGAGGGAGTACATAGCATCAAGCACGCCCAATTTTACTGCAAAGGATCCGAATTCAATAATTGTCAATATAAGGATAACAAATCTTCCAGAAACATCTGATGTCAAGGTTGAAATAAGAAACCTGAGAAGTATCAATGTGGGAAAACTTATCTCCATTTCAGGAATAATTCGGAAGAATACCGAGGTAATGCCCAGGCTTTACAATGCTGCATTCCAGTGTGTCTACTGCAAGACCATAACCTATATGCTTCAACAGAGAGGAAGGCTTGAGGAGCCGGAAAGATGCCCCAATGATGAATGCCCAAATGAAAAAAACAAGCCAAAATTCAACCTTCTCGTAAACGAATCCAGGTTTATAGATACTCAGAAGATTGAGATTCAGGAAAATCCGGAAAATATCAATGGCGGAGCCCAACCCTTGAGGCTTACAGTCATTTCAGAGGATGATATTGCAGGGAAGCTCTTTCCAGGAGATAGAGTCTCATTCGATGGAATTTTAAAGGCTGAACAGAAGATCTATGGTGGCAATTTACTGACAGAGTTCAGCACCTTCCTTTACACAATCAATTATCGTAAAACAACAAAGGAGATGGAAGAAATAAACATATCTCCTGCTGAGGAGCAGGAGATCATTGAGCTTTCCCGGGAACCAAAGATCATTGATAAACTGGCTGCGTCCATAGCTCCTTCTATATACGGTCTTGAACACATCAAGAAAACTCTTGCTTTACAGATGTTTGGTGGCGTCAGGAAAACAATGAAGGATGGTACAACCATAAGGGGAGATATCCATATTCTGATGGTTGGTGACCCGGGTACTGCAAAATCTCAATTGCTTCGTTATATGTCGGAAATATCGCCGAGGGGTGTGCTTGCCATTGGAAAAGGTTCAAGTGCTGCTGGACTTACTGCGGCTGCCGTCAGAGATGATTTCGGTGAAGGCAGATGGACTCTGGAGGCAGGTGCCCTTGTCCTGGCAGATAACGGTTTCGTTGCAATCGATGAAATGGATAAGATGGATGATAAGGACACCGCAGCCATGCACGAGGCCATGGAGCAGCAGACAGTAACAATATCCAAGGCGGGTATAATGGCAACATTGAAGTCCAGGTGTTCCGTGCTTGCAGCTGCTAATCCAAAGAACGGAAGGTATGATGAAAATGAGGATTTTATGTCACAGATAAATTTTCCTCCTCCATTGGTATCGAGATTTGACGTGATTTTCCGTCTTGTGGATAAACCAGATCAGAAAAAAGATGAGGAATTGGCTGAACATGTATTGAACGCGCACAGGCTTGGTGAAATTTACAGAAGCCAGGAGATCAGCAACATTCAGCTGGATACCATCGAGAATGAGCAGAATTACGAACCTCCACTTGAGCGGGAAATATTCAGAAAATATGTAGCCTATGCAAAGAGCCACATATTCCCGAAGATGGCCGAAGATGCCATGGCATTCCTCAAGGAGGAGTATGTAAGAACCAGAAATTCAGGAAGTTCCAGCGGAAGGTTCAAGGCTGTTCCGATCACTGCAAGGCAGCTGGAGTCAACCATTAGGCTGGCAGAAGCAGCGGCAAAGGCAAGACTTTCAGAGGTGGTAACGCTTGATGATGCCATACTGGCGAAAAACATAGTGGAAAGTTACCTTAAGGATGTATCCAGCGATAAGAACGGATTGGATATTGACATGCTTGAAACGGGAATGAGTTCTTCCAAGAGGTCTGACATAGAACTTATCCTTGATATAATCAAGGACCTCAAAGAAATGCGAAAGGGAATTGCCCCAGAGGAAGATGAGGTGATCGAGGAAGCAGTATCCAGAGGAATCAGCAGGGAGGATGCCAGGAAGGCAATAAAGATGGGAAGAAATTCTTCCATATTCTATTCGCCACAGGATAAACATATTGACAAGGTGTAAAATGCAATATAAAGTGAATATGAAAATGATCCATGTAAATGGTGAGGTTCTATTGAGTGCGGCAGATACAGATCTCATTGGAAAAGAATTGAGGGAAAATGGCCTTCACATAAACGTTAAAAGGGAGTTTTACGGAGAAGCATCCGTATCCAGAAAGACACTCGAGGAGGCAATGAAAATTTGCACAATCGGAAACTTCGTGGGAGAATATACTGTCGGAATAGGTATTGAGATGGGTTTAATCGATCCTGAAAACATTATAAAAATTTCAGATGTACCTCATGCCCAGTATGCGAAAATGAGGTTTTAAAATGGTAGAGAAGCAAAATATGGTGAGGGAAGTCTTCAGGGACATCAGTTCAAAGTACGATTTCTTCGACTCCATAATGAGTTTTGGCATGGATAAGTCATGGAGGAAAAAGGTTATAGATAAACTTGATGTCCAGGATGGTCAGATCATATTTGATGCCGGAGCCGGTTCCGGAAAGGTATCTGAGGAAATACTATCAAGAGGAAAGGACGTTCATATAGAAGCGATAGATATAACGAAGGAGATGTTCCCGGGACTTATGAAAGGTGTTCACTTCAATGTGGCATCGGCAGATAATATGCCCTTCAGCGATTCATATTTTGACAGGGGGGTCTCATGTTTTTTAACAAGAAATGTGCCAAGCCTTGAGGCATATCTGCAGGAAGCCTACCGGGTGCTCAAGCCGGGATCCAGATTCTGCAACATGGATATATTTGACCCTGGAAGAAGTTTCATTGCGCCAGCATTCCGAGTATATTTTTACAGAATAGTTCCCTTATTACTGGATAAGGCCAGTGGAAGCAATTCCTATTCGTACCTTGCCAATTCTGTTAAGAATTTTGTTTCGCCCGACAGGTTCACTCAGATGATGGAAGATGTGGGGTTCCGTGAAATTCAGGCAGTCAGGCTTGGTGGAGGAAGTGTATATGTTCATGTGGGAATAAAAGAATAGTAACAGCATAAAATACACTAATGTTTTAATATAATCGTTACATCACATTATCTATGTATACTGAACAGAATGTAGACATTATACCAGAGAAGTGGTACAATATAGTTCCAGATCTTCCGGAACCGTTACCACCTGCAAGGGATCATGATCCCGAAAATTCCTCCATCGATCTTCTTAACAGAATTCTGCCAAAGGAGGTTCTCAGGCAGGAGTTCACATCAAGCAGATATGAAAAGATTCCGGACGAGGTACTCGAGGAATATTCACAGATAGGAAGGCCGACGCCACTCATAAGGGCCAAAAACCTCGAAAAATATCTGAAATTTACCGGCAAGATCTTTCTGAAGTATGAGGGTGGTACCGTCACCGGCTCCCATAAGATAAATACTGCTCTGCCACAGGCGTATTATGCAGCAAATGAAGGGATTCAGGAAGTTGTCACCGAAACCGGGGCAGGGCAATGGGGCACTGCTACTGCACTGGCAGCCACACTCAATGGTTTAAAGTCAACTGTATTCATGGTAAAGGTAAGTTACGATCAGAAACCGCTCAGAAAGAAGATTATGAATCTGTATGGTGCCGATGTATATCCCAGCCCAAGCACTCTAACCAGATTCGGCAGACACACATTAGAAAAGGATCCGAATCATCCAGGAACTCTGGGGATTGCCATAAGTGAAGCGGTGCAGTATGCCCTTGATCATGACATAAGGTATCTACTTGGAAGCGTTGAGAACTGTGTGATAACGCACCAGTCTGTCATAGGACAGGAAGCGAAGAAGCAATTGGAAATATTGGGAGAGAAGGCGGATACTCTCATAGGCTGTGTTGGTGGCGGGAGCAATTTCTCAGGCTTTACCTTTCCATTCATGGATACTGACGCAGAAATGATAGCAACGGCAGCCACGGAAGTCCCAAAGTTCAGCCAGGGAAAATACATGTATGATATGATCGACACGGCGGGAATTTTGCCAGAATTGAAAATGTTCTCACTGGGAGCAGATTTTATCCCAAAATCAATCTATGCCGGTGGGCTTCGATATCATGGTGCAGCACCAGCGCTGTCTTTGCTGATCAAGCATGGTAGGATAAAGACCGATGAGATCGACGAAGTAAAGAGTCTTGAGGCATTCCGTATATTTTCAAAGACGCAAGGGATTGTACCAGCTCCTGAATCATCACACGCCATTGCAACTGCAATAGATTATTGTAAAAAACCGGAAAATCAGGGGAAGACCGTGGTGATCAATGTGAGTGGGCATGGCCTGCTTGATCTTTCTTTCGTAAGGGATTGAGATGAAATTAGCTCTATATCTAACATTTCCATATCCATCACCAGCGGTATTTGATCGGTTCTTTGATAATATGATGACCATGCCTTTTGATTACGTGGAATTGGGAATACCGACAGATAAGCCGTACTATGATGGGCCCGTTATCAGAAGGACACACAGAAAGGCCCTGGATGGTTTTTCCTTTTCAGCATTGAATGAAGCCGTCAGAAAAGCAAAGCAGAGAGGGAAGCGATGTTTTGCTCTTGTTTATTACAATCATTTCAGTTCAAACATGGCTGAATTTCTTGATCTTTTAAAGGAATCGGGCATGGATGGGGCGATAGTTCCCGATATTCTTACAGATTACTTCGATGAAAGAAGAAAAATTGCGGAAGCAATGAAGGAGAGAGATCTATCGCTGATTCCTTTTTTCACCTCGTCAACTCCGGATAAGATCATCAGTGAGATGATACAGTTGACTGATGACTGGATCTATCATGGATTGCAGCCCTCAACGGGCATACGTGTCCCTGTCAGCATCGATCTTCTGGTAAATAGAATCAAAAAACTTGCAGGTGCGAGAGAAGTGATCTTTGGTTTTGGCATAAACAGTATGGAGATGGTCAGGGAGCTAAAAAAAGAGGGGGCAGACGGAATAGCAGTTGGTTCTAGTCTGGTCAATTATATTGAGAATAATGACGTGGACGGATTCATCAAAGAGATAGAAACACTTGGAGGTGCAGTGTATGATTGAAGATTATCTGTTGAAGATAATTGAAGGGCATGATCTCAACAGTGAAGAAGCAAGAATGATTGCAACAGAATTAACGCAGGGCAATTATAGTGATATAATAAGAGGAACGTTTCTAACCTCGATGTATCTCAAGGGTTATGCCCCGGAAGAGGTAAATGGCTTTGCAGAAGGCCTGATGTCCTTTTCATCAATTTCAAAACACAGAGAATGTTCCGACATTGTGGGAACCGGCGGGGATCATAAGGGAACAATCAATGTGAGTACAGCAGCATCCATAGTCTGCAGTTCCCTTGGAATAAAAATAGGGAAGCACGGAAACAGAGGAATCACTGGGAAATCAGGGGGCGCTGACTTTATGGAGATGTGTGGCTATCACTTTCCAGAATCCCAGGAAAGGATAGTAAGTGAGCTGAACAGCAACAATTTTTCATTCCTTCTAGCACCTTTGCACAACCCTGCATTCAAGAAGTTTGGTGATGTCAGGAAGATTCTCAGGCATCCCACAATTTTCAACCTGATGGGGCCAATTACCAATCCTCTGCGCCCGAAGATCAAGGTGATCGGATGCACTGATCAAAAAATTCAGGATATCTACGCCAAAAGCATGCTGTTTTCAAGGGATAGAGGTTTCATTGTAACCTCTCAGAATGGAATGGATGAAATATCTTACAGCGGTAGATCATTTCTGATATCTGTCAATGATACTCTGAAAAAGATTGAGCTCAACGCAGAAGACATAATTGGTAGAAGAGTAAAAGACGATGAGACCACTGGACAGGATAAAGAAGAAATCTTTCGCAAAACAATCGGTGGTTTGACTGGAACAAATCCAGGCGCATCAAATTTCATAGCACTCAATGCGGCACCTTGCATTGTAGCAAATGATCTTGAATATACAATGGAAGATGCCTATAAACTTGCCATGCGGGCAATCAGTTCAGGATTGGTGATGAGTAAGCTTCAGCAAATCACCGGTGGAAGGGTAATGGAGGTATTCAATGTTAATTAAAATCTGCGGAATAACAAATGTTGAAGATGGAATATATTCCTATGAATCAGGTTCGGATCTGATCGGAGTAATTCTTTCCAATCTTTCGCCGAGGAGAGGTACAGTTGATCTTGTAAACAAGCTGGCAGGAATGGACATTCCGGTTGTTTCCGTATATACCTCAATTAAGGATGCCCTGATAAATTCAGGGGAGGAAAAATATGCCCAGCTCCATTTCAGAGCTGATTTAGATGGCATGGAAAAGATAAGGGAAAGCGGAAGAAAGATAATAAGTGTGGTCAATCTTGATGATCCAGACTACATAAAATACCTTGAAACTGTCAGAGGCGGATCAGATCTGATTTTGCTGGAGAAAAAAAGTGGAATTATGGATATTATCGACAGAGTATCTCCATTTATCCATGAAAATGTGGGCATCGCGGGAAAAATTGGACCAGGCAATATAGATCGCATAATGAAATTCCATCCAGAATTTGTAGATCTAAGCAGCTCACTGGAAAGATATCCTGGTAAAAAGGATCAGAATCTGGTGGATACTTTCTTCAAGAGGTTGAAATATGCAGAACTCATTAATTGAAAAGATTCCCGATTTACTTAAGAGTGGAAAGAATTTTGCCTATATGTGCAAATTTGAAAACGAAGACAGGACTCTTGGAAAGGAGAGGCTTTATGTTGGTGGTGAACTGATTCAATCAGAATCTTCTTCCTTTTTGGATCAGATTCATGAAGAGGTACCTCTAATCATATCCTTTGCATACGCAAAGCGCATGTTTGGAATAGGCAATCAGAAATCCGAATATCCAGGTTTGCTTGGGCTTATTCCTGAAGAGAAGTTCCAGAATGTCATAAGAAGGGATCAGCCGATGGTTGGCAGCAGAGAATCGGCAGTTTTTACAGACAGAAAATTAGAAGATAACATAAAGAGAGTCAGAGAAAGAATCCGGCAAGGCGAGATCCTTCAAGCAGTGTTATCCAGAACTTTTGGGCCGGTGTACCCCGATCCCGTGCAGAGATTAAGATCATTCATAATAAATGACAGATCCATCTATGTTTTTTATTATAGGATGGGAAATTATGAAATCATGGGGAGCTCCCCGGAGAATGTTATAACAGTCAATGGGGAAAACCTGATGATTGAACCAATAGCAGGTACAAGGAAGTCTTCGGATAACCCGGAAGAGAGAGAACGTATTAAAAAATCTCTCCTAGAGGACGAAAAGGAATTATTGGAACATAGGATGCTCGTTGATCTTGCAAGAAACGACCTTGGAAAAATATCAGAATTTGGAAGTGTACATGTTACCGATTCGATGATTGTCAGGGAATTCAACTCGGTGATGCATATTGTCAGCCGGGTAGAATCTAAGAGAAGGCCCAACATTAAAATGTCACAGATAGTGGATGCAATATTCCCGGCTGGAACTGTTTCCGGTGCGCCCAAGGAGAGGGCAATAGAGATAATAGATCAGTATGAGGGTGATGACCGGGGGCCATATGCGGGAGCAGTTGGAATCATTGCAGAGAATTTCATGGATCTGGCATTGAGCATAAGGTGCATATACAGAATGGGTGATAGTTTCTATGCAAGAGCAGGAGCAGGAATAGTAAAGGATTCTGTGCCGGAAAATGAAGTGCAGGAGATGTTCAATAAGGTCTTATCTGCAGTTGGAGGTGATATGAATCAGATTACTGTTTGTAAATAACCACGATTCTTTTGTTTATAATATAGTTCAGATAGCGGGCAACCTTGGTTATGATCTGGATATACGGATGAACGACGATCTTAGCAACATCGATCCCGATAACTTTGATGGCATTATCATCTCACCTGGGCCGGGAAATCCTGAAAATTCAAGGGACAGAGGCCAGATCATCGATCTTCTAAACAGGTGCGTGAGCGTTAAGGTTCTGGGCATATGTTTTGGCCATCAGACGATCGGTTACTTTTTAGGATCGGAGATTAATGTAATGCCAACACCACTTCATGGAGAGGTAGATACAATTCTCCATAAAGATTCAAAACTTTACAGAGGAATACCTGAAAGATTCAGGGCGGTAAGATACCATTCCCTGACTGTAAAACCTTCAAAGAAACTTATTGTGGATGCCATATCGGCCAGAGACGGCAGCGTCATGGGATTTCATGACGTTAACAACCAATTTTTTGGAATTCAGTATCATCCGGAGAGTTATTATACGGAATTCGGTGAAAATCTCATAAAAAATTTTGTGGAGGTTTCTTAATGAATATTGTGGAAGACATCTATCTTAAAAACAGTAACAGAAAACTGATAAATTCAAACATGAGAGAAAGAGGCCTGATATCAATGTCAGAGATGATTCAACAAAAAAGAAAGAACGGAAGGAAAGGTTTCATATTTGAATTCAAGAGAAGGTCACCTTCAGGATTTCACAGTGAATTCATAAGAGAACCGGACACGTTCATGAAGGATATTGGAAGATTCGCAGATGCTATAAGTGTGTTGACAGAACCTGATAATTTTCTGGGCTCCATCCAGGATGGTCTCTTTCTTCAGGTTCTTGGAAAACCTATGCTTATGAAGGACTTCATAGATCGAACGGAGATGATAGATTCCGGTTACAATGCAGGTTTTGACGCATTTCTCCTGATCTCGGATTTTCTCAGCGAAGATCAGATCTATGACCTTGCTGAATACGGTATCAACAGAGGTATGGACGTGCTGGTTGAATTTCATTCAATGGACGCATTCCAGAAAATTCCCGATATGGAAAGAATGATGGTGGGATACAACAGAAGGAACCTGAAAACACTCCAGATGGAACCCGATGAGCAGTCTGCAATCGATCTCATGAAATCGAGGAGATCCATCAGGGTGCTTGAAAGCGGAATGGACATTTCCAATATCCATAAATTGATCAGGATGCCCTTTGACGCCTATCTTATTGGGACATCTGTACTCAATGACAGAAATTTTTTAAATGAAATTAAAGAAATAGAAGGTAATTACCATGATGAGTGAAATGCTAAGTGTAAAGGACCTCTTCCCGGAAGGGCAGATCAGATTCATAGCCGGCCCATGTGCGGTGGAGAGCGATCAACAGATAGATACAACCGCAAAATTCCTGTCGCAATCAGGTGTCAGGATATTGCGTGGAGGTGCATTCAAACCGAGAACATCCCCGGAAAGCTTCCAGGGCCTTGGCGAGGAGGGTTTAAAATTAATCAGAAGGGCTGCAGATCGGAATAATATGCTGGTCGTAACCGAGGTAATGGATGAAGAAAACCTTGAACTGGTCGGAGAATATACAGACATATTTCAAATTGGAAGCAGGAACTGCCAGAATTTCTCACTTCTCAGGAAGGTTGGTAAATCTGAAAAACCTGTTCTGATCAAGAGAGGATTCGGAAATACTATTGAGGAGTTCTTTCAAGCTTCGAGATATATATCCATGGGGGGTAACGAACAGATAATAATGGTGGAAAGAGGCATCAGAACATTCGAGGATTCCACAAGATTTACTTTGGATGTATCGGCCATTCCAGTACTTAAGGAGAAGGTAAAATATCCAATAGTTGTGGATCCGAGCCATCCTGCAGGAAAGAGGGAATATGTGCCATCACTTTCATACGCCGCAGTAGGTGCCGGAGCTGACGGTTTAATGATAGAGGTTCACCCTGAACCTGAAAAGGCTTTGAGCGATGCAAGGCAGCAGATAGATTTTAACACATTCGCAGAGATATACAGAAAAGCATTAAACATCCGGGAGGCCATGAACTAGATCTGCTTGCTTTTCAGATAATCTTTCACAATCTTTTTCATTGCCCTCCTGAGGGTTTCTGAAAGTGACGATGTGGATATGCCCATTATTTTAGCTATTTCGGTTAAGGAGGCATCCCTCTCGTTCTCAAAATAGCCGAGATCATAGCACATTTTCAGCACACTGAACTCTCTTTCAGACATTTCATTTTTAATCTCCTCTGGGCCCTCTATTATTTTTGGCTTTAAATTTCTGTTTTCAAGATCCTTTACCAGTCTCCTCAAAGAGCCTCTGCTTTGAAGTAAAACTCTAAAATGAACCCGTTTTCTGTCAACAGATCTGCTTGATATGACCACTGCATCACTCAGAGCCAGCGCATTACATGCAGAACAGCTTTTTCCATAAACCCATACCTTATTCTGGCCTGCCTTTGCCACCTTCGAGGAAAGCCTCTTAAGGATTATCATATCCTTTTCATTGAATCCGTCCTTTTCAACACTGTGAAGGGTCTCCTCTGGTTCTATCTTAAGTCGGGAGATGGATTTAACGCCGTCCATTGACATTATTGCCTCAGTTATCTTGCAGTCATCTCTTTCAACCTCAATAACTGCCTCTATTGGGTAGTCCATAATATCAGTATCCAATTGCTACGTTACATATAAGGGTTTCAAAATCTGATATGTAATTCTGTTCCCTTGTTTTCATAAACTTTTGAATTGAAATGGGCAAATCCAGGTTTGCGAACAAATATCGAGAACAAGTTAGCTTAGTTGTATTCCCAAAAAACTCTTTTAACTTTCTTAATATTATTAAGGTATGCAAGAAGATAAAACACTACCAAATACAAAAATTGTCGCCACATTTGGTCCTGCCTGCAAGGACGAAAAGGTAATGCTGGAAATGGTAAGTAACGGAGTATCATGTTTCAGGCTGAATACTGCCCACAGCACTCCAGAAGAGCTTGATTATCTGGTATCTATCAGAGAAAAATTCAGAAAGGATTATGGAAAAATAGTGGCCATTATGGTCGATCTAAAGGGCCCGGAACTCAGAGCCATTTTGCAGGGAGAATCATTACAGCTTAAGGAAGGCCAGGAATATTCCATAGGGGAAGGAAACAACACAAATATTAAAATTGGAGTTAAAGGAATAGTGAATATTTTGCAGCCCGGAGATAGAGTACTTTTCATGGATGGGAAGATTGCCACGACCGTAAAGGAAACAAAGAACGGGATATGCACAATTGTTTGCCAGAATTCGGGCACACTCAGAAATAATGCGAGAATGAATGTGCCTGGCCGGTATATTCCCCTCGGCATACTGCAGGAAAGGGACAGGATGTACCTTGATCTGAGTATAAAAAATGGGATCGAATTCATTGCCCTCTCCTTTGTGCAGAGCCGGGATGAAATCGATAGTGTCCATGATCTGATCGTGGAGAAGAACGGTGACACAAAGATCATTGCCAAAATAGAAACACAGCAGGCAATGAACAATTTAGCCGGCATTATATCTGCATCGGATTCACTTATGGTTGCCCGAGGTGATCTCGGTGTTGAGATGCCTCTACACGAGGTGACTGTAAGCCAGAAGCGGATAATAAAGGAATCCCATTCATATGGCGTTTCCACAATAGTTGCAACTCAGATGCTCGAAAGCATGGTGGAAAACGAAAGCGCAACAAGGGCTGAAATATCAGACGTGACAAATGCCATAATGGATGATGCCGATGCCCTGATGTTATCCGAGGAGACTGCTATTGGGAAATTTCCAATTCAGGCGGTAAAAACATTGAAGGAGACAGCAATCTTTGTTGAGAAAAATTCAGAATCATTCCCTGAGCCTGAAAATTTCTACGGAAGTAGAATAACTTACTCTATGGCGAGAGCCGCAAGAGTCATTGCCGATGAATCCAGGGCACACAGAATTGTGGCAGTGACCGGATCAGGAAATACTGCAAGAATGCTATCATCAGTGAGGCCAGGATGCGAGATCGTGGGTGTAACCGCATCGAAAATTACTGCAGGGCAGATCAATATACTCAGATCGGTGAGACCCTATCTTCTGAAAAGCAATGGAACCGATAAAAATCCCGATCAGATTATCAGCGAACTTCTCCAGTCGCATGTTCTGATCAAGGGTGAGAGAATAGTCTTTGTATCGGGCAACCAGAGATACCTGTTTTCAGGGACATCCAGAGTTTCACTTTTGAATGCGGGAACACCTGTGGGGAGAGGTTATCCCGAGGGAAATTCCTATTCGGGAAAGGTGGGTAAAAAAGGCATATTTCTTGGTACAGTGCAAACACTTCAGAGTGAACAGGGATGGATTGAGAATTATCAGGCATTTATCATAAAGGGAAAAATAGAGAGAAAAATACTGAATGCTATCAGGGAACAGGGAAAAACACTCATATACAGTGCCATAATGTTTGCGGAGCCTGATCAGGGAACAGCCCTATTCATCGATTCTGAGATAGGTTCCATCTATCGATAACCATATTCGCAAAGAAAAGTTAATTTAAAATGAATTTTTTCTTCACTCACAGAATACTTTTAAATATCATCCTAAATTACCTATGAATTATTCCGGTGATATAATGGAAAATGGAGATTTCGTAAAAATTACGTTCGAAATGAGAATAGGCACAGACAAGCAACTTGTTGCTACCAACAACGAGCAATTGGCAAAGGAAAATAACATCTATGACCCTGATCAGAAATATAACGAAGGGGTATTAATCGTCGGCTCTGAGGATATTTTCAAAGAGATCAATGAAAGTCTCCTGAAAGCGAACCCTGGAGACGAGAATGAGGTTGAAATTAAAGCTGAAAACGCTTATGGAACACGAGATCCCAAAAATATAAAGGTTCACACCTATGCTGAATTCCAAAGAAATAAAATAGATCCAGTTCCAGGCCAGGAAGTAAGAATCAACAATAGAAGAGGCAAGGTTCTCTCAGTGAGTCCGGGAAGAGTAGTTGTGGATTATAACCATCCATGGGCAGGCAAGGATGTGTATTATAAATACAAAATATTGGCCAAACTCGACAATGTGACCGATAAGGTGAAAGCCCTAGTGGATCAGAATTTCACACCAGGGTCAGACAAGTTCAGTGTAAAAGAAAATGAGAAGGAGATAGAGCTGGATGTTCCTGAGGAATTCAGATTCAACATAGAATGGTTTGATGCTAAATACAGGGTTGTTGAAAGCACAAGAAAATACATCAAGGAATATACTCTGTCAATAGTTGAAAAGTATGAACCAAAGGCAGAGGAGGTTCCTGCTGAGGCTCAGAACGAATCTGAAGAATCAAAGGAACAGGAAAACGACCAGACAAAAGAAACAGTAAATGAAGCCTGATTTCTCCAAGACATTCATAGCTCTGACTGAACCTGAGGTGCAGGGTAACATAGGTGCAGTCGCGAGGGCTATGAAAAATACAAATTTTATAAATCTTATTCTGGTTGGCCAGAGCTTTCTGGACGATGACGCATATGCGAGGGCAAAAGAAGCGTCCGATTTTTTGGATCATGCCCTTTATTATAAATCGGTAAGGGAATTGCGGAACGACTTTGATATACTGGTCGGCACTTCTTCAGTAATTTCAAAAAATTTGAAGGATTACAGAAGAATTCCGGTTAAGCCTGATTTTTTCTGGTCTAACTATTATAACTCAGAAATGAAGACCTGTATTCTAATGGGTAGGGAAGGGGATGGCCTCAGGAATGAAGAGCTCGCCCTTTGCGATTTTTTTATTGCGATTCCCGGTAATGAAGATTACCCGATATATAATTTATCCCACGCGGCTGCCATAATTATGTATGAAGGCATGAAGCAGGAAGTTTTCCAATTTCCAGAAAAGGAGAGGGCCAATGGGGAAGAAACCAACATGCTTGTGGACCGGATTATTCAAATAAGCAGAAAGGTGAACTTCCCCAGACATAAAATACCATCAACAAGTGTGATGTTGCGTCGCCTTTTCTCACGGGCAGCACTGAACAGGTCTGAATATCACCGAATTATGGGAATACTCAGGAAAATAGATATGGCATCCATAGATCGAAGCAACGGCGAAGAAATGGAAAAGATCGATTTAGATAAGAAATACAAAGAATGAATAGAGATAAGTAAAAAACCTTATTAATCTCAGATTATTTATGTGTCAATTCTGATGGTTAAAATGTCGCTTAAAACATCAAACAAAACAGATTTAAATGTTAAAGAAACAGTGGAACACCTTAATGCTGTATCCCGAGAGAATCAAACTCCTTTATGGAGAGATGTAGCTGAAAGAATCGGTGGTTCAAGAAAGAATTATGCCTCCATAAATATAGGCAAAATTTCAAAAATATGTAATGATGGTGATACTGTTGTGGTCCCCGGTAAGATATTAGGGGGAGGGTACGTGGAGAAAAAGTTGCAGCTTTCTGCTATGTATATCAGCGAGAAGGCGCTGAAAAAGATATCGGAGGCTGGAGGAGAGTTTATACCACTTAAAGCCATAGCTGATAAGATTCCGAAGGGAACTAATGTGAAGATAATGAGGTAATTAAATGAAGGTTATTGACGCTTCAAATTGTGTTTATGGGCGACTTTCTACAATAATAGCCAAAGAGCTTCTCAATACAGACGAGAAGATCGTTATAGTGAATGCGGCAAAAGTAGTGGTTACCGGTTCAAGGAAATATGTGCTGCAGAGGTTTCTTTCAAGAAGAGAAATTGGTAGTGTAAGGAAGGGTCCGTATTATCCACGAGTTCCCAAAGCTATCCTGAAAAGATCTGTAGGCGACATGCTTCCTAAAAAGACCACGAAAGGCAAGGACGCACTTAAAAGGTGTATAGTATATGACGGAATGCCGGCAGAATTTAAGGATGCAGAGAAGATAACTATAGATAAAGCCCTTAATAACAAGGTAAGTGGTTTTGTTACCCTTGCTGATATAGCCAGTATAATGGGAAGAGAGGTGAAAGCGGTTGAGTGAAAAGGTTTCTAATACGATTATAACAACAGGTAAGAGAAAGACGGCAATAGCGAGGGCTTACACCAGGAAGGGAACAGGAAAATTTTTAATTAACGGCACTCCTATTGAGTTCTACCCGGTCGCACTTTTGAGAGAAAAGTTGACTGAGCCAATAGCTCTGATCGGCGATAAAGCATCAGGTATTGATGTGGAAATTGAGGTCAGTGGTGGAGGACTTACAGGCCAGGTTGACGCATCCAGAACAGCAATGGCAAAGGGAATAGTTAAATTTTTGAACGATCAGACAATCGAAGATATATATAGACAGTATGACAGAACCATAATGGTTAACGATATCCGAAGAAAACTTCCAAAGAAACCCATGGGAAGGGGTGCCAGGGCAAAGAGGCAGAAATCCTACAGGTGATATGAATGATCATACCTATTAGATGTTTCAGTTGCGGTAGAGTCATTGCATCTGACTACACTAAATTTGAAGCACAGATTTCAGAGATTAGATCGAGAAACAGGGAGCCAACCCCAGAAGAGGTTTCAAAGATCATGGATGATCTTGGCTTAGATCGCTACTGTTGCAGAAGAATGATTCTGTCCCATATAGAGCTTATTGATGAGATTATGCCCTTCTCCTGAAGGGAGATTTTAAGGGGACCGTGGGGTAGCTTGGTATCCTACCAGCTTGGGGTGTTGGTGACTTGAGTTCAAATCTCAACGGTCCCATTT
>JAKADQ010000070.1 GCA_021820405.1 Thermoplasmata archaeon | reverse complement strand
CTGTATATGGAAGAGCCAGAAGTTTCTCCCCTCCAAGGGCCATGGCTTCAATTTCTGGGCCTCCCGGAAAGGGGAATCCCATTTCCCTTGCAATTTTATCCAGAAGGTTTCCAACGCCAACGTCAAGAGTCTCTCCAAAAACCCGGTAGTGCCCGTTTTTATAGGCAATAATCTGAGTGTTTCCTCCCGAGACGTACAGCATCACAGGATCGTTGCATCCTGTCTCCCTTCTACCTATTTCTATGTGACCCAGCGGGTGATTGACACCCACTATGGGTATGTTGTATTTGATTGAAAGCGCCCTTGCGGCCGTGGCAACAATCTTCAATGATGGCGGCAGGCCAGGGCCTCTCGAGAAACTGATCAGGTTGATCTGCTCAGGCAATATATTTGCGTCGGAAATAGCCTGATCTATCACCTGAACAATATTGGAAAAATGAAATTCGGCCGCATCCCGTGGATTGATTCCACCTTCCTTTGGCCGGTATGTTTTTGACACAAGTGAATATATTCGATTCTCATCCAAAATTGATGCGCTTATGGTATGGGCTGTGCCTTCCAGTCCAAGAACGTACATATCCATGTATATTAAATTTGGAAATAATGTTTTATCATGGCCTTCTGAATGTGAACAGTGCATAAACTGATGTGAGAAACAGGATTGCAGCACCTATGGACCCGTACCCTATTATTTTGAGCCTTTCCTTCAAAGTGTTCTCTGCCACCGTTGTGAGAAACAGGAATGAGGACAGGGTTGATCCGGTGGATGTGATCATGTAAGTGTAATAATATGGATTTGTTATTGCATGCGTCAATCCATGGGTAATGAACAGAAACGGATCAGGAATTATCAAGCCCCTGCGCATCGTAATATCTATGAATGTTATTCCCCTGAAAAGGAGAACCGCTAAAAACAGTACAGGTATTGAGAATGTCAGGAACTGCTCAAGAACATAAAATTTGTTGGACTTCCTGAATGTTCCGTTTCTGATGTTCTGGAAAAATGTCCTCCAGGCTGTCCGTGACCATCTCAAGTTCTGCCTGGCAAATGCCGTCAGATTTCTTTTGGGCATGGTAACTACATGGGCATCGAAGGCCTTTCTCACTTTGTATCCGCTCCTGATGACAAAGGCTGTTAGTGATGTGTCATCTCCTCCACCGTAGTAGGGTATCTTTCCCCCTATCCGGTAATTCCTGAATTCATCAGACTGAACGTAATCTTTTACTACATCGGACCGATAGGAGGCAAAACTGCCGTCGAGTATCATTATGTTCCCAAATCTGCTCATGGCTCTCTGCACCGTTTCCTTTGATCTCTCAAGAAATTCGGATGCATACGAAACCATTTTGCCGTCGGATGTCTCCATGTATATGTTTGATCCAACTCCTCCAGTATCCCTGTCATATGTCTTAAGAATTTGTTCAACAGCATTTCCATCAGGAATTGCGTCCGCGTCCATGAATACAACAATTTTTGTTCTGACTCTCTCCATGCCCAAGGCAAGAGAACTCCTCTTGCCCTCCCTGTTATTTTTCAGAATGAATTCTGCACCAGCGGCCTCACATATGGATCCATAAGGCTCCTTGATTCCATCTGAAATTACAATAATATGGGATACTTGATCTGATATGGCACCAAGTGATGCTTTGAAAAGTTCCGGATTTTCATTATATACAGGTATCACTGCAGTTACATCACTTTTTGTAAGATTCTCTCTTCCCTGATCATTTCCCTCCTGTAACCTCCCCCTTCTTTTTGAAAGATAACTGTTCATTGTATAGTACAATATGGACACGAGGGAGCTCAGAGTTCCCACAATTATGAGAATAAGAAAATCAAGGTGCATGCTATTGCATCTGTGCCCTCATAAATATTATATTGGTTCATGGAATTAGTACAATGAACATATATATACTGATTCTAAAGTATTATGGGTTCCCTGCTCCTTACGAACGTACCTCTGTTGAGATCACTTATGGCTTCATTTATCTCATCCTTTGTTGACATCACAATAGGGCCGTACCATTCTATATTTTCACCTGTCGGTTCTCCCCCTATTATTATAATGTCATTATTTTCATTTAATCCTCTTACCTTGAACCAGTCACCTGAAACGGACAGGGCAAATGAATTTCTCTCCTCAAGGGTACCTTCTTCGCCGATCGCCACCGATCCTGAAAAACAGAAAATAATAACTCTCTTCCCCTCGTAGCCGCTTAAATTGAACTCCTCATCCCTTCCTATCTTCATGTGAATGTATGTGATTCCTTTTGCCGTAAATGATTCATATGGACCTGATACATCTTCAAATTCCCCGGAGACTACCCTTATTTTCGTTCTATTTCCCTTTGCCACCTCAGGAATGCTCGACGATTTATGATACGCATAGGCGGGAGTGGACATCTTTTTCCCTGCAGGTATATTTATCCATAACTGGACACCAAGCACATCCTGAGAAAGAACCTCTCCAGTACTGCTTTTTGACGGACCTGGCATCTCTTCGTGATAGATTCCACTTCCGGCACTCATGCTCTGAATGTCGCCCGGAAAGATTCTACCTTTGTTACCGTTGCTATCTTCATGGCTGGTGATTCCCCTGATCTGATATGTAACGGTCTCTATGCCTCGATGAGGATGCCAAGGAAACCCCTTTTCATATTCTTCGGGATTGTCCGATCCGAAATAATCCATGAGAAGAAATGGATCGGTTCTCGGGAAGGTGTATTTACCTCCAAAAACTCTGAAAAGTTTTACCCCCGCACCGTCCATGGTATATCCACCACGAATTTCGACCTCCACCACTTTTTCATGGTAAGACATAAAAATGAATAGCCTCCTCGTTCATAAACATAATCAACTGATTATTCCTATAAATAGCCATTTTTCACAGAATAATTTTTTCCTCTATGATTTCCATATGCCTTTTCGGGAAATTTATATGTTTTTTCTTTGAAATCAGTTGATCTTGATTCATATTGCATCAATTAATTGCACATGTATTTCCATATTAAAGAACAATCTTGAAGAATTTGTTTCATTTGATAAGCGATACATTCGTAACATTGATTTCTGGCAGGAAAAATATTTACAGAAGGAAACAGGAACTATTGATAAATTTATAAGCCTTTCTTGTATTCCCTAAAAATCTAACCTTAAAGGGGGTTAATGTAAATGGCTGGAGGAAATTCAGTAGCAATAATTGCGGATAAGAAAACAGGAAAAACCTATAAAAAAGAGGTTAAACCCGAGAACTTAAGTCTTCTAAATGGTAGAAGAATTGGCGAAGAGATAGATGGAATTTTCTTTGAACTTCCAGGATACAAACTGAAGATCACAGGAGGATCGTCGATTGATGGTTTTCCAATGAAAGCTGATCTTGCAATTCCGGGAAAAAAGAGAATATTGGTGAGATACAGGGAGGGCCAGAGGGCTAAGAGAGGAATCAGGAAGAGGGTTACATTCAGAGGCTCCGTAATAGGGCCAGATATATCCCAGCTGAACTTCGTTATTACTCAGTATGGCCCAGCCCCACTTGAAGCTCCGGAAAACTCACCAGAGGATAAGAAAGAATGAGTTCAAGTCTTCCCCAGCCAACAGTAAATATCGGAATGGTTGGTCACGTAGACCATGGGAAGAGTACTCTGACCAAGGCACTTACAGGTAGGAAAACAGATATACATTCTGAAGAGATAAAGAGGGGAATCTCCATTAAACTTGGGTATGCAGATACGCCTGTATACCAGTGTGAAGACGGCAATATGGTGTATTCAAATAAGCCGTTGGATGAAAACTGCAAATTAAAAAGAGTTATTTCCTTTGTGGACGCACCTGGACACGAAACTCTGATGGCAACCATGCTTTCCGGGTCATCCATAATGGATGGTGCACTCCTTGTCATCGCGGCAAACGAAAAGTGCCCGCAACCGCAGACGAGGGAACATCTCACTGCCATTGAAATTATGGGAATTAAGAACATAATTGTTATTCAGAATAAGATTGATCTTGTCACAAAGGAGAGGGCCATAGAGAGCTACAATGAAATCAAGCGGTTCCTCAAGGGAAGCATTGCTGAGAGTGCCCCGGTCATTCCGGTGAGTGCCTATCACAATAAAAATATAGACAAAGTATTCGAGGCAATAGAGGAGTTCATCCCCACACCTGAAAGGGATAGAAATGCTGATCCGTTGATGTATATAGCAAGGTCCTTTGACGTAAACAAACCCGGAGCCGATCCGAGCACTTTAAAAGGTGGTGTTCTTGGAGGATCCCTGGTAAAAGGCGTTCTGAATATAGGCCAGGAGATTGAAATCACCCCTGGAATTCAGCAGACAAAGGGAAATAAGAATGTCTGGGAAAATGTCGTCACAGAGATAACCTCACTTATGGCCGGTTCCAGTTCCTATGAAACAATAATTCCCGGTGGCCTTTCAGCTGTGGGGACTAAACTGGATCCATTTCTAACGAAGAATGATCTCCTAACAGGCAGGATTCTTGGTTCAGTCGGTAAGGTACCTCCGATTGCAACCACAGTTGAGATTGAGACACATCTTTTGAACCGTGTTGTCGGTTTTGAGGATGAGATGAGAGTTGAACCCATAAAAAGCAGAGAATATCTGATGCTGACCTTTGGAACATCAAACACCCTTGGTATGGCCACAAATGTGAGGGACGGAGATGTTGAGATCACACTGAGGTATCCAGTGGCCGTTCAGAGTAATGAAAGAATTGCCATAGGAAGAAAAATTACGAATCGCTGGAGGCTCATCGGCTACGGCAATGTGAAATCCTTCGCGTAATTACATTCGTTTCTCACTGGGCACTGTACACATACCGGTTTTGTTTTGCAAAAATCCTTTCCCAGATTTACAAGAGCACCATGGAAATTATTCAATTCCTCAAGGCTCATTCTGTTTTCGATTTCATTCTTCAATTCGGTTGGAAGGATCGTTTCGCTTTGAATTATTCCCGTTCGTGAGAATATTCTCATCGTATATTTGTCCACAACAAATTTCTTTCTCCCAAGGGCATAGATCATTATGCTTTCTTCCGTTTCCTTTCCAACACCTTTCAGCGAAGACAGGAAATGGGACAGGGACGCATCATCCATCTTTCTGAGGCTGTCAATGCCACCTGCTGATTGTATAGCCCGGCTGACTGATATGAGCCTGGCAGTTTTCTGGTTGTAGAAACCTGAGGGCTTTATGGCTTCCCGAATCTTTTCCTGATCACCATTAACTATCTGGGAAAGATTCCTTATTCCAATCTTCTTCAGATTCTCAATTGCTTTCTCAACATTTCTCCATGATGTATTCTGCGTCAAAATTGCTCCTATTACGACCTCTTCTGGGGTTTCTGCAGGCCACCAGTGGAGATTTCCATAATGCTCATTGAGAATTTCATTGAGTCTCACAAAGTTCATGAAATCTAATATTAACCGGCAGATAAAACTGTTTTCATTTTTTATTATTTTTATGAACAATGTTATATAGCAGGGAACTCAACAGATTTCATTATAAATAAAATACTGAACAAAAATATTTTAATAGTAGTATGTACATATAGAATTGATAAAAATGGTTGGCATAAGCGAATTGTCAAAAGAGGTCTCGAAGACAACGGGAACAACACAGAAGGTTGCCAGAGAGGTAATAAAGGCTTTTCTGGACAGAATAGTTGATGAGGCAGACAAAAAACAGAAGATAAACCTAGCAGGTTTTGGAATCTTCGAGAGAAAGACCCAGAAAGCAAGAAGCGCCAAAAACCCACAGACAAGGAAAGAGATCAAGGTTCCCCAGAAGGAGAAGTTTGTTTTCAGACCATCAAGCAAAATCAAATACAAGTGATATTTTTAGTTTGAACTTGTACCTGATTAAATAAATTTTTATTTTAGATTCGTCAGTTGGATTAGTTTTTTATGTAGATTTCTCCGTTTCTTA
>JAKADQ010000069.1 GCA_021820405.1 Thermoplasmata archaeon | reverse complement strand
ACTGATATCATAATCAGGCGATACCAGCAGAAATGTGCCGAATATATCCAGGGATATACCGGATAGCAGTGCAATACCATGTGCGGTCTTAAACTCAAGAAGCACCAGAACCGAACCAAGTATGAGCATGAGTATTCCAACAAGGGAGGCATCGATTAATTGCGCCCCGAGAAGGCCCAAAACGATCATTATTACTCCAACTGCTGTAAGAAGTACCGTACCGTGGTAAAGATCAAGAAGAATAGCAAGGGAACCTATGGATATGAACAGCCCGTCAACGGTTGCATTGCTGAAGAAGCTCATCAACTGGTCGAAGAGTGACTCGGTAACGATTGCCCTGTTATACGTCGATAGATTATTTTTGGCCAGAAAGGTTGTGAAATTTTGAGATATGCCGTTTATGAGGCCTATCTGATAGGCTTGCTCATAACTGAATACCTTATCCTTGTAAACCATTTCAGCAGCTGCAGTTGCATTTCTGCCATGGGTCTGGGCCAGTGCAATCATCAGCCCTGCCATTCCGTTAAGTGTGTGGTTTTCCTGCAGTGCGCTCCCCCCCTCCACAATTGGCGTTGAGGGACCAATTTCTGATCCTGGACCCATCCATATTTGATCAGTAGCCATGGCTATATATGATCCTGCGGACGCCCCTAGTGATTCAGGAAGTATGTAGGTGTATACAGGTATATGCATTGCCTCCGTTTGATTTATAGCAGACACAATCTGAATCATACTTGTGAGAAGCCCGCCGGGTGTGTTCATACATATTACCACTGCTTCAGTGCTGTTATGATTTAAACCGGACAGGGCACCGGTTATCATCGCAGCGGATCCGGGATCGATCTCCTCATTTAACTGGATCACCACAAGTTGTTTATTCGATGCAGAGGAAGAGAAATAGCGAACATCATGAGAATTGCCGCTCTGATTGATCATTGTTGAAGTGCCAAGGAAAATTATGGCAATAAATATGGTAATTATCCCGATTACCAGTTTCCCTTTTCCCATAGATACAAATATGGAACACCATTATTTAACATATCCGAGAAAGAGTGGTTATTCCCATGAATCTTCTCCGGAATTATAGTTAAAAACGCAATAGTCTCATTCCGCATTTAGGCTCTCCAGAGAAAACTTCCAGAATTTCATAGGATTCATCGGGTTCTTTCTACCTCCTTCCCAAAATTAGTATTGTGACCTGAGGCTGAACTGTAAAGGTGGATGCAGATATTCGCGAATGGATCAACTGTAACGATGCAGCACAATATCGCTTCCTGATTGGTTTATCCCATTCATACCTGCTGAGGCAGGGCCCTAACATGAAGTAGAATATAAAAATGAACCTCCAGGGAATAAAACAGGTAGAGAAAGATTCAGCAGAGGGTATCGCACTCCCTCGAGTCAGGTTTAAGGGCTTCTGTCCTTTGCCATCTGACATTTTATGAAAGTGAATATTTTATATGCGATGGCAGCAAATAAAAAAATGATAGAGAGATAGCCAATTAAGTTTGAAGCAAAAAATTTCAAACTCCGGGAAATCAAAAAAAGAGTGGTGGATAGAATGAAAAGGAAAAAAATACCAGTAAATATCCAAAGTTCTTTTCTCCTTTGCTTCAACGATTCTAAATAGGATTGAATGTCCTGTCTTTCTCTGATACGGATGTTACTGCAAATGGCAGTTCCTTTCTCTGTTGACATTGTCAATTCCCCTGTGATAATCTCCAGCGACCCGGTAGGAAATCCTTAAAACACCGTTCCTTGCCCTGAACCCGTTCGTGAACGACCATGAGTTGCCGAAATTTATATGGATATAATAAGGATTTTGGAATAATTGGGTTCCTGAACGACCATGACTGTGCTGAGATGGGATGTGCTTCCTTATCTGATTTTTTAGCTACTTCAGCGTTTCTATGTAGAGAAATAGTTCCTTCCCGTATTCTCTTGCAAAGTTAAGGAGAGATCGTTCTCTTGAAGCTTCACTGCAGAGTCTGTATATCTCATATAACACAATATTAACGAGTTCTCTCACATCCTTTTTCTCCATTAATTCCCTTATAAAATTTGTGATCTTTTGAACCCTTTATACATATCATTCTTCATCAGTTCAGGCTCAATTGCCGGAATATTGCCTTGCATGAAAATAAAGGAGAACGAGAGAATAAAAATATCCAGAGATGCTGAAAATCCTTTGCACACAATGTAGAGCGCTTTCCATAGTCCCACGTGAAGGAAAGATTCTATCGTACTTCAGGTTTTCGGCCAGGCACCATGAATTATGTAAAATTCGATTACTTTTTGACAATATCCTACGCCCAAGTTTTTCATCTCCTTTTCGCAATCCCGGACCATTCTTGTTTTACAGATTCTGAATTGTTGCATATTGACCTGTTGGATTCAGATTTCAATGAGAATTGCGTTGATCCAGAACGCATATTCAGTTTCATGTCCTTTTCAAATATGTAAATGATGATGCCCACATTTCACTAAAAAATCCATGATGGGACGGAAAATATTTTTAAAGAGACATATTACCCTTATGTATGAAGAAATTTTTTGTTGCAGATCTTGATGGCAAACTTCCCGGTGAAATGCTGACGCTCAATGGATGGGCACAGGACATAAGAATCCTGAAGAATGTCGGCTTCATAGTCCTCAGGGATCAGACCGGCCTCGTGCAGATTACCGTAAAGAAGGATACAGAACCATTCTCAATGCTTGGCGATATAAGCAGGGAATCGGTAATTATGGTAAAAGGTGCCGTTCCCGAAAAGATACAGAGCAAGATAGGAAGAGAATTCATTGCGAATGAGATCTCCATATTGAATATTGCCGGCTCTCCATTGCCCATAGGAATTGCCGATGAGGTTGAAGTTGATTTTGATACGAGATTCAACAACAGGTTCATGGATTTGAGAAAACCAGAGCATTCAAGAATATTCAGGGCAAAGTCAGCCATACTCTGGGGCATCAGGTCATTCCTTATGTCCCAGGGATTCACAGAGGTGCAGACCCCGAAAATCGTCTCGGCTGCCACCGAAGGAGGTGCGGATCTCTTCAGAGTTAAGTATTTTGAGAAGGATGCTTTTTTGAATCAAAGCCCTCAACTGTATAAAGAAATGCTCATTGCCTCTGGTGTGGAAAGGGTTTTTGAAGTTGGGCCGGCATTCAGGGCAGAGGAGCACAATACGCCGAGGCATCTTAATGAGTTTACATCCATAGATATTGAGATGGCTTTCGCCGACCATAATGATGCAATGCATATGCTTGAAAACGCAATTTCCCACGGGATAGAAAATTTTCTTAATAAGGTGCCGGAGGCTCTGCAATTTTCCTTGCTGAAAAGTCCTCCGAAAACACCATTCCCAAGAATAACCTACGAAGAATGCGTTTCAATTCTTGCGGAGAATGGTTTAAAGGTTAACAAAGGGGAAGATCTGAACAACGAACAGCTGAAAATAATAGGCTCAAGATTTGAAGGGTTTTATTTTATCACACATTGGCCTAGAGAGGTCAGGCCCTTCTACACATCTGTGCTTGAAGACAATGAAAACTTCACAAAATCCTTTGACCTGCAGTTCAGGGAGATAGAATTAACCTCAGGTGCACAGAGAGTTCATAATCCTGAAACTCTAAAAAGAAAAATTGAGGAAAAAGGTTTAGACAGTTCAAATTTTGAATTCTATTTAAAAACTTTCAGGTACGGGATGCCGCCCCACGCGGGGTGGGGCCTTGGTCTCGAAAGACTCACTCAGGTCATCCTTAATCTTCCAAATGTCAGGGAAGCTTCACTGTTTCCTCGAGACAGAACCAGAGTTTTTCCCTGAGTTCTTTCTTTTTCGGTCGTCACCATAAACCAATCTGTCCATTTCCTCTATGTCCGACGCTTCCAGCTCTTCGAGGTCATCAAGGTTCTTTTTCTTCACCATTTCCAAGACCTGATCATATTAAACAATTCAAAGATAAAAATATTTTCTTCATAATTCCGTTTTTTTATATTTTCACAAAATACTTCTGTAATATATGATATCTAAAAAAATTGGGTATTTTAATAAAAAAATATGGGGTTCACTGGTCAATCAGAAATTCCTGATTATCAATGATTCCTTCGTCTTTGACCTTGCCCATTGCCATGGACACTCCGTGTATGACCAGAATCACAAGGAGGTTCACAAGCAGTCCAAAGATCCCCACATACATGAAGTCATACAGCGATGGCATAAAGGCCTTCCCTGAGAAGCTGATCAGATACTGCCCATAGATGATCGCAATAATTCCTGCGAGCCACCCAAGTCCTACCGAATACTTGCTCATCTTTCTTGTGTACAAAGATATGTATATGGCAGGAAGTGTCTGCAGAACGATTGCTCCTCCAAGAGTCTGAAGGAATACGATATCTCCGCTTGCAACCTTTATCAGAGAGAACGCGAGAGATGCACCTATTACGAACAGCACAAGAATCCTTGACAACCATGACTGTGTCTTTGAAGATGCGTTTGGGTTTATGTATTCAACATACACGTTTCTTGTTAGCAGATTTGCAGAGGCTATTGCCATAATTGAAGCTGGCACAACGCTTCCCACAACGATTGCCGCATAGGCGAAGGACGTGAACAGGGAGGGGAATTCATCCCTTATTAGATAGGGGATAGCAAAGGATGAAGTGCTTGCTGAAAATACGCCGTTATGAACGACGACAGCGGCAATTCCCAGAATTGCAACCATCAGAAGCAGTACGTTATAAAGTGGGAGCAAAGACGCATTCCTTTTTATTGTTTTTGTATCCTTGGAGCCAAGGGTTCCAGTCACACCGTGAGGATATAGGAACAGTGCGAGGGCAGAACCCAGTGCGAGGGTTGTATATCCAAGTCCAAGAGTTGGAGATACGAACAATGGCGTGGTAGAGGAACTGGGTGTACTGAAATACTTTGAAGCATCTGCAAATATTGGCTGGAATCCTCCAAGTTTGTATGGGATATATATTACTATGGCAATAACAGCAACCCATATTATTGCATCCTTGAGTATGGCGGTCAGTGCCGGACCCCTGAGACCGCTCACAAAGGTAAATATGGCAACCAGGGCAAATGCAAATATGAGTGTTATTGTTGCAGGAAGGTACATTGCTCTCAGTACATAGGAAATCGAAACGATCTGAAGAGCAATATATGGAAGTTCGGCAACCACGCCAGTAAGACCTATGAGCATTGCCAGAAGCCTTGAATTGAATCTGTCTTTGACATAATCAGAGGATGTTATATAGCCCCTCTTTTTTGCCACATTATACAGCCTTGGCATTGTTGCATATACAATAGGATATATCATTATACCGTATGTGATCGCAAACATTGCAAGTGCGCCGGATGATGCTGCAAGGCCTGGAACCGCGATAAGCGTGTATGCAGTATACAGGTCTCCTCCAAGCAGAAACCATACAACCACGGTACCAAACCTTCTTCCTCCAAGGCCCCATTCCTGAATATCCTCCATTGTCTTTGGTTTACGCCAGAGATAGGCGATGAAACCAACAAACAGGGCAATTATTACAACTGCAAAGAATACCCCATAGTCCAAATCGGAGAACGTAACGGCACTCATGCGCTCACCCTTCCCTTTGATTCCCTACTCTCTATAAAATATACAATCGATGTCAAAATAGCCGCCAAAAATATCCACAGGATCTGATACCAATAAAAGAACGGCATCCCTCCCAAATATGGTGTAGCCCTATCGTAAATGCTGAAACCTAGAACCATGAATGCATAGGGCAAAACCAGAAGCACAAACTTCAATATGCTATTCATTAACATGTTGAGCTATATATAATATTTAAAGTTTTTCTCTACCTTAAAGGTCTGGGAATTCGATAATTATTCACAGGGAACGAATTGATTCATGCAATTGAATGATCTGTGAATTTTTTATTTTCGATTGAACTTGAAAATTTAACACTTTAAATTT
>JAKADQ010000068.1 GCA_021820405.1 Thermoplasmata archaeon | reverse complement strand
GAATTTTTATTATGGTCAACAGGAATGAGATTCTTATTAAGGATAATTCCGCATCTCTCGAGTCTTTCTGCTACCTTTTTACCTCCGCCGAATTTTCTGACATCTGCAACTATTGTGTGTGATCGCGTGAATCCAAGTTTTTCGCCAAACACATCAACACCAAGGGAGTGGAGTTCCTGACCAAGCTTTTGTGCGTTTAATATTGTTTTTTTGGCATATTCTTCTCCAAAATCGAGCATTTCAGCCATTGTAACTCCAAGGGCAGCCATAGTGTTCAGATGATGATTGCTTAAAACTCCAGGGAAAACCCCCCTCTGAACCTTTTTCCATGTTTCATCGTCTGTGTTTCCTGCGATTATTCCATGTTGTGGTCCGGGTAAAGTCTTATGTGTTGACCCACTCATTATATCAGCACCTTCGTGTAGTGGATCTTGAAACTGCTTTCCAGCTATTAGGCCAATTACATGTGCACCATCATACCACACTTTGCATCCGGCTTCCTGAAAAGCATCTGCCATATCCTTAAGGGGAATCGGAAAAAGAAAGACAGACTGTCCAAACAAAGCCAGCTTTGGTTTCGTTTCCTTTATTATTTTTGCAGCTCCATCTGGATCTATGGACATTGTGTCTTCATTGAAGGGATAATTAACTATGTTAAGTCCCCTGAATCCAAGAGCTCCAAATTTTGCAGCACTGATGTGGCCTCCTCCTGACAGATCAGGTGCAGTAACGGTATCACCAGGTTTCGAAAGGGCAAAGATTACCGCCATATTTGCATTGGTACCAGATACCGGCCTTGGATCAATCTGGGGTACGTTGAACAGCTTCTTTCCGAGTTCGTTGACCTTATCCTCCATCAGATCCACATAGTAATTTCCCTGGTAGTATCTGTGATGAGGAAGGCCTTCTGCATATCTGTGGCCAAAATCTGTCAGTAACATTTCCATAGCAAGTGGACTCATCAGATTTTCTGAAGCTATCAGAGGTATACTCTCCTTGAACATCTCATTGTTCTTCCTCGCGAGGTTCCTTATTTCCATAGCATCGTTTTTGTGCTCTTCCATATTCTTTAATGTATAAGATGTATTTTAACTTCCTTTGAAATTAATAGCTGCCATAGGGTGTATTTAGATATTGTCAATTTTTAGTTGATAGAATATATCAACCATGATTGTTCTTTACGGATTAAAAATCTTCCAAAAGAGAGGGAAACGAGAGTGTTTATAAACAATTGAAAGGTCTAAGAACCAAATCAATAAACAGAAAAATCAACTAATTTTTGACAACGTCTGTATTTAGAAAAGATTATTTTACACCTTCAATTACCATACAAACCACAGTGATGAATTCAGCCTTGACTGATAAATGATGATTGACAGGCAGTCTGAGTGGTTTTTATCTTACCCTCTCAAGTGAAAACGAACCAAGGTCAAAGGAGTTGTTTCTCTGGTAAACTTCTATCCACTCTCTTGTCCTGACATTACTCAAACCGGAAACCCTGAGATATTGTTTAGAGTTTGCAATCCTGAATTCAATTGTACCATCCATGACGTAACTGATTGTTTCATATATTTTCTGGTCAAAAAGCCCCTCTTCCAAAAGATACATGCTCACACTGGGGTTTGATCTCCTCTTCTGAGTAAACTGCTGTGTAAATCTCATAAATATTTTTTCTTCAAATTGAGGTATAAAAGCGGTCAACGAAATAAAGAGCAGCCTGTAATATGGATATGTTTTCAGGATATCTGCCTCCACTGTTTCCATTGATTTCAGAAGGGCAGAAATGTTTGTAATACCATCTATAACTATTGCGTTCTTTGATGGAGATTGTATCTGAATGGATTTAGAATACATATCTATGAATCTTAGTATTCCTGTATCTTCGTAAGAATCCACTGACGCAAGATCGCTACCCATTGTTCTGGCAACGTCAGCCTTAATTTGCCTCAGATCTCTATCTGCGGATACTATCACAATCGGAATGTTCTCCTTTAATGATCTCACGACGAAATTATTAGCAAGGGCCTCCTTTGCTGAAAATGGTGGACCAAAGAGAACGACATTTGAGGTTATTGGAATTCCACCAAGTAAAAGATCATCTACTTTTGTAACGCCCGTCACTATTTTTTTAGAAACATCTATTCTTTTAATATCCCCTGCATTGGATGCGCTAACAACCTCAGAAATAGTTTTAGCCGCTACAACTCCTTTTTCTTTGTCTGAAGATGTGTTAGCTATTTCTACAAGGCCTTTCAGAAACGCCTCAACCTCTTTCTTTCTTGTTTCTGCATCTTTTATAGCTTTATCCAGATTATCCCTTAATCTCTTTAGTTCCTCAATCTTAATTTCAACATCACTCTTTTCCATTAATTCCCTCACCCACATATGTTCCTGAAACTACCCACGGTGGAGATTCCGGATCAAACGGTTCCATTCCGTCCACTATATGTTCATTCAACGATTTCTCATCCATTTCTATACCAAGTCCTGGCTTACCTGAGAGTTTGAAATAACCGCTCTCTATTTCATACCCCTTAACTAATTTTCTCTTCCAATCTGGCCAGGATGCCTCAAAGCTTTCCTGTATTAAGAAGTTATTGATTGTGGAATCAAGATTTAAGGTAGCAGCAGTTTGAACTGGGCCAAAGGCGTTATGATAAGCCATGGCGACTCCCCAGGAATCTGCAATCGCTGCAACTTTGAACGACTCCATGATGCCTCTTGTATTTGTAACATCTGCCTGAATTATATCGACCTTTCCTTCAACAATATGTCTCATAAAATCTCTTGCATTAAGTATTCTCTCTCCAAGTGCTATTGGCGTCTGCACAAGACTCCTCAGTTCGGGGAGCCTCATTTCAAGTTCTGGATGTAATGGCTCCTCGAAGAATAGGCATTCATAGGGATCAAGTCTTTCGACTATTTTCCTTGCAGCCTCAAAGGAATATCTTCCGTGAAATTCAATCAGGAGATCCAGATCAAAATCAAATTCATCTCTCAAGCCTCTTACTATTGCCTCTGCGTTGTCAATGCCATTTCTGTCTATCTTGTCATAGTTGTTTCCGAATGGATCAAATTTTACTGCTGTAAAGCCTTTTTTTCGAATGTCCTTTGCCTTATTTATAAAATCCTCCGGTGTAACGCAGTCTGAATACCATCCGTTGCTGTATGCCCTTACCTTGTCCCTTACTTTCCCACCAAGAAGATTGTATATTGGCTCACCGGCATATTTACCAGCAATATCCCATGAGGCTATTTCGACTGCGCTGAGAGCAGAAGTGGCCTCCATAGATCTGGAAAGGTAGAATGAGTGCTTGTAAAATTCAAGCACGTTTGCAGTTATGTCCTTCACATTTTTTCCAATAAAGACTCTCATTACTTCCTTTATGCTTTCCAGTACTGGCAGAGTCATCAATGTTGTAGGTGCTTCCCCATATCCAACCATTCCATCGTCTGTGGTTATCTTAACAATGAGCATCGTAGAACTCCATGGAGAGGATTTCTCAGAAGTTTTTTCACTTACGTTGTAGATATCAATATTTTTTATTTTTCCTGTCATAATTCACATATATTTATCAACCTTTAAAAAGTTTGGTTAGTTCGTGAACTATTGCCAAACATCAATGTTTTGCTGTATAATACTTATACATTTGCAGTAAGGGAATAGTATTGAGATATGAAAAACTCACATTATGTTATTGGAATGAACGCAATCACATGAGAGAACGGCTTTGAATGTATCCTGATATTCTGGGTATAAAAAATGGATTTCAAGTTAATACACATAAAATTTAAAATATCACCATTTTTGCACTGAAAATCGCCATATTTTAGATTCAATTTTCCAAAGAGTATGAAATGAACAGGAATAGTTATATAACACAAAAATGAATTAGGATACATTTGTCACGCACATTGATAATATCAGAAAAGGCCGATGCTGGAAGAAGAATTGCATACTTTTTATCTGAGGGAAAGTCCAAACAAAAGAGGTCCAAGGGATTAAACTTTATAGAATTTGATGATGAAGAAAACGGATTTTTTCTGGTCCCTCTGAGTGGCCATATAGTGGAACTGGATTTTCCAAAGAATTTAAAGGACTGGAAGATGGAAACACTGCAGGATCTGATCACTTCCAACCTGATTCACAACGTTAAGAATAAGACTGCCCATGAAAGTCTTACTGAGATTGCTTCACGAGTGGACAGGGTTATTGTAGCCACTGATTATGATAGGGAAGGAGAGCTTATTGGAACGGAGGCGCTGGATATCATCAAAAGTAAGGCTAATTTCAATGGAAAGATATACAGAGCAAAATTCAGTGCATTAACCGGAAGGGAGATACGGGAAGCATTCAGTAATTTTATAGATGTTGATTACAGGTTAGCTAATTCTGCAGGGGCAAGGGAAGAGATTGACCTTTACTGGGGAGCCGTTTTGACAAGGTTTTTTTCGCTTATTACAAAGCGTCTTGGAAAAAATTTCCTGTCAATAGGAAGAGTTCAGACACCTACGCTCGCAATCATAGTAAAAAGAGAAGAGGAAATAGATAAATTCGTTCCAGAAAAGTACTGGGAAATAAAGGTTGACTTCTTCAAGGATGGACTTTTTACAGGAATAAACGAAGAAGGAAGGATATTCCACAAAGAGAAAATAGAAGAAATGTTTGAGAAAATAAAGGGACGTAACGGAAAAGTTCTGCAGTTTGATAAGAGAGAAGAAAGGATATACAAACCGTCTCCATTTAACACGACCGAATTTATGAGGGAGGCATCGCGAATAGGAATAATGCCCGGAAGAGCAATGAAAATTGCCGAATCACTTTATGTAAGGGGATTTATAAGTTATCCAAGAACGGATAATACTGTCTACCAGAAGAGCATCAATCTAAAGTCTATCGTAGAAAAATTACATAAAGGGGAACTTTCAAAAGAATCTGAAATGGTACTTTCCCAGGACAAAATCTTCCCGTCAAGAGGAAGAACTGAAGCCACTGACCATCCTCCAATATATCCCACAGAGATGGTGTCAAAGAAAGATCTCAGAAATGATGAATGGAAAATATATGAATTAATTGCAAGGCGTTTTCTGGCAACACTTTACAGAGAGGGAAAGAGGGATGTCAGGGAATCAGTGATAGATATAAACGGTGAGAATTTTAAAACCCATGGATCAATTGTCACCGATCCAGGATGGCTTGAAATATACCCCTATAGAAAGGTTAACGATGTGTATCATCCAGATCTCGTTGTTGGGGAGGATATAAAGGCTACAGACTGGAGGATTGAGGAAGGTGAAACAAAACCTCCTGGCAGATATGATATGGCCTCCCTAATAAAGGAAATGGAGAGGCTAAATCTTGGAACAAAGAGTACAAGGCACGAAATAATAGAAAAACTTCAGTCGAGAGGGTTTATAGAAGGAAACCCTGTTAAGCCAACGCCTCTTGGCAAGGCCCTGATTGAGGGAGTCATGAGTGTGGATTCAAAGATTGCCGAATCCAATATGACAGCCGAGCTCGAATCATTTATGGATAACATAGCTGCCGGAGAAAAGACCAAGGATCAGGTTGTTGAAATTTCCAGAAACATGTTAAAAAACGTTCTGGTCGATCTCGAAAAGAATAAGGATGAAATTTCGAAGATAATAAGAAATGCTCTGGAAACAGGAACTCAGGTTGCAGTATGCCCAGAGCACGGGACGCCAATCCAGGCCGTCAAGATAAGGGATAGCATAAGATTTAGGTGTGAAACAGAGGGGTGTCAGATTGACTTTTACCATAAGATAAGGGGCCTCATAAAGGAATCAGAATCAAAATGTCCTGTATGCGGCCTTCCTCTGGTTACTGTCATAAGGAGAGGCCAGTCCCCTGAAATAATATGCATCAATCCCCAGTGCCAGTACAACACAGCTAGAAGATCTGCAGGGAAGTGCCCGGCAGATGGGGGAGATCTCGTAATCAGGCAGTCAAGATACGGAAAAAGGTTTCTGGGTTGCTCCAACTTTCCAAAGTGCAAGCAAACCTACCCTCTCCCACAGAAAGGGGAGATCAGGAAGACCGGCAGGACATGCCAGTTCTGTGGTGCACCCATA
>JAKADQ010000067.1 GCA_021820405.1 Thermoplasmata archaeon | reverse complement strand
AATAGATATGAAAAATAAATCAGGCAAGATAATTATTTAATTATTTTCTAGAACCTTTTTTTATCTTTCTGGGTTAGAGCCATTTGCATGATGGCCGTAAGGGTCCCTGCCCTTTCGCTTTCAGACATATTTTTAATTAATGCCTTTATTTTTTCATCTATCAGTCCTTTATTCTCCAGCTCTTTTTCTATGCGTTCCTCCTTTTCCTTCAGTTCTGGGGGTGCCTCAATTGTTAATAGAAATCAGCACTTACGGCAATATGTACCGCTGAGGGATTAGGCTTCCAAGACCTTGGGCATTTGACCGGCGTCTACAGGTATCCATCCCATCCACGCCTCAAGTGGTGTCTTCTGCTACGTTTGAGGCAAGGATGGAAGCCATTGTATGCCTCAATAGATGGGGATATATTAGCATGGTTATCCCAGCTCTCTTCTTTGCTCTGTTGATGGCTCTTACCATTTCATTGTAGTTCATTAATAGGCCGTAAGCATGGGCAGAGGTACTTATAAAAACTATAGAATCGGGATTGCTATCCTTAGGATGCTTCTGCAACCACTCTCTAAGATATGGTACTGAATCCCCGACAATTCTAACCATCCACTCTCCAGTCTTTTCGGAAACATGAAGAACTATTCTCCATTGATCATTTTGAAGGTCCATTATTCTTAGGGTTAATATCTGTCCAACCCTACCGCCTGAATCATAACGAAGTGTAAATAACGCTTTATCCCTTACACTAATACAATTCTCAATCGGTTTATGCATTTCCTCTACTGAAACCATTTCCTCTGATTTCTTTAAAGGGTTCACAGAATTTCCCATCACGTTGATCCGCTGTACCCTTTTTGAAACTGTCTATCTGGGAGTTTACATTTTTAATATTTCCTTATGGCCTGATTATAATCTTTTTCTGTTCTTGGGTTTATGCTTGACTTGGACTGATTGTTAACTATTGCCAATTTAAAGCACTCCTAGTAATGATTGAGAAAAATCTCTGGGAGCATTTTACTGATGACTCATAACCTGAATAAGTAAAAGATGATCTGATGATCTGTAAGGCCTTCCTGGACCTTCAAGTTTGTGCCAACCGACCCAAGAGAATTGGAAATGGTTATAAATCCTCTGAACCTTTCATTTCTTTCAAGTTTCCTTTCAACTGTAACCTAGGAAATCATCTTAATTGTATGTTCTAATGGCTTATAATTTTAATAACACGCTTTGAACTATTAAGTTAATACAAGGTCTCCGTACATTTATACAAATCCAAGTGGTAGCAAATTAAAATCGCATTTTTAATATATGAAGCATAAATCGCAACCGTTTGTTTTACAGATCATAAGATTTCTAAATGGTTTTTTGGTTAATGCTCTTTCATCAGCATCCGCCAAATTCTTTGTATTAAACACTAGGGGAAATCATCAGGAAATAAATATCTCATGTCCTTAAATTCATCGGGGATGTATTTAACAGTCCTAAAACAATTCCCTTTGTTATATTTTTAAGAAAGGCCAATTGCATCCCATGATCTCTCCCAACGGGAAAATGGGCTTATTTTTATGGGATTTGGCAGATCATTATGGTTTATTGGAACAACAATCAAACACGACTCTCCCCGCATTTCTTTTAGGTTTGGCTTGTCTAATTTCTTCAAATGAAACTTTTCGTTCGTGGTGCGATTTTGCCCAAACTTGCCTTTTAATTCAATCCATGGATTTTTTGAGTGTTCACTTGAATTTCTTGTTCAACCTTTGAAGGAAAAATTTGAATCGTCCCCTCCCGTATTCAGTAATCCATCAGTCGATCGTTTTATGCAATATGCTCAGTTCCATGGATATCGGTTCACCACAGATGGAGCATTAGTAGTTTATTTACAGAAATAGTTCGCATATTAATTATAGTCCATAATAGAAGGAATTAACCCTGTTTCTTAAATTTACAGATCATTCAGGCTTCCTCAGTTGTTAAGTTAATAATATGCAATGATATATACCGTTGATTGAATTGGATGATTACGACGCTTCACAGATACAAATCCTTGAGGGACTTAAAGCTGTAAGAAAAGTCCCAGGGATGTATATAGGAAACACAAACGTGGAAGGCCTTCATCATATGGTTTATGAAGTAGTTGACAACAGTGTCGATGAGGCAGGAGCTGGATTTGGTGACAGTGTTTTCGTCACAATAGGCAAAGATGGTAGTATAACGGTCGAAGATAATGGTAGGGGCATACCTGTGGACATTCATCCCAAATACGGTAAACCTGGCCTTGAAATAGTATTGACAGAGCTTCACAGTGGTGCAAAATTTGATAAAAAGGTTTATAAGATTACAGGCGGCCTTCACGGTGTAGGCGTTCACGTTGTAAACGCGCTTTCCTCAAAGCTCATCGCACTTGTGAAAAAGGAACAAAAATTATACTATATGATCTTTGAAAGAGGTCTTCCGGTATCGGAAATGTTAGAACTTGATAGAAGTCAGCAGGAATCCGATGAGAGAATACGTGGCGTTAAAATAGTTAATGATAAAGGAACGGGAACGATAATAAAGTTCTGGCCCGATCCTGAGATATTTCAAGTTCTGGAATATTCAAAGGAAATCCTCGAAAAGAGGCTCAGAGAGTTGGCATATCTGAACTCCTCGATCAAGTTCACCCTTTCTGATGAGAGGGATGGAACAGAAGAGACTTTCCATTTTTCAGGAGGTCTCGCAGAGTTTGTATCATATCTGTCAGAGGGATATGACACAATATTGAAGGAGACTATCAGGGACAAGCAGGAAAAAGGAGACGTTTCTCTGGAATATGCGCTTCAATACACCACGTCTAGCAATGAGGTTATGGAGGGTTTCGTAAATAATATCAATACTCCTGAAGGTGGAACGCACATTGGTGGTTTTAAGGCCGGTCTATCAAAAGCAGTAATGGATTATGCCCGAAAAAGGACAAACATAAAGGGAACAGAAAAAATAATCGGAGATGACATAAGGGAAGGGATAGTTGCCGTTGTTCATGTTAAGATGTTCAATCCTCAGTTTGAAGGGCAGACAAAGGCCAAGCTTGGCAACAGTGAAATTAAGGGCATTGCGCAATCGATTGTGGAGAACTCAATCAAATTTTATCTGGAGAGTTATCCAAATGTGGCGGATGCCATAGTAAAAAGATCAATTGCCGCTGCAGAAGCCAGAGAGGCCTCCAGAAAGGCAAAGGAACTGGTAAAAAGGAAATCAACCCTTGAAAGCGGGGACCTTCCGGGGAAACTCGCCGATTGCTCATCCAATGATGTCTCTAAGAATGAACTGTATATTGTTGAAGGCGATTCTGCCGGCGGCTCCACAAAACAGGCAAGGAACAGGGAATTCCAGGCAGTTCTTCCACTTCGTGGGAAAATCCTGAATGTGGAAAAAGCCTCTGACGATAAGACATTGAACAATCAGGTTATCCGCGATCTCATTATGGTGATTGGTGTGGGAACTGGAGAAAATTTGGATATGAAGAGACTCAGATACGGGAAAATCATAATAATGACTGATGCTGATGTTGACGGGGCTCACATTAGAACATTGTTGTTAACATTCTTTTACAGGCATGCAAAAGAATTGATAATCTCTGGGAATATATTTTTTGCAGAACCTCCACTATTCAGAGTACAGAAGGGGGACAAGGTCGCGTATGTTTATTCAGAGGAAGAGAGGGATAGGGTCGTCCAGCAAATGGGAAAGAATGTTATAACTCAAAGATTCAAGGGTCTCGGGGAAATGAACCCTGAGCAGTTGTGGGAAACTGCAATGAATCCAGAGACTAGGAGGCTCGTTAGGGTAAGCATCGAGGATGCGGTTGAAGCCGATCATCTTTTTTCCATATTAATGGGTGAAAAGGTCGAGCCGAGAAGGAGATTTATTGAAGAGAATGCAAAGTATGTAAAAGAAATTGACGTTTAGGTGAAATCTTATGGAATCAAGGCCAATTGAAAATGAAATTAAAAAATCCTATCTAGAATACGCTATGAGCGTTATTGTAAGCAGAGCTATACCCGACGTAAGGGATGGTCTAAAGCCCGTTCAGAGAAGAATACTCTATTCAATGTATGAGAATGGATTCACTCGAGATAAGCCATATAAAAAGTCAGCTAGGATAGTAGGAGAGGCAATGGGTAAATATCATCCACACGGAGATAGCGCAATATATGACGCCATGGCAAGAATGGCCCAGGAGTTTTCTCTGAGATATCCCTTAATAGATGGACAGGGTAACTTCGGATCGATTGATGGAGATGCTCCGGCAGCAATGAGGTACACTGAGGCGAGAATGAACTCCCTTTCAGAATCAATGCTTGTGGATATAGATAAGAACACAGTGCCATTTATGCTGAATTTTGACGGAACACTTCAGGAGCCGGTGTATCTTCCGTCGAGTATACCCAATCTTCTAATAAACGGTGGATCGGGAATAGCTGTTGGGATGGCAACCAATATGCTGTCTCACAATTTAAACGAGATAGGAAATTCAATCATTGAAGCAGTTAGAAACCCGGAAATTACCATTCCCCAGCTTTTGAAAATAGTTCAGGGGCCTGATTTTCCAGGTGGTGGAATTATATGGTTCGACAAGGATCTGATATCTGCATATGAAACCGGTAGAGGAAGGGTAAAATGCAGAGGAGAGGTAATCCTTGACGAAAAAAAGAGAATAATCATAACAAGTCTTCCCTACGGGGTTAACAAATCAAATTTCCTGGAGAATCTCGTCAAAAAAATCAACAATGAGATCATTGATGGCATCTCTGATATCAAAGATGAGAGTAACAGGGAGGGGATGAGAATTGTAATCAAGATCAAGGATGAAGAGATGAAGAGTCTTGTTGTCAACAGGCTGTACATGCATACAGAACTTGAACAGAGCATCAGTATTATAAATCTGGTACTGGAGGACAACCAGCCAAAGCAAATGAATCTTAAGGAATTGATCAAAAGTTATATAAAGCATAGGTTGGATATTATTCTTAAAAGAAGTATATTTGATTCTAATAAGCTCAAAGAAAGGGAGCATATACTTGAGGGTCTCCACATTGCCCTTTCAAATATAGATCAGGTTATAGAAACCATCAGGAGAAGCCGTGATGGAAACCAGGCAAAATCTCTCCTGATGGAAAAATTTACCCTTACAGAAAAGCAGGCTGAGGCGGTACTCGATACGAGGTTGCAGAGGTTAACAACACTTGAAGTTGGAAAAATAGAAAAAGAGCTGGAAGAGACAAGGTCTGAAATCAAAAGACTTGGAGAAATAATAGATTCTGAGGAAAAAAGAAAGGAAATATTGATAGCAGAAGTAAAGGAAATAATGAGGAAATTCGGTGACGACAGACGAACAAGAGTTGAATTTGGCGAACTTGAAAACATAAGGGATGAGGACGCCATTCCAAGAGAAGAGAGTGTGATCATTCTAACAGAAAAGGGATTTCTGAAGAGGGTTACCCTGGATGAATACAGATCCCAACGGAGAGGGGGCAAAGGTGTTCAGACCTCCGTAAGAAATGAAGATCAGGTTAAAACCATCGTTAACTGCAGTTCCCATGATCCTGTATTCTTCTTTACAAATACTGGGAAGATGTACTCTATGAAAGCCTATGGGATAGAGAGTAAAAGTAGAAAGGGTGTTGGGGTAATAGGTTCCGCGATACTGAAACTTGGAGAAGGGGAAAAAATAACCGATATGATGAAAGGAAACGAGGATTCTTCCGGTTTTCTCATACTCGCCACAAAGAGAGGCTTCATCAAAAAGACACCGTTTTCAGAGTTTCAGAATGTCAGGGCTAACGGCATCAGGGCGATAAGCCTTGATGATGATGACGAATTATCATCCGTCTTCTTTATTGATGGAGAAAGGGATATAATTGTAGTATCAGATTCCGGCAAGGCCGCCAGGTTCAAATCCGAAGAGATGCGGCACACTGGGAGAGCATCCCGTGGCGTGAAGTCCATGAAAATAGGTGAAAAGGAGTACATATTGAAGGCTTTTCCAGTCCAGGAAGGCGAGGATATCCTCACAATATCATCCAGAGGTATAGGAAAGAGAACGCCGGAGGCAGATTTCCCAGTACATCACAGAGGTTCATCTGGAGTAAAAATAATGAAGATCACGGAAAGGACCG
>JAKADQ010000066.1 GCA_021820405.1 Thermoplasmata archaeon | reverse complement strand
TGTGCTGACTCCACCCTGGGAACCGTCTCCTGAATTTGGTGTGTTGTACCATACAGATTCAGTCTGAATTCCGGTTGTGCCGGTTCCATTTGTAGATGCGGTTCCTGAAAGTGTTGTGCATATACCGCCGACCGCTGTTATTCCGTAAGTGTTATAGGATGCAGTGGCAGGGAAACTTGGACTTACGTTTCCTGTGTTTCCGTCATCTCCAGATGATGCAAACACAGTTATTCCTCTTGCAGCAGCCTCCTGTTCATAGGACGTCCATGATGAATCTGTCATATCTGCACCTCCCCATGAGTTGCTGATTGCAACTACATTGTTCAACTGGGGGTAGGATGAGTTCGGATTCAGAATATAGGCAAATGCCTGATCCAGACAAGACTGGGTAGCCTGTGGACCGTAAACTTCAACAATGCTTGCACCCGGTGCGGTTGAACCTGCCATCTCGAGATCAAGTGTGCTTTCAAAGTCTGCCTGGGACTGATCGTTGGCAGCTGAAGGCCCAGGGGCCGGTGCGCCATCTATTGGTGCTCCATAAACCTTTGAATGTGGTTCTCCTGCAGGTATTGTTTTGTTGTAATATGTGCAGACGTCGGATGGGACAAAGGGTGCCACCGATTGGCCTGCACTATTTGTTCCAGACCAGAGTATTGTTGCAACGGTTTCGTTCGTTGGATAACCCGCTGATTGATATAACTTTGAAATCTGATATGCGTTCTGGAAGTCTGAACCATACAGGAGCTGCCCACTGCTACCGGATGTAAAGTATGGAGATCTTTCAAAATTCAGAGTTGCAACGTGCTTGGTGTTAAGGCCTGCAATATTAATTACGCTTTTTGAGAGGAAAGCTGGTATAGATACTGTGCCGATTGGCGCTATGTAATCTCTGCCGTTTCCCTGGAAAGTTCCTATTGTTGTCTGCATGGCCTGTTGGAATTGACCAATTGAACCTTTCAGAACAAATGAAACATGGTCACTATAAGTCTTCACGGAAAAACCTTCTTTCAGATAGTATTCAACAGCCCTGTCATAAAGGGCCTTTGATGGAGAGAAATATCTGTCGAACTGTAATGCAGATAGATATCTGTGATAATACGGAGAGTTTCTATTGTTTTGACCGGCAAGAAATGCCTTTAGAAGCGATTCGTTTGAAAATTGAAGGGTCACCATTACTGAAATTCTCCTGTTAAGATGCGTTGTAACCAGTGAATACCTGTTTCCAAAAGGAACGCTATGAGAAATGGATAGGGGGACTGAAATTAAATCAGGGCCACCTAATTCATTACTCCTCGATGACAAACTAGTATGACTAACGCTTACAACTCCTGCTATTCCCAGCAAAATCATTGTTGAAGCGATCAACAAAATCAATATGCGTTTCATGCTAACTAAACACAATCGTATATTGTATTTATATTCTATCATTGGTGTACGGTGTATTATAATGAATATAAATATAGTAATAGTAAGATAAATGATATCTAATTGATTTCAGTAAGATTTATACGGATAAACTAATCAGGGCTTTACGATAACCGAAGAAAAATTTAAGGAACTGACTCCATCGTCAAGACTGATATTGTTGACACTTAAGAGTTTGAAAATTGCTGATGTCAGAACGCTAATGAAAGAGACGGGATTGTCCAAGAGGGCTCTTATGGGCTCATTGAAGCATCTCAGGGAAGAATCCCTCATCAACGTGAAAACATGCCTGACAGATACCAGAAGAAGATTTTACTGCTATTTGCAGGAAAAGGAAGACTAGGCGATTATTTTTTTTAAAAGAAATTTAACGACAAAAAATCGCATAATTTTGATAGATTTAACGAAAATTTTTTTGCATAAAAAATATCAGTGCAGGGGCCAGAAATGGGCAGCCAGTTCAACAATAACTGCCATAGCTATCCCGATATAAATGACTAATTTTGGATCTAAGGCTGGACCTTCAATTTCCTCTTCGTCAAAATACCTGATTAAACCAGCACCTGATTGAAATCCATCCTTTTTATCTGCCATCTATTCACAAATGTTATCAATAGATTTATTATTTTCGTATCAAGCATGAGAAAGATCAATTATGGAAAAATGAAAAACATCATATACTTAATAATTACGATTGCCCTTATTTTTTCCCTGATTTCCATAACCCTTTATTCCGGTACATGGCCACCCCTTTCAGTCGTTGAATCTGACAGTATGGAACACTCTTCTAATTTTCAGTGGAACACTATCGAAACGGGAAGCACCGTTATAGTAAAAAAGGTAACTTCACCCTCACAGATCATAACTTATGTTGGAGGAAGAACTTCCGGATTTGAAAGCTATGGGGAGTATGGAGATGTAATTCTTTACCACAGTATCGCCGGTTACGTGGTAATTCATAGAGCCATGTTTTATCTTTCCTGGAATGGCACTAAACCAGTGGTACAGGGGTATACCAACCAGCCATGGTTAAAAGTTACTGATAAATATGTCCTGATAAGTGACGTTGGATTTTCCCATAGAAATGAAGTAGTTTTTATCTCTTCCTTCGTTGGAACCTCTGGCTTTATAACAACTGGGGACAACAATCTTGCAAGATCGACAGATTACGTATCTTCCCTGAACGCCTATGTGGCTGCAGATCAGAACATTCTCTTCTCGCCAAAAGGGCAGATATTCCCACCTGTTAATTTTTCCTCCATAGTCGGAATAGCGAGGGGAGATATCCCTCTGTTTGGCCTTTATAAACTGTATCTTCTTGAACTGACGGGCCAGTGGAATAAGGAAAACGAGGTTCCCACTAATTCAAATATCTATCTCGGAATGATTACAGCGGCCCTTTTGGCAGCGGTATTTTTCCCATATCGCAAAATAATCAGGATGATTCAGAAAAAACGGTCCTAGCCCCACCCGTAATCTTCAATTCATGGATTTCATCAGTGTATTTTGAGACTTTTCTCTTTATCTCGGGCACATTTTCCGCATAGGTTGGTATAAAGACGCTGTTTCCGCCTGTTACGATGTATGTCATCCATAGGTCATTTCTCCAGTCAACTATATCATTCATCAGCTTTCTCATTTCTGGTGTTATGATCTGTACACCCACAAGGGAATTCATATAATGATAGTCTTCTGTGTCCTTCATTGCCAATTCAAATATGCCCCTGACGTCCCTTTTTTCTGATAGTGACTCAAGTTCCTTCACGGCAGATTCCGCATTCTTAATTCTAACCTTATAATGTTGATGCCTCGGTTGGTTCGTATGAATATCGTCGGATGGTTTCCTTCTATGGGGAAAAACTGCACTCACTATCCTTATTTTTTGAAAAACATCTTCATCAAGTATGCGTTTCGTGTATGGCCTGTCCCCTGCATAAGTGATTGTCAGGCCACCATAATAACTTCTACCTGCGCTTTCGGAAACCTTGCGCATCTCCAGTTCCAGGGAGAGCTGGTCAACGTTGATCAGGTAGTCAACACATTTTCCAAGAGCAGCTGCACCGGCATCTGAGCTTCCACTCAGGATATTTTCATTCACCGATTCGATTGAGATATTATCTGTGCCGTATTTATGAACGAACTCCCTTGAATATGAATGTATCAATTTTAAAGGCGATCGCGAATCGCCTGAATTGATCTCCTCTCCGTTTATACTCACAAATGATCTATTGGCTCCAACAGTGAGAGTTGTCCTTGCCACAGATTCAGTATCGACAAGGGTATATGCTATTCCAGCGGAACTGTGGTATGGCAATCTTTCATAGAGATCCCTGATACCCCCAAATAGAACTATACCAATTGTGGGGTGTGCAACGGACTGTACCTTCCAGATGGACATAAGTCCAAAATAAACCTGAAATAATATACTTTCTCATTGCCATCAACAATTTTTTACAGAACAATGCGCCTTAAATATTATTCACCACCGTATCCATATTATTTAAGAGAAAAAATCTGCGTGATTCATATTTTATATCACCTTATAATTGCACTATATGGCAGACAAACCGAAAATGATGTTCATTATTTCGAGTGGCACAGAAGCAAAAGAAAAGGCCATAAGTGGGCTTAGGATGGCGATTAACATTGCGAAATCAGGATCGGCTGAAGAAGTTAGAGTTATGTTCTTTGGGCCAAGTGAGGAGATGATATCCGGGAGGGATCAGGTCATTGATGACCTTTTACAGGATGCTGCAAACTTGGGGCTGTATAAGACTGCCTGCAGTATGATTGCAAAAAATAAGAATATTGAAAAGGAGCTTGCAGGGAAAGGTATAACTCTGGAACCCGCAGGAAAGGTGCTGATTGAAGCAATGAACCTTGGTTTTATTCCTATAACGTTTTAAAATGAATCAATTTATTGATTTTAGAGGAAGAAAGATAAATCTTGAGGGATCTCCGGAAAGGATAGTCTCCTTAAATCCATCAATAACTGAGACCCTTTTTATGATAGGAATGGGCGACAGGGTCAAGGGAGTCAGTGCATTTTGCAGACGTCCGGAATCTGCTGAAAAAATACGAAAAATAGGTTCGTATAGTACATACAACGAGGCTGTGATGGATGAGATAAATCCCGATCTTATAATGACAGTTTCAGGATATCAGGATGCTCTTGCGGACAAACTTTCAGAGAAATACAACCTGTTTCAGATGGAATTGCCATCTACCCCGTTTGGTATCCTGGACATGATAAACAGAGTGGGCATAGTCACTGGAAGAGTTGACGAAGCAAGGTCTCTTGTATCCCGATTACACAAAAAAATCACAATAAATGAAAAAAGGTTCAGGGCTTACGTTGAGATAGACCTTGGTGGCCCTGTTTCATTTGGCTCACAGAGCTATATCGTGTCAACTCTGGGCTTGATGGGGTTTGATACGGTTTATAAGAACGAACCAAAGGAATGGATAGAACCGAATTTTTCAAGTGTAAAGGACTTTGATCCGGAAGTTATCATTATGGAAGGTAAAATGTACAGGGGGATCACGAGAGAAGAGGCCGTAAAAAAGCTTAATGAAAGAGGATTGGAAAAAACATCCGCGATGAAAAATGGCATGGTTTTCACAACTCCAGGCAAACTTGATTTTCTTGCACACCACGGCCCGGACTTCTTTAATTCCGCAATACCATGGCTTCAGAAAGTTTATGAAAATGTACTTCTTCAAAAAACATACTAATATAAATAGAGGTAAGAGATAACTACTTGTCTTTTAGACAGGACGTAACCAAATGGAAGGAATTACCAAAATTAAGGAACTGACACCTGAATCAAGAAGAGTAAATGTTCTTGCGAAGGTTGTCGAGATCGGCGAGCCAAAGGAAATAAACACAAGATTCGGTGAGACAAAATCTGTAACCGAAGTTGTGATAGGAGACGAGACCGGAAAAATAAGGCTATCCCTATGGGGAGAACAAGCCTCTAACGTCAAGGACGGTTCCACCCTGCATATAGATAATGGATACATTTCACTGGTAAGAGGCCAGATGAGATTGAATGTGGGCAAGTATGGAAACCTGAATGAGTCCGAAGAAACCGTGTCTGAAGTAAATAATGACCTCGATATGAGTGAAAAAGTGTATGAAAACACAAATTTCAGAAGGGGAGGTAACTTCAGAAGAGGCGGAAACTCTGGCGGATACGGCAGAGGAAGAAGAGACTCCGGATCGAGAGGAAACTACGGAAACGATGAAGAGCAGGATTAATTCTGCTCGTCTTTGTAAATATTTTTATTCTGACTTTTAAACATTTCAAATATTTCTTCAGATGATGTTGCATCTTCTGGCTTTTTATCATTTCTATATCTTCCGGTGAATCTTGGAAATCTTAGGGCGAGACCCTGTCCGTTTAGGATACTGCGTGAACACGTGTGTGTAGGACTTTTTGTTATTTCGGCACCAACCACCTCCATGACTTTCTCGGGATATATCCAGACGTCCGGAATCATATCTGAATTTACACGGGCAGGTCTTTTTTCAGAAATAAGTTCTGAAAATATACTTTTCAACTGGGCAAGCATGTCGTCTGTGAAGCCAGTTCCCAGTTTGCATACGCTCTCAAATGTATCCTCTTCTTTGTTATAAGATGCTAGCAATAGGGCACCATAGTTTCCCTTTCTCTTGCCATGCCCGTAGAATGCCCCAATCACCACAAGATCAAGAGAATCTGCAAGCTCATTCCTGTAATCACGCTTAAATTTAATCCAGAGCCACCCT
>JAKADQ010000065.1 GCA_021820405.1 Thermoplasmata archaeon | reverse complement strand
TGTTATCCTTGGAGTTGTTATGATCTGGGGCGCATGCGAACATGCGAACGCAGATACCAGTTTAGCCATTGACTCTCACCCCTATCTGAATTAAATAATAAAACTTACTCATGTATTTCATCTCTTCCATTATCATCTGCATTGTTTTTCTTAAAAAGCTGAAGGTTTTTAACCCCCGATTTTCCGCCACCTTTAAGCGTGATCCAGTAATAATGTAAAAGATATGGATATATCCCTGCATTATACATTTCAACGGGGTCACCTCTCGTCAGTAACTTTTTTTCGTCTTCCTTGAGCATATAATCACCCATTATTGTCTCCGGATCCTTAAGGTACCTTTCCTTGAGCTCCGGAGAGTTGCGTATATCAAATATCATCTTATGCAAATTATAGTATTTAAGAAGTGGCAAATCATATAAAGGCAAAAAAATCACCTCTTTGAGTTTCTAAATTTAAATGATTAAAATTTGGAATTTCCAGTGTCCCCACATTAATCACCTCCATGCGGAATTGCATCTGGGCTTTCTGATCCAGTTCCTTGCTGAATTTTATTAGGCTCTTCAGATATGGATTCAAGGCTCTTTCCTTCAACGCTTGTGATCTTCCTCAGCATAATGTACGATATTACGATACCAATAAGTGCAAGGCTTCCATATATTTTCCATAATCCACTTTCCCCATAGAAGGCTATCAGGAGAGGAGTTATAAGGTAAGCTAGGGCGCCAGAAAGTCTGCTTAGACTCGTGTTGTACCCTATGCCTGCTCCCCTGATCTGCGTCGGGTATAATTCCGCTCCAAGAGTATATGCTACACTAAAGTAAATTATGGATGTACCAGCAGCAACAATGAAAGATATGATTAGCCCAAGAGCGTTGTGAAGGAGGAAGGACATAACTATTGCACCGATGCCTATTATAATTCCGTCAATAGTCATGGTTTTCAGTCTCCCTATTTTCTCGACTAGCATGCTAGCAAGGATTCCAAATATAATAAGCGGCAACTCAAAGAAAAGCGATATATACAGAGTAGAGGCTGTCTTGGCGAAACCCAACGTTGCGAATAAATACGGTGTGAAAGATGCAGCTGCTGTAGGAATAAAATTGGGTAGAAGAACTACAACTGCAAGGGCAACAGTAATATATGTATACTTCCGGTTAAAAAACAGCTTTGCAGAATTTATTCTACTCTTGATTGGAGCCAAACTTTCCACGAGAGTAGCTTTGTTTATTTTAACTCCTGTAGCTGTTTCTATTGATTTTATTGCATCGTCAAGTCTACCTTTTCTAGCAAGCCAGCGTGGGGATTCAGGAATATGTAGTCTTACCACTATTCCAATGATTCCCGGTATTGCACCAGATGCCAAAACTATCTGCATCTGCAATGTAGAAACTCCCCACCTTAGAAGTGTTAAGTAACCAACAATACCGGCAGCAAATCCACCAACTGCAAAAAGTGTCCAGAATGTCACCAGAAGTTTTCCTCTAGACTTTACAGGAGAATACTCGGAGAGAAGGGCTAATGCTGATGGATAATCTCCCCCGAGAGCAAAACCAATTAGAAACCTAAAAATCATAAGTGCGGTCAGGTTCACAAACAGGCCAGAAGCAAGTGCAAATACAACCATGATTACTAGGTCAAGAATAAACGAGATTTTTCTTCCGATCAAATCTGCTATGATTCCCCAAGTAAGTGCTCCAATAACCCCACCAATAAAAAATAGAAAACCAATCACTCCATAAACTGTTAGGGTTGTGTGATATACACTCAGTATACTGAATACTGCCGCCGTGTATATGATCGTATTATACAGATCAGTGAAAGCTCCTACTCCTGTTATAAATACCAATTTTCTGTGAAAATTTCCAAATTTCGCATCATCCATTACCTCGAATCCGCTAGCCATATTATTTCCCTCCATCAATTTCTTCAATATTATCCAAATATTCAATGCCAAGAGAGGTTATAACTTTCCTAAGCCCGTAAAAATCAACACCAAGTTCCCCTCTTTCTATCCTTTTCCTGGTTTCCTCTTCTCTCTTATCCCTTTCCTCCGCCTTTTTTATTGTTTCGTATACATCGTTTCTTTCTATCACAACAACTCCATCATCATCAGCCACAACAAAGTCCCCAGCACAAATTTTAACATTTCCGCATACAATAGGGACATTCACTGAGCCTGGATTCTTTTTAGATGTCCCAACAACGTTCACATATCTTGACCAAACTGGGAAGCCTATTTTCCTTAGGTCCTTTACATCCCTAACACCGCCGTCTATTATTAGGCCAACAGCTCCAGCCCCCATATAGGACCTCGCTAAAAGTTCACCAAAATATCCATTCCTTGTTTCAGAAAGGGTGCTAACAACAAGGATATCTCCTTTTTTGCAAAATTCCACTGCGGCATGAATCATCAGGTTATCTGCATCAAAACACTGGACAGTAATAGCTTTCCCTGCAACTCTAGTCCCGCTTATCACAGGCCTAATGCCTGGGTCCATTACATTTCTTTTCCCCTGCGATTCAGCTAGGCTAGCAACGCTCAATCTGGATAACTTGTCTAGTATCTTCCCATCATCCGGCGATCTAGGAATATTTTTTATCACACAGTTCAATTTCATAGGAATTCACCTGCCACCAGTGGATATGTCCTTGTAAATGCCTCTGCATATTTAGGTTCCGGATTGCCAGATATTCTTCTTGCGTGGTTTCCCCTGAGCTCTGCCCTCTTTTCGTAATACCCGATAAGCTGTTTTTGAGTCTGGAAACAATCCATAGCCTGCTTCTTTTTCTCAAAAGCTTCCGTTATATCTATTATAACATCCGGGTTAAATTTAGATAATTCCGGCTGGTGGTGTTCAAATCCAAATAACCTCGCCTGGTTTGCAATTTTTATTTCCGGCAGAACTCCTGCAGCTATTGAAAGTATTGAGGCTTCTTTTACCACTCTTGCTGTAGTTTCATGATCTATGTTAAAAGGGTCAACGTAGGAATGTGTTAAAATATTAACCGGGTTAAATTTCCTTATGATTTTAACCAGTTCATATAGCCTGTTGTCATTAATTACCAGAGGGTAATCATCCCAATCAAGGAAAGTTACTGGAGCTCCAAGAATGTCAGCAGCTTTCTGGCTTTCTGCACGCCTTACCTTCTTTATTTCATCCAGTGATTTTCCCTGCTTCCAGAGTTCTGCAGATTCACCACGTTCCCCGAATGCCATGCAATATATCTGGACTTTTTTGCCATCCATAACATACTTTGCTATTGTTCCACCCGCTCTCCATACATAATCTGCGCTATGTGCGCTTACCACTAATAAATCAAGCCTGTCCAATTTTTCACCTCTTTATTCTAATAGTAGTTTTTCCTGGTTTTTAGAGACCATCTGCTCTATTTCATCGTCCTGCATTCCGCTTTCAATGAAGAATTCAATGAATTTTTTATATCCATCCGGAGGCAACAATGCACTTGGCTGGCCCAGGTCTGTTGACAGTATGTTCCTTTCAGGGCCAGTTTCTTTAACCTCTTTCAGAACATAGTCCCATTCAACCTTGCCCGTAGCCGGTGTTGTGTAGCACCTCTCAAAGTAAACTTTGTATTTTGACAACTCATGCTGTTGTTCCAGGGTAAATAATGTAGTTGGGAATTCTGGATGTGTTATTACTATCCTGGAAACATGCTTTGCTGCTGCCCTTTTAACTACATCCATACTGTCTGCAGGCTTTAAATGGCCTGTAGCGAGAATCATATTGTATTTGGCTATCAACTCAAGGATCTCATCCACTTCACTTTTTAATTTCCCATTTTCATCCTTTACAGATATAGGGTCCCTGAGCATGCCCATATTGTATAGTTCTCTCTGGATATTAGCCCAGTATGGGAGTTTCTTATTTGTTGTATCCAGGAATTTTCCTTTCTCATTATCGGCGTCCACAGTAGGCATCCATATAATTTTGGCACCCATCCTTCCGGCAGTATCTACGGCCTGAGGGTTTAATCCTCCTAGAGGGTTATTCAGGGCTATACCTCCAAAAACATTCACTCCCGGTACTTCCTTCCTTACCAGTGTTGCCCTTCCATATGATGTAGAGTGGTGGGACTTAATTACGAATCCACCCATTCCTCTAGATTTCATCATCTTTGCAAGGTCTATGTCGTCTATGCTCCTTCCCAATACATCAGGGGATGTATGGACATGGAGGTCATAAGCCCCCTTCAATAGTTTTTCGCTATTCCCGCTCATTTTCTCACTTCCTTTATTTCGAGGATTTCTTTGTTTCTGGTTATGCAGTTCCTGAGGCTTTCAAGATGGTTTATTACTGCCTGTTCAGCCAGTTTTCTATCCTTTTTGACAAGTGCCATGTATATGTCAGCATGCTCTTTGTATGATTGTTCTGCCCTTCCTGGTATAAAAGAAATTTTAAACTGGTACCTCAACATTTTTGTTTTAAGGTCTATCAGAATATTCGGAACCATATCATTTCCCGTTGAATTGTAAATAATGTTGTGAAATCTTGTGTTCAGGTTAGAATATAATTCGAAATCCCTATTCTTTATAGCTCCCTCCATGGATATCAGGATAGATTCCATTGCGGAGAGCTGTGAGGTTGTTATATGGTCAATGGCCTGATTCACAGCATATGTTTCTAAAACCTTACGCATGTCAATGATTTCGTTTGCCTCCTTTATGGATATATCTCTGACCATAACAGCTCCAGTGGATCCTTTAATTAACAATCCCTCATTTATAAGTTTCATAATTGCCATTCTTACGCTGTTCCTGCTTACATTTAGTTCCTCTGCTATGCTCTGTTCCGTTATCCTCTCACCGATAGAATACTGGCCGTTTAGAACCTTCCATTTCAGATTGCTGGTGATAAATTCTGTGATGTCTTCGTTCTTATTTTTATTTTCGTTTTTTTGGTGACCACTATTGTTAACCATTCTTGTCATCAATATTATTAAATTATAGTATATGAATTTATTGCTTGATTAAAGTATGCAGTCTTTAAGAATTATACATAATCATTTGGAACCTTATTTTTGCAATCTTTCTATATTATTAAAGAACGTGTTATACCATTGTGTAATTCTGTTATCAATATTTCATTCCAACTAATACACATAGGAATATATAAATAATATATAATAATTATAATTTATAGGTGCAATAGATATGTTGACAAAAGAGGAAAATGAGAGACTGACTAAAGTAGGACCAGGAACCCCCGTTGGAGAACTAATGCGTCGTTATTGGCAACCAATTGCCTCCTATAGTGAAGTTCTCAAGAATGGTAGGAAGAGAGTAAGAATCCTTGGGGAGGATTTAGTTATATTTCTTATGGGAAATAATAAGGTTGCTTTGCTGAAAGAAAATTGTACACACAGGGGAGCCTCTTTGTATTATGGTTTTAATGAAAAGGATGGAATAAGGTGTGCATACCATGGGTGGAAATATGATCTAACAGGGAAATGCATGGAACAGCCATTTGAACCTGAAGGTAGCAATTTCAAAAATAAGGTAAAGCAGCCTGCGTATAGAGCAATACAATATAGGGGACTTATATGGGCATACATGGGTCCAGAACCAGCACCTGTATTCCCACTTTGGGACGTAATAGCCAGAGATGATGGTGTTAGACTGATATTTGAGCAAGATTCAGATTATAATTGGCTTCAGGGTATGGAAAATTCCATGGATGTCACGCATGTTTATTTCCTTCATGGAATCACACTAAGAGACAATATGCCTGAGGAGTGGAAAAAGAGTTACCAATATGTCATAGATTATTACACCCGTAAACTGGAAAAATTTGATTTCAAGAGGTTTGAATTTGGTTTTAGAAGAATCAGGAAGTGGGGTGGAAAGGAAGAATCTCAAGAAAAGGGATACCCACTTATATTTCCAAATATTTCAATAATACCATTCATGGGGCTGGAAATGGGCTGGAGAGTCCCTATAGATGATGAACATACAAAGTCTATACATATTGAGTTTTATCCATCATTGGATGGAAGTAAGGTTAACCAACTGGACTCAGAAATCCCAACAAGGGTTAATAGACCGTATATTAAAAATAGTGAAGGTGAGTATTTCATGTATAATTTCCCCAGCACAGATGCTATGGCTTTTGAAACTCCAGGGGCTGTATTTGATAGAACACAAGAACACCTTGGATCATCCGACCGTGGTATTACTCTTTATAGACAAATGTTGGCTGAACAAATTTCAGCAGTTGAAAGAGGTGAGGACCCCATTGCTGTTATAAGAGATAC
>JAKADQ010000064.1 GCA_021820405.1 Thermoplasmata archaeon | reverse complement strand
TTTCCTGCAAGCTCTGTGATTCAGAAACTGAGATGGAATGGGAATCATTCTTTGATGATCTTAAGGAGAGAGGCCTCAAAGGTATAGAACTTGTAATATCAGATGGCCATAAGGGGATACAGGAATCTGTAACAAGATCCTTTTTAGGTGCAGCATGGCAGTACTGCCATGTGCATTTCATGAGAAACATCATGAAACTGATCCCGAAGAAGAAGTTATCTGTAATGCAGATCGTGAAGCAAGCACTTGAGAATGAATCACTTGTGCCAAAGGCACAGGACACACTTGTTAAAGAGGGTCTTGATAAGGCATCCGAGATGTTCGAGAGATGGTATCCCTCACTGTACAATTACAAGGCATACAGTGAATCAAGCCAGAGAAGATTGAGAACAACAAATGTACTTGAGAGGCTTAACCTGGAATTCAAGAGAAGAACAAAAAAAGATTGGGGCATTTCCATCAGAGAAGTCTCTTCTGAGGCTTGTTGTTACCATAATAATGGACATAAATGAAGAGTGGATAACAGGGAGAAGGTATATTAATATGGAGGAGTATTAGGGAATGTACAGGATCTTTTCGAAATTACAGCAAATCATGTACACTATCCAATAATGTAAAATCTTTGCGGTTTCCTGCGTTTATGAAAATATTGGTTCATATAGATGCAAAGTCACGAATTTTTACGAATTTTAAATGTGTAATTACAGTAGATGGAATTGACAAATAAACAGAAGAAAATCATCCTTAATAGTCAGTCAACATGCAGCAATTATGGATTGACGAATCAAAGAAACTTTTTAAAGTAATTCCGCAATATGGCATATATGACACCTGCAAAGTCCAACAAATATGCCGAGCTTAAACTTCTTATACTGATAATTGTTGGAATTGCAGTAATTATAGTCTTTCAGCAGTACATTTTTCCGACCCTGTATGTATATTTTCCACATCTGAAGAAGTATGATATATATTTCAGATATGCCATCGGTGCCATAGTTATTTTTGGCATTGCAGCAGGAATACTTAGTATACTGAAACGTGTGGTTGAAAGGGCATCAGAGAGATCCAACGGAAAGAATTACAGAGGGATTTATGCAGTACTTCGTGCCATAATTTATGGAGGTGCCATAGCTGCATTTCTGGCATATGTTGGAATCAGCCTGACGGGAGCCTTGATTGGTGGAACAGTAGGAGGCCTGATTCTTTCATTTGCCCTACAGAATACGGTTTCGAACCTTTTAAGCGGGTTGCTTTTAACAACCGCTGGAGTGCTAAAACCAAAGGGTGATGTATCTTTCTTTTCATGGATGTTTGATAGCCCTGTTGTGGGTGAAGTTGTAGATGTAAAACTTCTTACTGTTAATGTACTTACTGTGGACGGAAACATAACTGAACTTCCAAATACTGCCCTGCTTGGCCAGACGCAGTTTACAAATCTCAATGTGGGCAGTATAATAAGAGCATCAATACTTGTAACTTTACCTGTGGATGCTCAGATCAGAGGGATTATGAGCATAGCCGAAAAAAAGATAGGACCACAGAAAGAGGAACTCGGAATAATCTCAATGGAAACTTATTTCTTTACAAAGACCTTCAATTCGAACACATTAAAAGTTATTTTCAATTTTAAGAAAATTCTGGGATATAATAGAATCGTGAGTTCCATAAATCTTGCATACGAGGAAGCATACTGGGAAATGAAAAATCGTGCACCGCAAGGAAACAATATTATACTTGGATTTCCAACGGACATCCCAATTAAGAGAATTCAGGAACTCGGAGATTCAAACCTTGCGGCAAGAAAGAATGATATGGGCATCATTGACTTCCAGTCATCATTTTTCATTAAAAATTCCACCATTAACAGTCTTAAGGTCACATTCAATATTTCGCAAGATGCGAAGTATGATGCGGTCGCAAATGCGATCAATTATTCGTATGAGGAAGCATACATCTCCTTAAAGAATGATCTGAATGCCAAAAAATGACTTATATGGGAAAAATAAGTGCTTTGGGATTTCTAGCACATTTAATCAAAATATTGTTTTGAATTTCTTGTCGATATATACTATAGGATAATTCAATTACCAATACAATCCATGAAGAATGATGATCTGTTATTCACTGAGTCATTTTAATTTTATTGTTTCTTATAAATACGATCTTATCAAACTTCTCATGAATTCATGAGCCTGCAATATGTTATGAATTGGATCCTGAACCACTGATTTCATATAAATTTAAGAATCAGATATGTTTCTTTGATCTTTTGATGAACACTGTCGAAATATTCCATCCTACCATTTTCCAGGGGCGATCAGCTTTTTATTTTATCTGAAGTGAATTCACTGAAACGTTGCAATTTACTGAATATGAATTGAGGAGCTGATTTTGAAAAGTTTGGATGGAAATAGAAACACATTTTTCAACCGCAACATGCCGGGGATAATTGGAGCGATCCAATATTTTTCCTATTGTTTGTGGATCATCGGTCTTTTTTCTCTATTATTTTGGATAAGGCCGCATATACCATATCTGAGGCATTATACCCATATTCTGTAATCCTTCCTCCATATTTTATGCTGGTTTCATCGGAAAGAATGAAAAGTGAAACGGTATCAGTCGAAGTTCCAGGGGAAACCTTGCCTGTCTCTTCATCTCTGATACTATGATCATTCAGGCATTGCGCCTTTGCTTCAACCATACTTTGTATCAAATTGAGAGATGCAGATTCTGAAAGCGGGAGGTCTGTGATAAGGCACATATTGATTGTACCGTACAAATTATTCATATTGCCAATTGATACTGCATTTTCAAAGCCTGCAGTTATGAACAATTTCATTTCGTAATTCCCGATTCTCTTTTTCATTGCCTGATACTTAGAAATATCCACGGACGTAAGAGTAACAACCGCATCGTTCACATCGATTTTCTCAATAGATAGGAAATCCTTCACTTCCACTTCAGGGTCATAATTATACTTTTTACTGACGTGCCTGTTTATGTATATACTTTTCCTCCCAAATCCACCGTTATATGGTGCACAGCTGATATACCTGGAGGGATGGGTGAATCTGATTATGTAATAGTTTTCCTTAACTTCTAATGAGAAATCCATTTTTCCTGATATATCTATGGCATAGGAATTTATTCATTTTATGGTTTTATTTAGGCAGCACAGTTTCAGGAAGTACTCAACGGAAACTTTGCCCTATAACTTGGAAACAAATTGATCATTATTTCTTTGTAAAATCTCTCAACATACCCATGCCAGTTCTTTTCATATGCAGCATCAGCCTTTATAATTACGGCGCATTACAATAAATAAAATTAGTTTATTTCTAAAATTATTGTGAAATTTTATATAATATTTTAAAGTAAATTTTATTCTATTTTTTAAAGGAATCCTATCTCTTAAATAACATCAATTTCTTTCATATCTTTTCACGGAGATCCAGAAAATGAAGGCAAACCACGCCAACAGATCTGGTACTATCAATAAAGGAGTTAATAGAAATAGTGATCTGTGGTTAAACATTGTAACCATTGGAAAAGGCTGGTATGTAAGATAATTCATCATTTCAATTGGAGCAGAAAATGGGATCATGCTGAATAGCAGATTAATCTCTCCCACATCTCCTATCATAGGCTTAGTGAGGTAATTATTCACATAAAATAAGTCAGAAAATAAATAGGATTCAAGCAGTCCCATTGAAATTGAGACTATCACGGGCACAAGGAATGCAATTATGAACACAAGCACACTCTTAGTTCCGGAGGATGCTGTTCTTTTTGACTCAATGAACAGGTATATGGGAGAAACAAGCATAAACAACGAAAGAAGAATGATCGTGCTTATCAGAATTACATATGGACTCAATAGGGAATGGTAAATAACTAAGTCAAGGATTTCCGCAAAGGCTATGCCAAACCCTTCCGTTATGAGTATTGTTATAATGCCAGTGAAAAATTTCAGGAAAATCAGATTCCTCCGCCGATGTGGCAATGATGAATATACCTCTCTCTCTGGAAGCCCATATATCTCGTTAATTACGGATAACACGAGCATTGAGACTGCAAGAGATCCAATGAGGTAGGCAAATATTATGAAGCTCTGTCCAAAACTAAAATAATTGTTATTGGCATTTAAAGATTGTAGCCCAAAACTGCTCTGGACATATCTCACACTGATTGCCCCATTCTTGTTCATTTCAAGAATCTGGGAATATCCAAATGGCTCGGAAACGGAATGTGCGCTGACATTAATTTCCACCGTGGAATTAGGGATATATGTAAATCCATTTATTTTTGAATCATACTGGCCCTGTGTGATCCATAAGGTAGCAGTTGTATTTCCTCCATTATAAAACACAGGTGCAACTCCATAAAGCCCAAGATTATAGTAAGGCAACAAGGAATAGGAAACGTTTGCTGATAATTGGTATCTTCCCGGTGTTTCCGTTGAACTCTCCCCGGGTTTTGATGAGTTGAGTGTAATGAAATTTCTGTTTAGATAAATATGATCGGATTGGGAACCCTGAATGCCGGGTATATAAAAATTCATGATATTCTGGTTGAAAATAAAAACCTGAAAGTCCTTTGCCTGTATGCTTTGCGGTCTTTCTGATAAATAAAAATTGGTTGGTACGGAAAGGCAATCAGGCGGTATCCCATCAGCATAATTTCGCGTTGCATTGAAAATGCCCTTCGAATTTGTCTTTACAGCAATGCTTATTGCGCCATTTACTGTTATGTTGTTTATCAGGATCTCTGTATTCGTTACTGGCTGAAGATATTTATTCAGCACGAATCCCTTAAAGACTAACGTATGGTACAATCCATTGAGGGGGGTGGCATTACATGCTGTTTGGCTCAGTTCCATGTAGTAGTAATGGTCATATTCGGTTGGAGTATCAGCATTAATAAGTGCAACAAAGGGAAGAACCATCAGAAAGGCAACAATGAGAATAACTATTGTCTTCCTCTTTAATAGCATTTTCATTTCATTCTTTAGGATATTCTTCACGTTCACTTGATCCGTGATCAATTTATTATTATTAAGTTTGTTTATTATCTTATAAATATCTGACAAAATTTAATACCGTGATCTCAACCGGGAACGTTGATACCTTTCCCATAAGGATGATACCATAATGCGTTATATCTCATTACCAGTCTAGGGCACATCATCCTTAGAATTGAATCGATCAATTACATTAATTAGCCCGAAATTGATATTATAAGGAGAAAACGTGCGTAAGGATATCATAAAGAAAAGCCTCATAATACTTATCGTAGGGATCATTCTTGCAGTCGCTGGCCTGTCTCTCACAGCGGATTATCTTAAGGTTGGAACAACCTACTTATCTCAAAATGGGATGTATACTTCATCAGAGATAAATATTACAGGAAACGGCCTTATCAATATTGAGGGGGGAAACTTTTCATTCTATCTCATAAAATATTCTGATCTCGGGAAGGTCAATAAGGAAAATATACAGAACTTTTCGCTGGTACCGGTAAATTCGAATTCGCCTGTGTCGGGGGATGAATTTCTTGTTCCTGCTGGATCCTATATTCTTGTTTCATTTGTGAATCCGCCATCAGGAATTATATATTCTTACGCCAGCCACGAGGGGACATTTACTGATCTGGGCATACTGCTTCTGTTGGGAATTTTCATGGTTGGCATTTCCATAATAATTCTGATAATAGGCATTTTGAAAAGAGAAAAGTTCAAACCGCCGGAAGAGGAATTTTTTAAGGAACAGAGCAAGGAATAGGTGAACAATTACGATCGAGATTAAGAAAATTAAAAAGGTGTATAGCGGAGGCAAGATAGCTGTTAATGAGGTTGATGCAGTCATAACCGAAAGGGTTACAACCCTCATAGGACGAAATGGAGCAGGGAAAACCAGTTTATTGAGAATGCTATCCACGCAACTGCTTCCGACTTCAGGAACTGCATCCATAGAAGGCTTTGACATAATAAGGGAGGCTCCAAAGGTAAGAAAAATAATATCGAGCATACCACAGGAAGCATCACCCATAGGAATTCTAACTCCCTATGAGCAGGTAAAGATGTATCTCATTGGCCGTAAATTCTCCAGTTCGGATGCTTCCAGGAATGCTATTGATGCCCTGGAAACCGTGGGACTTGGGGATTCTATGAACAGCCCTGCAGATACATTAAGTGGTGGTATGAAGAGGAAGATGTTTGTTGCACTGGCAATTGCGTCCGATGCCAGTATTGTGTTTCTCGATGAACCCACAACAGGGCTTGATCCTCTTTCCAGATTCGAAGTATGGTCCGCAATCAAGAAGCTGAAAAGTAAGGTTCTTCTGACTACTCATTACATGGAAGAGGCCGAGAATCTTTCACAGGAGG
>JAKADQ010000063.1 GCA_021820405.1 Thermoplasmata archaeon | reverse complement strand
AGCATTTGGTTTTCCAGTTATTCCTATGCTGAACTCCATTGGATCACACTACTTTTTTTCAGAAATGTATGATCCGTTTATCTTCCTCATATTGTAACCTTTTGGGCAAAAGACCTTCTGGCCTATAGAGGTTATTTTTATTTTTCCATCGTTTCTGTGATAAAGTAGATTACACTTTTCTATGTACTGGCATGTAATATAATCGCACTTCATACTTCTTGTTGAAGTGACTGAGCCTTCCTGCACACGTCTGTCATATTCCATTATAAACTCTTCAGGTATTTCTTCAACAGATACCGCCTTTACTTTTCCCTTGTTGAAAACATTGCATGATTGTTCCTTTTCCCTTACCTCTTTGATTCTGTATGCTTTTCCCTGTTCTAAATTGAAACATACGTTCTTAATTTTACATTCAGAGCAGGACTGTAAAGGTGTAACATATCTGAAAGTAGCTCCTACAACAGCCTGATCAACCCCTATCAGGGTAATTTTACCTGCCATTTTTTCCAACCCTTTTATTCTATTATCTTTGTAATTCTTAAGGCAGATTCAGCAGCATTGTAGCTCAAATCAACTTCACCAAGTATGGTAAAGCGTTCCGGCCTTATTCTATGCGCAGTCCGGAGAGATTCTATCATTATGTGATCACTTATTCCATAATCCCTTGCACGTATTGATATTCCAATCCTTTCGTATACAGAGGCTAAACTCCTCCAATCACCTCCGTGCAGGAACATCGCGACAACAGAACCTATTGCAACCTGCTCCCCGTGTATGGCCTTACCCGGAGCCAGTGTTTCCAGGGCATGTGCTATAAGGTGCTCCCCACCACTGGCCGGCCTAGATGACGCCGCAATGGCCATAGAAGTACCCGATGCAAGTATCTGTTTGGTAACAAGCCAGACAGATTCCTCCACACCTGGCATTATCATGTGTGATCTTTCAATCAATTCCTTTGCTGCATATTCGGCTATAGCTGCTGCACTGCTGCTGTAATCCTCCCCTTTTAACCTGTTTGCCAGCTTCCAATCAAGGATGGCCGTCTCATTCGATATAACATCTGCAGCTCCGGCCTTCAGGTATCTATATGGTACCTTTACCATTATTGCGGTATCTGCAATTATGGAAACAGGCATTACAGCCTCTTCCGATACAGACCATCCTCTTCTTTTTATAGATGCCCTCGGAGAGGCAATCCCATCATGACTTGGCGTAGTCGGTATGCTGATGAGTGGCACATCAAGGTAGTAGGCCGTTTTCTTTGCAAGATCAATCTTGCTTCCCCCTCCAACACCTATGACCATATCAGCACCGTATTCTTTGGCTTCCTGAGTGATTCTTTCAAGTGTCTCCTCATCAGCAGGACCCGCAAGAAGTATTGTATTTTCTATGGAAGCATCACTGAGAATTTGTGAAATTTCTCCCCCTGCAAGTTTGACAGTATTATTACCGGTTATAATGGCAACTCTGTCACCCCTAAGGTTCTTTTTCACGACGTCCGTTGTTTTATGTATTACGCCATGACCTACGTATATATCACGTGGAAATTGCATAAATTTAAATTTTTCAAACTCCATTATTCTCAGCTGGAATTACTATGTTATCTTTCAATATAAATTTTCATAAAAATGTAGACTCGTTATGACGTTATGAATGGAATTTAAAAATTTTCTTGAATTCAATTTTTTACATTTTTCCAGTTAACTGATTTAAGTGTTAGAGTCATCAGAAGACAACAGAGTGATAAATGGCGCAATGATATTAGATTTTTTCAGCGTATAAATCTGTACCCATTGAACCGTTTGAAAAATATGCCATTTCATTTCTTGAAACAGCTATCACACCTGCAAGGGTTTCCCCAAAGTATCCGATTTCCTTTTCCAATATGGTTTTCAATGGCATACTACCAATTTTACTGTAGATCCTATAACAAAGAACCCTTTTGGCTATATCCTCTCCTATTCCGGTTGCAACAACGGCTCCCTGATCTCCACAATAAATTCCGGCACCAGGAACAGGCACATCTCCAACCCTTCCTCTCATCATTGGAGATGCTCCCCCAGTTGAGACTGCTGCTGCAAATTTGCCATTTATTCTTGCTACAGCTCCCACTGTATCATGAGGCTCTTCTATCAGCCCACTATCTATCAGCTTTTTAAACTCAATATATTTCTCATTTTCGGTCATATTTTCCTTGATTCCCTCAATCATTTTCTTGTAAGCCTCAATACTCCGAGGGGTTTTTGGATCATATGGTTTATGACCACAACGTCTTGCAAAATCAATTGCTCCTGACCCTGCAAGCATTACGTGTGGAGTTTTTTCCATCACATCCCTGGCCACGATTACGGGGTTTTTAACCATCTCAATACCGATTACAGATCCGAATCTTCCAGGGGTTGAAACTGCTGCATCCATCTGAATTGAGCCATCTATTCTGATTACTGAACCCGTGCCCGCATTGAAATTTGGATCATCTTCCATAATCACAATCGCATTCACAACAGAGGTTAAAGGATCTTGATTCCACCCATTTTTTGCAATTCCATTCATGTCCGGCAAGGATCTGTTCTTTGAGCCAACACCTCCATGGCATAGCAATATATTTTCCATTGATGGCCTATCTTTAAGGAATATAAAAAATGAGTTTCTGCCTATGTTGATTTAATATTACACGAATAGAACTATTATGATTAATTCTGACAACCTCCTGGTCTATAATATTGCGCAAAATTGACAACTGTTACTCCTTATTTTTATATGGAATATATATTTTGAATGATCACACTCATAAAAAAGCTAATTATCCATGATTATATAGCTTGGAGAGGGCTCGTAGTCTAGTGGTATGATGTCTCCCTGACACGGAGGAGGTCACCGGTTCGAATCCGGTCGGGCCCATACTATATACGGTTTAACTAATCGTGAAAACCTTTAATTTACGCATCTTTCTCAAGGTTAATTGGTATATCTATAAGGCTATTTATAGCATGTGGTTTATATACTATAGCCAGCCATTTTGGAATATAAAAATAGTTGAATAAAAAAATCAAGATTTCTCAGACACTGCCTCATGATAGATATCCCTGTGATATGTATAGAAGTGGTGACTGTTCACTTCTTTTTGGCAGATCATGCATATCAGAGCGTACTCATTGCCGTCTCGTTGCTTTTTTAGGTAGCCCTTATTTATAAGAATGCGATAGGCCCTCATTGTTTCCAGTCACTTCTTAAAATGATATCCTTTATCAAAGCTAAGGCAAAGAGGATCGTAAGAATGATTGCCATATCAAGAAATAGACCCATGAAATTTTGATATTGTGATAAGATGTGGGAAGGCACAAGCCCATGCCTCTGAACATCGTAGAATATCCCGTAAAAAAACAGATCAAGAATTAGAGTGCTGAATACAAACCCCGTGATCCCTGAGATTTTCATAGATTCCCAAATTGCCCCCAGAAGTCTTGCCTCTCCTCAGCTCTCTCGTTGTCAAGTTTCTCGTAGTACTCTGCTTCCTTCCTCGCTTTTCTCGAGTTGAGTTTTCTGCAGTAGCCGTGGACATAGATGCCATCTCTGCTGTATGGCTCAACATGTTCATAGCCCAGAGGACACTTACCGCCTTGATATCTGATGTCGTAGACCTTTTTCATTTCTTAACCTCCACATTGAAATTGGTAGCCATTAGAACTTGCTTTATTTCCTTTAGCCCATAATTAGTTTCCAATATCAGCCTGTGGTACTCTTTTAAAACTTCCCTGTGCCTCTTGAAATGTGGAGTGAAAACAAATCGATGACAGCGATAGCAATAGTATGGATAGATCAATCTTTTCAGCTCATATTTCACTCGCATCTTTTGGAATTTCAGGCGTGTAACTAATGTCGGATTCGAATGAGCTAATCCACTTCCCTCTAACTCTGCCTGATAAAACTTTTCTCTCATTTCCCAGCCTCCTTTAACACCTCTGATATTTTATCTGCCAATTCGTCGATATCATAGTAAGTGTCAGGATCCAGAGCATAATATCCCGCATTTTGAAGAAGCCCTATGTTGAAAGTGCTTGAGGGTTTAATTTCTCCTATCTTCTTCAGAAGCCTTAAAAACAACTTTCTAACATCTTTATCTTCAATTTTTCTAATACTTTCAGATAACTCGAGCTTGACCTTCATTTCCGCTGTCAGTTCATCGGGTACGCTGAAGCGATCAATGTGTTGCACCAATTTCCCCACGAGATCCCTGGCATTCCTGAGCTTTGCTTTCGCTGGATCAGTCGTGTCCACGTAATCCACAATATCGGTAAGTGCTTTGTATAGGCTGTGGAGCGCATCAATCGGTTGAATGTGGTTATCTTAAGCATATCCTCATTGTATTGTTTGATTTCGGATTCTATTTCTTTCTTCCGATGTTCAAGCTCAGACATCTCCTCATTTAGTTGTGAGATTGTTTCTTCTGCTTTCTCGATCTCATCCCTTGCGTTCTCCATTTTTTTCCTCAGAGCTTGCCATTCCTTTTTCTCATCCTCAAAAGTGATCAGATCACTCAATGCATCTCTGACCCATTGAGCAAAATAAGAATGAGTCTTCACGGCAGATGTCCATGAGCAATCCTCTTACTCTGGTATCGCCTTTACGCCATAGGTCTCTGACAAGTTTGTCCTTGTTTTCTATCCGTCCTGCCACTCTGATGAGCTTGTGAATGTCCTTCAATTCCCAGTTTGACGAGAAAAACCAATCGGGCAGATCAAGATCATTTGACTGCTCATAGAAATCCACTATCCTTCTGAATCCCTCTGTATAATTTCCCTCTCCTACTTTCTCCGCTATATCGATCATTCGTGAAGGTATCTTCAAATTAATTGATCTGATCAATTCCACATTCTCCGACATTACGATATAGATAACCTCATAAACTATTTCATTTTGTCTATTCTCTGCTGATTAAGAGAAATTCCCTGTAAGATTGATAAAATCTATACTTTTTCGGGGATTGTTTTGGAGCGGTTATGTTATTATATAAGTCCTATAGTTTGATCTATTGAGTTGCAAATAAACTTTTAGTACTAAGAGTTTAATCATAGATTTCTCTTGATATTTCTGATTTTCCCAACGATCGCCTTGAATAAAATTTCAACTTTCAATATTCATTCGTCTAAACTGTTAATTCAAGAGTTTAATGAAAAAAGCGGTTTTTAGAAAGCGAATATTTCATTTCCCCATGCGTTTTTAAAATGGATGAGATCGATAAGCGAAAATCAGATGCAATGCATCCGAATCAGCTCCAAGTACTAACTCTCTAATACACTAAATCTCCAGATCATTTGGGACATGGATACGAAATCGAAACAATCCCGCCAGGCTTCAGAATGGAATAAAGTTTAAAGGACAGACATGATCAATTAATTACTCTAGATGTTTACTAATATCACAATAATTATTCCCCACGAAGATGTGAAACACCAATGCATCTCTTCATTGCAGAAATCGCACAGATCAGGCGTGGAAGCATGCCTTCAATCCTTTCGATTGACCATAAAAAGATGTTATTCCTAATCTTCACGCATAACTCTGGACGTTATGGGACTTCTTTACCTGACTGCAATGGTGACCTGAAAATATGAACAATCCTACTAGTAGGAAAAGTATTAATGCTTGAAAATCATACACTATGGGTGAGGGGAGCAATGGCCCAGAAGATAAGCATATCCCTGGATGAAAAGATAGTAAAGCTCATAGATATGGACAGGGGAGACGTCCCCAGGAGCAGGTATATAGAGAATGTCATTAAATCCGCCGGATTTCTGCTGGAAGCTCTGTGGCTGTTTTCGGATGAGTTTGACAGCATCAGCACATGGGAAAGATGGGTGTCTGCCCATACGTCACAACCGATAGGCAAACCCCTGCATAAACATGAAGGTTATCTATCAATCTCAGGAGGATCTATGCGTTTCTACACTCCAGATATGGACCCACTTTACGTGGTGAAAAGAGATTCCATTACTGACATATCGGTGGGATACGATGAATTTTTCAAAAGATTCAGGGATTCCAGAGGCCTTATACCACCCATGAAAGTGACCCTTCAGAACAAGTCGATCTACATGTTTACTAAATCTCTTGGAAAGAGGGGGATAGGAAAAAACAGTATGTTCCGGGGTGAAAATGAGGCCATTCTGGCGTGGTTCAAGAACCCGCTGCAGGAGTAGCCTGCTGTTTCCTCAATTGGAGTTCATCCATAGAATCCGCAATTTATGGATATTTCCCAGATGGACTCAATCGGAGCGCCAATCTCATATCCGGCAGCCTGACGCTACATGTGTATTGATCTCCACAACCCGCTTGATGCCTCAGTAAGATATCGACCGGTTCATGTTTTTAAGAAACAACCGTTTTCAAGGATTCTCCCAACAGG
>JAKADQ010000062.1 GCA_021820405.1 Thermoplasmata archaeon | reverse complement strand
GAGGTGATGAATACTCACTATAGTGATGGTTATTTCGTAAGGAAGGATATTCATGGCAATACATTCTGCCTATGTGAAAAATAGATAACATTTCTCAAGGTTGAAAATATTTTCGATTAAGAAAATTCGACGAATTTCCTTTTCATAGAGGATAATGCAATCGAACCACTGGTCAATTCTCTGGTTTTTCTGAATTTTCAAAAGAAGTTCTGTTAAATTACTCAATGAAATCAATCTTATATCGGTAACTGAAATTCAAGAATGTATTTAACCTGAAATTATGCATTTTCCTTAATATGGTGTTCTGACTGGAGTGAATTTTTAAAAAATCCAGAAATGGAATACAGCATAATAGGGCCAACTATGAGAAATTCTATTCAAATCATAAAGAAAATAAATTTTTGTTAGGCACGTCTTATTCTGCCAATATAAATTTATCCCACTTTGATTTGTTTCAGTCACTATCGGATTTGCATATTATATATATCAAGACTAAGGCTTATGTCAGTTATCATATTACATATTTCATGGCACTCAATCGAATCTATTTGATGCCGCATGGCGATGAAATAATCGATATCCCCAACGAGCACAGCAGAAAACTCAACAGTGAAATATCAAAATTAGCAGGTACAGATAATTCCGACGTTATCGTGGTACTGTCACCACATGGAATAAACCTTTCAAAGAATATTGGTATCATTAACACAGAAAGATTTTTGAGCGATACCAAACTTAAATCTGTGCATTTAAGGGATTACTGGGAAAATGAAAGAAAACTTTGTGAGAATATAATCAGGGAATCGGGGGATATTGGTGAAGAGGTAAGGTATGCAACATATTCCGGAGAAGAATCAGTGTTTCCAATGGATTTTGGCACCTCAATCCCTCTGTATTTTTTTAAAAAAAGGCCTATTGTCTTAATTGGGCAGTCACGAAGTATAGGGAGGCATTCTCAAAAAGAATTTGGAATGCACCTTGCAAGAACACTGATGAATTATGAAAAATCTGTTTCAATAATTTTCAGCGCAGACCAGGCACACACTCATTCTGCGGATGGGCCATACGGCTACTCACAGGAGGCTGAGGTCTATGAGGAGAAACTTAAGAGATGCATAGAACACAATAACTTTGGTGAAATGGAAGAAATAGACCAGGACATTGTGGATCAGGCGAAACCCGACAGTTTCTGGAACATTCTTGTAATGTCCAGATTTTTAAGCGAATCGAAAAGAAAAATGAGATTTGTTTATGGATACGTGGAACGTTACTTTGGGATGTTTCTTGCTATCAGTGATAAAGAATAAACATTGAAATATCTCAGATAATTGTATTCAGCCAAGAATTTTTTTGGCGTTCCAAATATTTATATTCATATAAATCATGGCTATATATGAGTAATAAAATAACAGCGGTTATAGCGATTGTGATTGTTGTACTGGTAGCTGGAGTTGGAGCTCTTTACTTTTCAGGGATGCTTAATTTTAATACATCTACGGCACCAGCAGCTGGCACTCTTCAGTCGACGCCAAGCCAGAGGGCACCTAATATAGTAACTTCCAGCGTTGTGTCCAAATCTTTAGGAGGTCACTGGGAGATGACAGTGGGAGCCTCAGGCTCGACACTTAATGCTAGCACATTTTTAAGCGGGCAAAGCTCAGTGCCTCTTGTAGAACAGGCTCAGGTTAGCCCAGCTGTGGTTGGACAGGGTAGTGTTGCAAGCCCGTTCGAATACTTCGGTGTAGGCAATAACGCATCATACAATACTTACCAGATGGCGGTTTTTGTCCCACCTCAGACTGGTTATGCCCTCATATCCTTTGCCCATTCCAATAACTCCAAAGTCCCTGGTTATATGGTAAATACCATAAAACAGGAGCTGATGGATCATTTTAATGGGAAAACATCATACAACAGTTCCAAATTATCTTTTGATACTGGTGTTGTGAGTTCCAGTGAATACGTATTTGTTTCCCTCCAGGACAATTTCTTCCCGCAGGCTTATGCACCAGGTTCATGGTATCTGGAAGGAGTGCTGGCAAACTATTCCTCGTATAACATAATGTTCCTGTATTACACACCCCATTTCCTCAACGTGACAAATTTCACGACCCTTTTGAGTAATCAGGTATCTCAATTAAAATCCCCAAGCACACCGGGACAGCCATCTGTTCTGATCACTTCCAGTGAACTCAACACAATGTCAGGCATCAATTTCAAGGCACAGGGTGTTATGGCTATCAATCTTAAGGACACCAGCAAACTCCTGAACGAATATATAAATATGACAGGATCATCTAATCAAATTTCAAACGTAAACAGAACCATTTTGAATAACACAATCGGTGATTTAACCGGTATTGAGGCAAAATACTGGAACTACGGTTTACAGAACACTTCCGAAATAGCAATTCTTGGTTTTTCATCAAGCAGTGCTCCAAAGACTCTGTTTGATCTTACCATGTCCAGCGCCGGTAATTCTGTTATCAGCGGCAACTACAGTGGCTGGGATTTTGCCTTTTCAAACACAACACTGACTAACCCATATTACTATAATGGCACATATACCGAAATACCATATGCCAATCAAACAACGATGGTTGCATTTCAGGGCGAGTACATGTTGATATTCGAAATAGAGCAAAAGAACGGAGTATTTAACGAAAACCTTGTAAAAGAGCTTTTGAAGGACGAGTCAAATCTCGTCTGAGAATATTTTTCTATATTCCTGATCAAGAACATTTTTTAAATTTATCTCTTCTATCTGCAAATCAAGGTTGACGATCCTTTTCAGAATCTGGTTAAAATCGCCCCTGAATCTTATCTGATCGCCTTCTATTTTCACTGATAAATCAGATAGATCCAATCTGCTCTTATCGAAGGTCCCCTTTATCTTTATAAAATAAACTAATTCTTCCTTAACGTTAACAATTTCCGCAATTTTTCCTTCTTTCAAAAAAATTATTTCATCACAAACATTCTGAAGGAGTTCAACATCGTGTGATGCAATTATAACTAATTTTCCTTTTTCTTTCATTTTTTTAATAATTCCGGTTATCAGATCCTTGCCGATGAGGTCTATATTATCTGTTGGTTCATCCAGGATCACACATTTTGGGTCTCCTGCAATTGCAGCGGCTATTCCGATTCTTTTAAGTTCACCGGTTGAAAAGTATTTCATTATCTGATTTTTCTTCTCCCCTAAATTTACCATGCTTATTATTTCATTAAGAGTATCTCCTTCTCTGGTTCTCTTGCCATTCCTCATTTCAGAAACATAACTGATGAATTCGAGCGGTGTTGAATATGGGTAAAATGTCGGGCTTTCAATAAGGCTTCCAGTGTTAGATGAAACATATTCATGTTGTGCCATTACGTCCTTATCATCCATTTCTATGATACCATTGTGGCTCCCCTCAACTCCGCAGATGGCTTTCAAAAGAGTTGATTTCCCTGACCCGTTTGGCCCCAGTATTCCGTAAACATAAGGTGATTCAAATTTCAATTGATCAATATCAACAATGTTTTTTTCACCTGCTCTTATCTTCAAATTCTCGACTGAAATAATTGTCACCTTAAGGACCTCCTCAGGGAAAAAACAATATATCCCATTAATATGGTTGCTGCCGAATAGAAGATCAATATGGTTGAAATGTAAAATATGGGGATACCTGTCAGGGGCGAGAGGGAGAATGAATATGTCAGGAAGTACGGGTCTGCGTTCAAAAAGATCCTGTATATGATCCTATCCGTATTTGTTTTTATGAAAATAGGCGGTATTGCCCCTGATCCTGTTGCCACCAAAGAAAGTATATCGAACACTACCAGATAGATAATAAGAAATGAAATGGATGAGTATCCGGAATTTTTGAAAAAGGCACTGACAGCCACGGCAAAACACACATCTGAAAATGTCACAAGAAGCAGAATCAAAATGTAAAGAAGAAAACTCATTCCAGGCAGTGCCTCAAAACGCACGGTGAAGAACACCAACTGGAACAACACCAGCACCATCGTGGAGGCAAAGGAAAGTATAGTGGCTCCTGTTATCTTTGACATTATTATTTCCATATTATTGACTGGGAACGAGGCCAGGTTGTATATGGTCCCCCTTTCATATTCGTACGGAAGTGCCGTTGAACCGAAGAATGCAGCAGATAATACTGGTATATAGATCATTATATTTGCCCATTGAAAGTTAAAAAGCCTCTCATCGAGGATTATGGGGAGGCCATTTCCGTGAATATTACCAGGAACAAAACTTTTCAGCAATGCAGTGGAATACATAAGAAGTAAACCAAGGAGTGCCGATATGACTATGTTCAATGCTATCATGAAGATAAAAGCCCTGGATCTTACTGTATGTTTGATGTAAAACGTCGTCATTCTGAGGAATCTGAACATCAAACGTTAACACCATCCATGGATAATATGTTCCTTATCAGTGAGTACTGAAGAAAAACGAAACTGTTATTCCCCGGAAAAATCAGGATCACGCTGTCAAGTTCGGGAAGAGCAATAAATCCCTTTCCCAACAAATATTGAAGTGTTAGTGAAATCCCTACTGCTTCTCTTATGCTTCCCGTAAGGATTCTTGAAGTAAGAATGCCGTTAGAATAATTCCCTGTGATGGTTTTGACCTGATTTGAATCTATAATATATGCAAAGGAAAACCTTGCAGAAAGATTCAGATCATGAAGCAGTCCATTTTCATGATTCAAATATGAATCAGAAATCGATTCTTCAATGGTTGATATATTGCCAATTATAAAGATTCCTGGATTTGGGGAAGCAAATATTACCTGTTCATCTGAGATTCCGAAATTTTTCAGGATCAGGGAAGGTATCCCCGAAATCTGCGTCTCATTACCTCTTCTTTGTGTTAATTCATATAAGGGAATTCCCTGGAAACAGTATATCTGTGCAACACTCAAATTACTGCTTTCCTTTATAACTGGAGGAACTATCGATGCGATGGAAGTCTGTTTCATGAGAAACAGGATACCTGAGGAGTTGTTTGAATGGAACAGAATTGCATTTCCGGATTCTTCACTTAGATATGCCACAGCATTTGTGTTTTCAGGTATGTAGGACAAAACATCAGGATGAATTTCAGATGAACGATAAAAATTAGCCAGCACCAGCCCTGAGAAGAGAAGGATTATGATCAGAAATAGGGCCGGAAGAGCCTTGGACAGAATCATTGTGAATTTTTATTCATTGTTCATTAATAAACTTTGCTCGCCTCATCTGTTATCCTCGAAATATAACAATCCTGAAATTCTCAGAAAGATTATTTATCCGTCAAAACATAACAGCGGGAATGGAATTAGGGGCAGAAAAGGAATACGTTGGAATAAGTGCCATATTTCAATTCGTGGGAAATGGCGTTCAACTTATCTCCGGCTCCCTTTTCTATATACTGGCTGCACGTATTTTTGATCAAAGCGATATGGGTGTTCTGGCCATATTTATAGCCATCGTTGGTCTATTCGGAATACTATTTACTGTTGGGCTTAACAGTGCAATAACCCATTTTATATCTTCAAATCTTAATTCAAATGTTTATTCACCAGGTAAAACTGTACTTCGCATACTTTTAATCGGGAGTGTCATAGCCGGCATGGGTTCCATAGTTCTGTACATATTGTCACCATACATATCCGTGCTTTTTATCAAGACCCCTGGCTACACCTTATACGTAAAGATGCTTTCAATTGTATTATTTGGAAATATTATGTTTTCCATACTTAACGGTGCAATACTTGGCTTTGAAAGGTTCAGGGCTTCGGCAATTATATCTGTATTTATATGGGTAATATACTATTTCGGGGCCCTTCTGCTGGCTTATACCGGGCACTCACTTATGGCAATAATTTATGGATGGATTCTTGGCCTGGTTATCGGAATATCCGTGAGTGGTTTTTACGTGCTGGCCATCCTTGCAAGAGGCTATATGCGAAAGACACACAGGGTCGTCGGAAGCCGCAGTATTTTCGTGTATTCACTGCCACTTCTACTTTCATCCCTTCTGGGCTATGGTGCAGGATACACCGACAGATTTGTGGTAACCTATCTGATGAGCACCACCTATCTTGGAATCTATAATTTTTCCATTTTAATAATGTCCGGGATAGGATTTATTTCAATTCCATTCAACAATATAATTCTTCCAAAGTTTTCGGAATTTTATGGAAACAACAACCGTGAAAATATCAGGGAAAATGTTGGTGCATCTTCCCTGCTCCTCTACTATTTCTATGTTCCAGTAGCCCTTGGAATTGCAGCACTTTCCCCTATGATTTTATATTTTGTGGCAGGGCCGGATTATGTCTCCGGGCAGTATGCACTGATGATTCTCATGTTTATACCTGCAATTTTCATTTCGCAGAATGTGCTCACGCAGGCAATATCTTCTGTCAGAAAGACATCAATCTTCATATATTCGACCCTTGCCTCCCTGATTGCAAATATTGCGATTTCTTTCACTCTCATACCCTTTCTTGGCTTGATCGGAGCGGCCTTGGGGCTATCGTCAACAAATATGGTAACCTTCG
>JAKADQ010000061.1 GCA_021820405.1 Thermoplasmata archaeon | reverse complement strand
ATTTATTTCACCGGATCTTTTAGATCGTTTTGGAATTGTAAATTAGTATATAAAGGTTAGTTAAAATTTGGAAAAAAAATATTAAATGCCGACCCTGATTTTCATTGAAAATATAAAAATTCTATATTGTATATAATTACACATTTAAGTAATTAAATATATGAAAATAAAATAATATTAATGTTAATTATTGAATACGAAAATTACTGTCTATTACAATAATGACCTGATTCTGTAAAAATTTTGGAAAAAACCCTTAATCGCTTTATTAAAGGCTCCATCGTTACCTGATTAAATATGGTAGTAATTATTCTTATAATTTAATATTAAATATTTATTATTTCAAGGCCCTTTTCGGAAGATACTTTCTTAATTTTTGAATATCCATCAGATTTTGTCCCCTTTTTATCGACAATGAATCCTTTGCATTTGGGTGTTTTTTCTATTGCCATTTCTATTTCCCTTTCGCTGATCTCTTCCAATCTATACTTTGAAATAATATGGCCTATGTTTACCTTATTTTCCACTATGTAGGAGGAAAACTTTGGGGCGTAATGTCCTCCCCCTGCAGCCACATAGTTGCTGTACTCGTGTGCCTCATATTCGGTAACGCCCCTGTAAAGTGTATTAAGTGCGTCCGGATCATGCCAGTTCTCTGGTTCCGTACCTATTTCAGCAAATATTATGGGTCTTTCTGTGAGTGGCCCGTGATGTGTTGCCTCAAAGGTTACCTGATATTTTTCCCCCCTGTACACCTCTATCATCTTTCTCAGCATAGCCGTTTGAATTTCCGGTGCGGATGGGCATAATTCTCGTTCCTTGCCTCCAAGGTCTGCACTGCTAAAATTACCCACTGGGTGGACAGTTATTGAATTGACTTTCCTTTCAGATGAATGCCTACTGAGGAAGACAATTATGTGGTATTTATGATCAACTATATTTTCGGTATCCGTGAGCAATGGCAATCTTCCTTCTACTAGATAATATCTTTCCTTTTGATCGTCTCTGGAAAGGAAATAGTTGTATATTGTATAGCTGGCATCGTCTCCTTTCGTTCCGATAAATGCCGTTTTCTCGTTCATAATTGCTTCTCCACAAGATTGTGATAAAGATATTCGATATTAATCCTGAGGCTTTCCAAACCGTCGATATATGTGTTAACACATTGAGAGTTAAGGTTTTTTGAAATCTTTCTGTCCTCCTGAACCTCATCCAAAATCTTTCCTGATATGTACAGTAAAACACTCTGTAAACTCTCAGGATCTGGTTCCTTAACCACCCTGAAAAGTGAAATTCCAAGATCCTCATGTTTGGATATATTTGCATTGGTTTTTCTCCTTTTAAGGCAGGATGCATATTTTTCCATTGCAGAGGTTATTTCGTTTACTATCATTGAGATATTTGTATGATTTGTTTTTTTCCCCAATTGGGAAAATTCCTTTCTAAGATTGGAATTTCTTTTTCCCATCTCCCTTATTATTTCTTCCTGATCTGGCATGCTATCACATTGAACCCATATAGAGAAAGTGTTTTAAAAAGTTTTAAATTAACTCCTCATGGATTTAGATGTGGAACAAATGGAGACAAAGTGGGAACAAATATGGAAAAAGGAACCTGGCCACATTAATTTTGACAATATAACAGGGAAAAGATTATTTTCAATCGACACTCCACCGCCCACTGTCTCGGGTTCATTGCATATGGGCCATGCCTATTCCTATCCACATCAGGATATCATTGCAAGATACAAAAGAATGAGAGGGTTTAGAGTCTTTTATCCCTTTGGGTTTGACAATAATGGCCTGGCAACAGAGAGATTCGTAGAAAAAGAACTAAAAATCAATACATCTAAAATGGAGTTAAATGATGTGCTGGAAGCTTGCAAAAGGGTTTCCGGAGAGGCAATTGAAAAGATGAAAGTTTTCTTTCGAAGAGCTGGCTTGAGTGCGGACCTGGATAATGCTTATACAACATATTCAAAGGAATCGTGGAAGATTGCCCAGAGTATGTTTCTGGATCTGTACAGTTCAGGAAGAGCATACAGAGAGTATGGAATGACCGTAAAATGCACAACTTGTAGAACTGCCATATCCCAGATAGAAATGGAAGATTCTCAAAGGGAAACAGACTTTGTGTACCTGAAATTCCAGTCCGAAGATGGCAGGGAGATAATAATAGCAACAACAAGGCCTGAAATGCTTTCGGCCTGCGTAGCAATTGCAGTGAATCCAGAGGACGAAAGAATTAAAGAAATGCAAAACGTGAGGTTTAAAATTCCATTATACGGAGAAGAGGTACCCTTGATCAGTGATAGCAGAGTCATCAAGGATAAGGGCACAGGAGCAGAAATGATATGCACCTTTGGGGATCAGAATGATTACGAAATCTGGAAGGAACATAATCTCCAGTTGAAGAATATTATAGATGACCATGGGCGCATACATGATAGTGGCATTCTGGATGGAATGAAGATCGATGAGGCGAGAAAGAAGATTAAGGATATACTCAAAGAAAAAGGGTATGAAGTAAAAAGGGAGAAGATCACACACTCGGTAAATACACACGAAAGGTGCGGAACTCCCATAGAAATAGGTGTAAGCCAGCAGTGGTACCTTAAATATCTGGATTTGAAGGATGAACTGATTGAACAGGGGAGAAAGATCAGATGGTACCCTGACTTCATGAGGATAAGATATGAAAATTGGATAACCGGTTTAAAATGGGACTGGTGTATTTCAAGGCAGAGATTCCTTGGAATACCGATTCCGGTATTTTACTGTAATTCATGCAATTCAGTAGTGATACCCCCAAAGGAAAGATTGCCCATAGATCCAAGGTTTGAAAATGATCTCCGTTGCGATAAATGTGACTCAACAGATCTTACCCCCGAAAGAGATGTGCTCGATACATGGTTTACATCCTCCATATCCCCAACAATCGCGATGAATCACGCAAATCTGAAGGAACACTATCCCATGTCTGCAAGGTTCCAGGGACACGATATTATTACAACCTGGGCGTTTACCACCATATATAGATCATTGGTGCATTATAACCATATCCCGTGGAATGAGATCATAATAAGTGGCAATGTATTTGATTCAAAGGGAGAAAAAATGAGCAAAAGTAAGGGAAATGTTGTCTATCCCGAAGAAATAATTTCAAAGTATGGAGCAGATGCAACGAGGCTCTGGGCAGTTTCATCGTCCATATATGAGGATATTAACCTGAAGGATCAGGAACTGGTGAGGGGAAAGAGAACCGTCGTGAAAATATACAACGCGATCAAACTGGTTTCCTCTCTTCCGGAAGGTGGGGATCGAACCATCTATAAATTGCCATTCAACAGATGGATGAGAGGTGCGCTGGATAAAACCATTGAAAAGGTTCAGAACGCATACGATTCCTTTGATATATCAAAGGCCAGGCTCGAAATTGATAATCTGTTCTGGCAGAATTTCTGCGATAATTACCTTGAAATGATCAAGTACTATTCACAGAATGGCACCGAAGATCAGAAAAATGAGATTGGAAGATGCGCGAGAGAGTTTGCCGCAGCTATAATGAAGATGTATGCGCCCATTATCCCCTTCATAACAGAGGAGGCCTATAGTATGTTGGGGATGAGGGAATCTGTCCATTCCGAAGGGTGGCCTGAAATTAAGGGTGGATTCGAAGAGGATTATGAAAAATTTGGCGCAGTCCTTGAAATAATAGAAGGAATAAGAAAAGAGCGCAGCAGACTGAAATCTGCACGGGAAACTTATAAGGGATTCACCGTTGAGAGGAAAAAAATACCGGATGAACTTGACAGGGATATAATAAAAAGAACATTGAGGGAAGATAACATTGCCTTCAAAGAATCGGAATTTGAAAAAATAGAAGTATTAAAATAACTATTAGTATGAAGTGGTGATTTAAATATGTTTCTTAAAAGCGAGACCGCATTGAAAATTGGCATCGTATTGCTGATTGTTTCAGTGGTGGTATTCAGCGTGTCCATATTTGGAATATACAGTACGATAAACGGCTTCACCCATGAAGACTCCACCACTTCCTCACCACTTGTTTTTTCAATCAATACTTCTGCTGGCGAACCTCTGAGTTACACAGTGGAAATCAGGAGTAATACATCGAATAATTTCACAACATATTTGAAATCGCCGGACGGGCAGAAGTTTCTTGAGGCTAATTTCACAGGCGCCGGGGTATCAAAATCAATGGTTGCCACAGAGAATGGCGAATGGCATCTATACGTGGTCAACCACGGAGATAAAAATTCCAGTATAAGTGTTCACCTTGGAACTCTCCCATACTATCTTGAAGCAGGGGCTTACTTCGGCCTAACTGCACTTGTAATTGGGGTTATACTTCTGATATACTCCTTTGACATGGGAAGGAGAGAAAGGAACAGACAGGCTGAAAGATTCAGATAGAAATCAAAAATGCCAGTATGTATCCTTATCTTTTGTGGCCATATTCAGTAATATCAAAAAAAACACTCAAAAATTTAATGTTGTGATTAAAAATTTATTTCGCCATTGAATTTGCCACATTAAGATATATGCTCCTCAGTTCCCTGATTCTTTTCATGGTTTTCTGGTACTTTTCCATTTCTGGAGAAACTTCTATCTTTTGGAGAATTTCATCGCTTTCCAGCGTTGAAAATGGCAGAGTATTCTCCATTGTTCTAGTGGTCGTCCGGGAAGCCTCGAAAACTGACTCTAACTTAGCCATTATTTGAGTGAAACTTTCATTGAAAAATGGACTCTGCCACATATTTGTGCCTAGGCTGACAATATATGACGGAAGATCCTGCTTTTTAATTCCGCCTTCCATCACAAATTCAAAACCCTTTCGAAGCTCTTCCCTGTTATTGATAGAACCCAAAGCTCCGATCAGTTTCACACGATCTTCGTCATTGTTCGCTCTCTGAATCATACCTATTATTTTTTCAGCCTTACCGTTTTCTGCCGCATAGGCACGCCCAATCATGGCTCTTGCTTCGGGTTCCTCTTCAAAGAACCGGTCAAACTTCGAGGCAAGTTCCTTTCTGTATTCTTTCCCGGCCTTTGAATAGACTGATAGCATTGTGTTGTATGCAATTTTAACGTTTGGTTCTTCAGGATCCTCCTTTTTCATATCCCTGTGCTTTTCATAGAAATCCCTGATCCTGTGTTCGATGATATTATTTCCCCTGGAAAGTGTGAAAAGCAGATCAAGTTCTCTAGATATTTCTCTTACCACCATGGGTTCCTCTCTGTCCCATAGTGACCTGATTCTGCGATCGTACTCAGCAAAATCAATATGTCCCGCAGAGAACATTGCATAATTGTCTGAAAGGAAGTTGTAAGCTTCGAATTCATTCATCCATCTGGATTTTGAGAGTATGTGATCGGACAGTTCATTCGAAAGAAGCACTCTATAAAACCCAGCGGAATTCCCATTAAATGAAACAATATTTTCTGAATCAATCTCCATTTCCTCGCTTTCAATAAGAATGCTCTCATATTTTTCCCCTCTCTTAATAACCATAGGAATGGGCCAGATATCGCCAAAGCTGATCTTTCCGGTACCAAAAAATCTTCCCTGCTTCATTTTTATTTTATTTCCCGCAAGATGGGCTTGAATCACTGGATAGCCTTCCTTCCTTATCCATGCCTCCATAATTTTTGAAACTTCCATTCCAGATTCCTTTTCGAGGCTTTGCCACAGGTCTGTGCCTTCTGCGTTTGAATATTTGAATCTGTTCAGATAGGATACGATTCCTTTCCTGAAGTTGTCTGCGCCCATGTAAGTCTCGATCATTCTCAAAATGCTGGAACCCTTCCCATAGGATATCTCATCAAATATCTCCGCAATTTCAGAGGGATCATTGACCCTGGCATCGATCGGGTGCGTCATTTCAAAGGAATCGTTTCTGAGCGCCCCTTCGGTCCTCATAAATATCTGATCGCCCACTGGGTTCCATCTTTCCTTTATCTCCTGAATTACTTTGTAACTCATGAATGTGGCGAAACTCTCGTTAAGCCATAGATCGTTCCACCATTTCATTGTGACCAGATTTCCGAACCACTGGTGGGCCAGTTCATGAGCTATAACCTCTGCTGTTGCTTTGTAGGTTGAAAGGCTTGTGGATCTGTCTATGTTAAGGTAGATTTCCCTGAATGTTATTGCTCCCCAGTTTTCCATGGCCCCGGCTGCAAACTCTGGAACAGAAATTATGTGAACCTTCGGCAGTACATAATCAATCTGAAAATATCTGTTGAATCTTTTAAGAACCTCAGAGGTTATCTCTATGGGAAATTCAGAATCTGTGAGGTGGCCTCTGGGGGCAGTTAATATGATTGTTGTGTTTCCCGATTTTCCTTCTCTGGTCGAGAATTTTCCTATTCCAAGATAGATCAAATAGGTTGACATTCTTGGGGTTTCCTGAAATTTCACTATCTTTTTTCCTTTAGCATTTTTGTTTTCAGATTCGACTGGCATGTTTGAAATTGCCTCAAGGTCGGAATTTATGATTAAGGTTATACGAAAAACTGCCTTTGAAGACGGATTGTCTGCACATGGAAAGACCCTTCTTGCTCCGGTGCTCTCAAATTGCGTTGTTAAAATTGCCCCCTCCTTGTATTTTGCCTCGTACAGGC
>JAKADQ010000060.1 GCA_021820405.1 Thermoplasmata archaeon | reverse complement strand
GATGGTTTTTTTCCCAGATTGAATCTTCCAATTGTTCCAGGCCATGAGCTATCCGGAATTATAAAAGAAGTTGGAGAAGGCGTTGATTACTTCAAAAAAGGGGACAGGGTTTCCAGCCTGATATATATCCCATGTGGCCACTGCGAAAATTGTATATCCGGAAGGGAGAATCTGTGTCAATATAAGAAAACATTAGGGGAAAACATTGATGGTGCATACTCAAGGTACGTTAGGATAAGTCAGAGAAGCCTCGTAAAGGTACCGAAGGATGTTCCTGAGGAACTCTCTTCAATTGCCGCCTGTGTTACCGGAATGGTTATTCATGCACTTGATGTGGTTGGAGGAATCAGCGAGGGAAAACGTGTTCTCATAACAGGAGCAGGAGGAGGAGTTGGATCTCACGCCATACAGATAGCAAAAGCATATGGTGCTGAAGTAATGGCAGTCACCAGTTCAGAATGGAAGATAGAGAATCTTTACAGTCTTGGTGCAGATCACGTGATAAGTGCTGGAGATGGATTCAGCAAGAAGGTAAAGGAAATATGGCAGGAGGGTGCGCATATATCCCTGGAAAATACAGGTGACGCCACATTCATTGATTCTTTCAGATCTCTGGCCTTCGGAGGAAGAATGGTAGTAGTGGGAAATCTCACACCGGGTGCACCAAAACTTCCACTTGGGATATTGATCTTGAAAGGAAACAGTGTGCATGGAAGCATATCCTCTACAAGGTATGATCTGGAAAGAGCTCTAGATATGTCAGCAAAGGGAAAGATCAAGGCGGTTGTTTCAAAGACTATCCCTCTGAATGATGTCAATATCGCATTTGAGGAGATTAAGAATAAAAAGAATCTTGGACGGGTTTTCATTAAATTTTAAGTAGTATTCTGATTACCTTCTATTTTCTTACTTTGTTTGAAAGTAATTATTAAATAATGGAGTTTTCATACGGATTCAGGTGTTTTTTATGCAGGAGATGATTTGCAACATAGAATTGTCCAAAGAGGATGAAGAGAAGGAAAATGGTGAAAATTACATCGCCAAGCTTAGAACAGAAATGGGAGGGCTACGAGAATATTCAGGTGTTACGTTTGAAGACGTTCTGAATCAGGTTATAATAGAACTTGAGGAAGAATTTTCATAAAATGATTGTACCAAAAAAAGTTTAATAGCGTAAAATATACTTTTATGTTGAGAACATTAATCCTCGTTCTGGTTGCATCCTTGATGATAGTACCAATTTCAGAACCTTTTGCCCAGGATGCCGGTGCGGTTCATATAAGTTTTGCCAATTCACCAGAGATGAACATATCAATAGGTGGGAGAAATACGACTTTGAGTTTTTTCAATCCTAATTTTATGAGATTTTATATGAATATGGGAGTTCCGGGGCTTTACCCACATATTCACTGGCATATACTTGCACATGGAAAACTAAACTATACTTATAGTGCCAATACAAGCAGCAGACTTGGAATTAATGGATTTCCTGGCGATATGAGGGATGGAATTTTCAATACAGCAACGGACTACCAGAACATTACCATAAACATATCGAAAGTTACAAAAGTGTTTGAACTTAATGGAACAAACAATACCACTTTGATGATTAACAGCACAAACAGTCTTTCAATTTCATATCACTTCAGTATACACGATACAAGAAACCTGCCTGGCGAGATAATAATTCCAATGGCAGTATACCAGGGAAAGGGATTCGGACATGGTATAGCTGAGAAATTCAACGAGAAGAGAATGAAAATGGAACTTAATGGGCTTGTAATGCCATTTAATAATACAAAGCATAAAATGACTTTCTCCCTGAACTCACGTTATATATATAATGGACAGGAAATGAATTCAACTCTCGTGTCTTACCACTTTTATAGATTCTACGTCTATTTTCTGGTTATACCTTATTCCGGGAAATACAATAATATAAGCTATGATCCGTATGTTACCTTACCTTCATCGTTCCCTTTAAAAACAGTAACCGTTTCAACACCAATAACACAGGCAATAGCTGAAATTGAAAACAACGTTTATGCCTTTGTAGGAGGTATAGTCTTCGGTACCATTCTGATCGGCGCCGGTTATATATCATACAGGAGGAAGCGATATTAATCCTGTTTCCATTCATCAAAAAGATCTATCAAGCTGTCCGCCAGCTCTTCTAAGAAGCTCTTTCTTGACCTTTTTATGAAATCTCTTATTTTTTCTGGATCCTTCAATCTGTATAGATTTCCATCCTTAGTCACAAGATTTTCATCCATCAGCAATTTTACTGATTCTTCCCAGTTTTCCCCGACTCTTTCCTTAAGTTTCCCTTCTGAAACTGAACCCCTATTCATCAATAGAAATATAATCGTTCTGCCGGTCTTATTACGTAGATGAAAACCAAGTGACTTTTTTAATGATTCTCCTGTGGAATATGGAAAATAACGCTTGAATTTGCCATCCTTCCTTACAGTAATTTCTTCATCCTTTTCCAATTTATACAGATGATATTCAACCTGCCCAATGGCAAGGCCGCTCTCCCTCTGAATAGCTCTGAAATGGATGCCAGGATTATCCCTTATCATCTTCAGAATGCGATCCCTTGACGAATTTTCATCACTCAAATTTATTTTCCCCTCATTATTCCCGCATAAACAAGTATCAGCATAATCAGGTCAATTACCTGTAATATTGCCTGGGTGTATGGGGCAAAGATCTGAATACCGAAATACTGCAGTGAAATTACTAATGAGGAAACCATGATTAATGCGAAATATAGAAATATGTATTTCACTATTGAAATCCCCCTTCTAAGGGCTTTCCAGGAAACTATCATTAAAAATGCCGAAATTACTGCGTTAATGCCAGTTATTACCAAGAGGTAGTTTATCATCAAAACTCATATATAAATGAAGTTATAAACTTAATTAATCTCTCCTTGAAATTTTACAGAATAACCGAACTCGGAAAGTGACCTTATGCATTCTCTCTTCTTTGAGAGATCACCGTCGAAGTGTTCTATGGTCAGTTCATTCTTTATTCTGTGAGTGTCCATCGAGAGAACTGGATTTCCATCCACGAAATATATGAATTTTCTCATGCCACCAAAATTTGCCTTTACAATGCCTTTAAATATATTATAGATTAAATCCCTTGGACTCAGTATGATTCCAATACTTTTACCCTTTTTCTCATTCATGAAATCATCGCCTGTTAGAACAAACATCTTCCCGTCCAGAACGAATATACTTTTGAACTTCATCTTTTTTCCAATCTTTGTAATTATTTTTTCATAGAGAGTTCTATCATCACTCAAGGTTATTTTATTGAAAATATCAAAATTTATGAACCCGATTAAAGAAATTATCCTTTCTATTATTATATATGCTGCTTCATCTTCTGTAAACTTCTCCACGACAAACCTGTACTTTGATCTTACATCCTTGCATATTATTGCCCCGACCCACAATTTCTGTATGGATTCCCTTACGTTGTCATATTGAATTGAAAGATTCTCTATTATTTCATCTTCACTTGCAGGATACTCCATAATAAATTTCAGAACCTTATGATCAGTATCATTCAGATTCACTTTTCTCATTGTCCTGTATAACGAGATCGTTTCAATGGTTCCCTTTGAGGTTAGGCCAAGAGGCCCATAGAAGGAGAAAATAATCTCCGAATAAAAATAACTATCCAGATCGATAGAGCGTATTCCCCATACGGTTGCCTCACTATTGTCTCTTATTCCCAGATAAGAGCCATGTATATTTTCTAAAGCCTTTCCTGATTTTACCATTGTGTTGCCGTAATGTCTTATGGAATACTTGAAAAGGGAATCCATGTAAAGAGCATTGAAACTGTCAGATCCCTTCAAAAGTATTCCGTTTGATTCCTTATATCCGTGCTGAGTAAATCCAAGCCGTACCTTTTCCATTGGGTCTGTAACGATTACACTCTTACCATTTGAAATGTAGTGATTTTCTACGTATTCGCAAAATTTATCCTGAGCTTCGGATTCTTCAAATTCAATCTGATCGATCCAGAGTGCCTCAGGCATTATGGTCAAATTCATAATAGCCATCATCCTGCCTTTGCAATAAAAAGCGTGAGTGAAACCGCTGCTTTCAGTAACCAGCCTTCCCATGAATATGATCACAGGATCTGAAACTGGCAGGATTATATCTTCCGTCGGATATTTCAATAATTCTCCATAGTATATTCCATTTTTACCTCTGATGCTGTTGATTCCCTGAAGATCATCTTTTCCAATGTTAAACCAGAAGCTTCTCATTATTTCGTTTTGAGTGGCCGGGCCGGTAAAATTAAGTAATGTTTTCATTGCCTCGCTTCTTTCCATTCTGGATTCCGGCAGCCTCCCATAAGTGTTACCATTAAAATCTACAAGCACTCTGAATTCAAGGGATTTCATGACCTGCTTCAGCTCCCTTACTGGAATTGAGGTCCCTCTGGAAACTGCTTCTAGGGTTGCTCTTCCATATTTTAAAAAATTCATGAGAATTTTTTCCTGTTCATTAAGCTCATCTTCCCTGAGCTTCTGAAGAGCCATGCCCAGATTCCTGTTCATAACTGTTTGCTTGTGGCGGAAATATCTTCCCTTTATGATATCCTCAGGTTCCTTTGTGTCTCCGTTTTCTTCTAATCTCAAAATCATAGAATCAGGATTTGTATAAAATCCTATAGAGTTGAAGTATTCCTCAGCAGAAGAAAACCGTCTCATATATTTGCCGAGCCTTATCTCTGATGGTTCAACGCTATCCATTCCGAGTATTGCCTCTAGATCCCCATTTATTATGAACTGCTTTGCAAAAACTGGGGTTATATAATCTTCCACTATCTTTCCATCACTTTTCAGATTAGATATAGTTTCTTCAAGAATCTCCTTTTCCATCGGAAGTTTAATGGATATTTCATCCAGTGTCATGGGACCCATGGATTTTAATGTGTCATATACCAAATCTTCAGCGCTGTAATTGGCCTGCTCTGGCTCCTGTGATTTTTGATACACAATCTTATCGCCACGAAACTTCCTTTGAATAAGATACATCGATTCCAGATTGAGCAATGAATTTTTTACAGTATCTTCTGCAAAATTGACCTCCTTAACTATTTCCCCCATAGTCTTCATACTGCACGCGTCCAGAACCCTGAGATCTTCCGTTGTCAGCTCTCTCTTTCTTTTGAACAATGATTTGAATAGAAATACTCTCTCTGGCAGTGTCCAGTAAATCCCCCTAATATATACACTTACAATCAATCCTCTATTTGCAATATCACGGCACATTCCGGCCACATCAATATCTGCGTACGGAAATGGGGAATTGAAACGAGATTTGGATATGTCCATGAAGGGAAAGTGAGAGAATAAATCTATCAGGTCATATTCATTCATGATTCTCTTAACTTTTTTGGAGTAAAATGCCTCGACCTTCGATGGTTCCCTGATTTTAAAATCAGTGTATTCTGATCCATAGGTTTTATCGATGATTCTGCTCTGAAGCTCTCTGAGAAGCTTCGCCCTGTCCTCCATCAGAACCACGTCAGAAACCCCCGAAAGAACCAGGGAAAGAGAAAATGGACAGGTTTCTGTGCTGTAATCCCTTATCTTTATTGAATTTCGGTCTATTACATTTGAAACATAATCCAGAGCGGATGGGACATCCATCATATCATTCATTATTTCTCGATACGTTTCAGTGATTACAGGGAAATTCGGAATGTTTTCCAGGGCTTTTAGAACCTTATCACTACGCAATTGTTGCATAACGACGGATACCTCATGGCCCTTATATCTCCTGAGTACCATCAGGGAACGGGTGGCACATTGCCTGAACCTTTCCTTAAACACTGTTGTATTGAAGATTGACTTTTTGACGTAATCCACAAAATTTGATCTATTTATGAGTTTTACCACATCCGAAAGATCGATCTTCCTTTCGAACGTAAGCATGAACCCATCATCAGTAACGGTAACACGTGTATTTATCTCATAATGATTTGAGATGGCCTGTGCATACGCTCTTGAGAGAGCATCATTTACTCTCCTGCCAAGAGGGATCAGAAAGATAGCACTGTATAGATTATCATCTATGTATCCTTCAACCAAAAGATGATCATCAGTGGGAATACCGAATTTTTTCTGTGCATCAACATATGAGATGATGCTTCTTGCGCCATTTTTATCAATATGGTAATTTTCCGTCAACCATTTTTCAATAGTTTCCGGATTATCCTTTTCGATATCCTCTGAAACTCTGGCACGGAATTGCCCGATCATTTTCCCCAGATCATATGACCTTGGAAGCATCTCGCCAGTCCAGGATGGAATGGTCGGTTTCAATCCTGTTGCATCCCTGACTATTACACGGTTTCCTCTGGACTTTATGAAGGAATATGTTCTTGCCCCTAAAACAAAAATATCCCCGGGAACCATCCTTTCAACAAATTTGTCGCTGAGTTGACCAAGATTTCTACCATTGACGTCGATCACTTTATAATCAGAATCGTCGGGTATTGTGCCCACGTTCATGAAATAGATCATTCTTGTACTTTTCTTTTTCCCGATTGTGTTTTCTTTCTCGTCGTACCATATCTTTGAATAGACACTGTTATTTTCAAGCTTTCCCGAGAGGTACATGATTACCGACATATATT
>JAKADQ010000059.1 GCA_021820405.1 Thermoplasmata archaeon | reverse complement strand
TTTTGGTTCTCTTCAACTCTTTGGGGGTAACTTTTAAACCTTTATTCATTCACATTTTGTGATATCGGAAGAGCGTACAAAGACATCTAAATGGGATTCTTGAATTCATCAAATTTGAAATAAATTCTAATGTTGTGGAAGGAGTGAAGGACAAAATCCGTATTGGATTCAAGCGTTCATACGGATTCAAAGCACGGGAATATAGGGATATGATCAAATATCGGGTGGCAGGAGGAATGAGATTACCCCCAGAATGTTAAAGAGATCCTTTCTTTTTTTTGTACTTGTATAACTTAGCCGAATTCACACAGCTCTTTTCCCAATAATTTATCTATCCCTGAAAAAAATTCCTTTTCCTTTAAGCCTCCATTTCGAAAGCATGGATGCAATATACTGATAGGTCCGTGATCCGCTATCAGACCTTGTAATCGCCGGTTGATTTTTGTGTATTTTTGCCGGAATAAAAGTGATCCCGATCGCCGGTTTAATTTTGATCCATTTCTTAATGTGGAGAGGGATCACGATTTTACGGACACGAGGTGTGGAGATGGACGAAAGGTATATGAGGTTGATCAATTATGTCACGGCGATTTCGTACAACTCTTGACCGGCGTTTACAAGGCGGGATGTCGAATATGGTCCGTTTCTCCGTCCATAAGGGTGTTCCAAGTGCATGACTGCATTCAGGGCGTTTCTCCTCTATCACATGGATGATCTCATCAGTTTCTCTATGTATGGGTGTTGCTCCCTTATGGCCTTTTGGTGCGCCCCCCTTTCCAGGAAGATTGCCGGTCTTTGGTTTGAAGGGCTGCAGTGATGAAGGAGTTTGAGGATTCTCATAGATAAGGGGTTTCTTCTTCAGGGTTTTATTCTCATTCCTGAGTGTTTCACTCTCAGTTATCTGTTTCTAAACGCTGTTTTCCAGTTTCATGATAAACTCTCAACACTGATCTCTCCCAGAAGCATCGTGTCATATCAGTATACTTTCATGAATACGCTTTTTTGTTGGGATTATGTTCTATCCAACATTATCCTGACCGGGGATATAACGGTTCGAAGCTATACAAGTACAATTCTTTTAAACTCTAAAAAATTATATTTAGTTATGTGCAATATGAAAATATGCCATTCGAAAATGAAGTAACGTTTGTAAAATACAGCAAGGCCGGTAAGGAAAGAGATTTCCACGAGCAATATGAGAATGCTGTGAAAGCTGCTGAGAAGTATCTAAATAAAGAATATCCAAATATAATAGGCGACGAAATAAGGGAAAATGAAAAAGTAAAACTTGTATCTCCGATTAATGGAAAAGAAATCGCAACATTTCAGGCAGGAAGCAGGGATTCAGTGGATAAGGCAGTAGAGATATTGAAAACTGGGCAGAAAGAGTGGTTCAGTATGGGATATGTTAAAAGAGCACAGATCTTTCTTAAGGCTGCTGATCTTGTTGCGAAAGACAAGTTTTTAATTTCGGCCCTTCTTGCCCATGAAAATGGAAAAACAAGGATGGAGGCTGTTGCCGATGTGGATGAGGGAATAGATTTTCTGAGGTACTATGCCCTTAATCTTATTGAAAACCAGGGCTTCGTGAGATTCACTGGAAAAGGATATGAAAATGAGGAAAGTGTCAGTTATATGAAGCCTTACGGTATATTTGCCGTTATTGCCCCATTCAATTTCTATGCAATAACAGTTGGTATGGTTGCAGGTCCACTTATTACCGGAAATGCAGTCATATTAAAACCGTCAAGCAATATTCCCCTAAGTTCATATCTTTATATAAAGACCCTTTATGAGGCGGGTGTCCCGAGAAACGCGCTGGCATTCATTTCGGGCAAGGGAAGCGTTATAGGCCCATATATTGTTGCACACAGGGACATTTCAGGAGTCCTCTTCACTGGATCAAGGCAGGCAGGTATGGATATCTTCAAGAATGCTACCAGGGATAGGCCAAAAGTTGTAATTACCGAAATGGGAGGAAAGGATACTATAATTGTCACCAACAAGGCTTCACTGGAAAAGGCAGTTAATGGCGTGTACAGGGCTGCCTTCGGTTATTCGGGCCAGAAATGCAGTGCCTGTTCTATAGCCTATGTTGAAGAGGGAATTTACGATAATTTTGTGAAAAGGATAAAAGAGGTCACTGAAAAATTGAAACTGGACGATCCAAGGTTGGCTGATACATACCTTGGTCCGGTGATCAATCAGGAATCAATCGAAAAATTCAAGGATGCAATTGAAAAGGCCAGAAAGGATGGGAAGATTATTTCAGGTGGAAAGATTCTTGATAGACCGGGATATTACGTGGAACCAACGTTAGTAACCGATCTTCCTCAGGACTCATACATAATCAAGAATGAACTGTTTCTGCCTTTTCTGGCCATAGTTAAGGTCAAAAGCCTTGATGACGCCATAAAAAGGGTAAATGCCTCCGACTATGGACTTACGGGAGGTATATTTACAGAGGACCCGGGAGAAATACAGAAATACTTCGATGAGGCCGAAGTTGGAGTTATATACGCGAACAGGGAAAGGGGTGGATCAACTGGAGCTATGGTTGGTTCGCAGCCATTCGTTGGTTGGAAATTGAGTGGCATAAGCGGAAAAGGTACGGGATCTTTCTATTACCTTCAGCAATTTCTCAGGGAGCAGTCTCAGACAATTGCTCACTGAGCGATTTTTTTTGATAATTTTTGATGCCAAAATTTTTTATGATTTCTTGAATTATTTTATTCTTAACTTGTGGTATATTGTGAGTTTTTCCTGTCTCATTTTGCACTGAAGTCATTATGCTCCAGTCAAATCCACATGGGTTTATTGCAGAAAATTTCTGCAGATCCGGTTGAATATTCAAGGCAGTTCCATGAAGAGTTGAGTTGATCTTTATTGCGAAACCTGTTGATCCGATCTTTCTGTTTCCGACCCATATTCCGGTTTCCTTACCCAGCCTTGATTCTACTCCTCTTACTCCGAGATTCTCAATAACATCAATTTCCGATCTATGTGCCTGGGATATGATACCGAGTATATTTGTGCGAAGATGCTTCATATTCAAAATATAATATACTACAATTTGACCTGGCCCATGGTAAGTTATAGATCCTCCCCTTTCAACTCTTACAGGATCAGGTATTCGGTTGTCAAGATGCTCCGTGTGTATACCGCATGTGTAAACATCATTATGTTCTAACACGAGTATAAAACCAAGTCTTTCGTTTTCATTGACCCAGTTGTTTATTTCTCTCTGTAATTTAAGAATTTTCTGGTAGGGCTCGATCCCACCAGTTAGAATTAATATGTTAGTATCCTTAAAGTTGCTTCTCCAGTCTTCCTCTGATATCATAATATGCTCTCCACAGTTCGTCAGGGAACGTCTCACCGAATGATTTAAAGAATGGTTCAATCGTGTCCATTTCCGCAAGAAACCCTTTCGGATCAACCGAAAGAATGGAACTCACATTATCTCTGTCAATTTTTCCTGTCATTCTCAGATCCTCTAACTTTGGAACGTAACCTATAGGGGTATCTCGAATATCAGTTATTCTCCCGTTTACCCTTCCAACGATCCACTCAATTACCCTCATGTTATCGGAGTATCCCGGCCACAGAAATTTCCCATTACTATCCTTTCGGAACCAGTTTACATTGTATATTTTTGGTGGTTTCACCAATTTTTTACCAATATTTATGTAATGCTGGAAATATTCACCCATATTATATGGCATAAATGGGCGCATGGCCATTGGGTCATTGCGTAATTCCCCTACCTTTCCTATTGCAGCTGCGGTTGTTTCAACTCGCTGCATTGCGCCATACAGAACACCTTCATTCCATGTTTTTGCCTCCATGACCAGCGGAATAAGATCGCTTCTCCTGCCTCCAAAAAGGAATGCAGATACCGGAGCTCCCATGGGGTTTTCATACTCTGTAGATAGGTCCTTATATTCATGTATTGGAGTTGTAAAACGTGAGTTGGGATGCGCAATCTTCTCCTTTCCGTCATATTTTTTTCCCTGCCAGTCTATCACTCCATCTGGTATTGGCCCCATTCCCTCCCAGAATGGATTCCTATCACGATCGATTCCTACATTTGTAAAAATTGTATTTTGTCGGATTGCAAGCATTGCACCAGGGTTGGTTTCCATACTTGTGTGTGGTGCAACTCCAAAAAATCCATATTCTGGATTTATGCCCATCAGCGTACCATTCACGTTGTTCATCCATGTGATATCATCGCTGATCAAGGCTGTTCTCCACCCCTCTTCATCGTAGTCCTTTGGTGGTTTAAGCATTGACAGATTTGTTTTTCCGCTGGAACTTGGAAATGCTCCTGAAATAAATGTGGATTTTCCAGAAGGATCTTTGACCTCTATAAGCATCATATGTTCCGCAAGCCACCCTTCACTTCGAGCCTTGAATGATGCAATTCTTAGTGCATGGCACTTTTTAGTTAGCAGGGCATTTCCTCCATAATCAGTGTTGAAACTTATAATCAGGCCCATTTTCCTGTTTTCGTCCGGAAAGTGCATTATATATCTCTTTTCCGGATTCAATTTAGCCGTGGAATGCAATCCAAGGACGTAGCTGTTTTTGCGAGCTATGGAATATGCAACTTTCTCCCCTACCCTTGTAATCTTCATAAGATTAAGAACCACATATTGGCTATCTGTCAGTTCAAAACCACCATCCCCAAAACCTGATTCCAGAGGCCCAAGCCAGTATGGCACAACATATAGAATTCTTCCCTTCATACTGCCCTTAAGATTCTCTATTGCTATCTTCAGTGCATCCCTGGAGTTCATCCAGTTATTTGTAGGACCTACATCCTTTGATGTACCCTCCGTACATATATATGTATCCTTTTCTGATCTTGCAACGTCAAATGGCGGGCTTCTGTAAAGATAGCAATTTGGGAAGTTTTTTTCGTTTAGCCTGATTAATTTTCCTTCCTTTTCCAGATTCCTTGTTATACTTTCCTGTTCATTACCGTTGATAACAATTATTGAACTTGCTTCCGTTAAGAAAGCATATTCCATTATGGAATCCATGATTTCCCTGTACAATTTATTGTTCTCTTCGGCAAATTTTTTCATGAATGCACCTTGGGAAATTTCGTCCTTTAAAGCAACTAATCTCCTATCAATCTTCACTTCTTTTTCCACACCTAACATTTTACGTTACCTACAATTGTTCATTTTTTAGGCAATATAAACTTGTTGATTATAATATTCGTCAATTACATAAGGTCAACAATTCCAGTAGGAATTTCATGATAATTGGTTATTTTTTAATGGTTGGAGAGAAATAATTAAATATAAAGAACGCTATGCGCCTGTAAATGAGATCTGAGGCTCAGATAAAAGACGTCAATATGACACAAATCTCCATCCTGATTAAACTAATGAAAGGAGAAAAAAATTTTGCTGAGATCTCCAGAAGTTTAGGCATAACTCTTCAGGGAGTTAGATATTATGTTAACATACTCAAGCAGGAGGGTTATATAGATAATCTAAACATTACGAATAAGGGATACGAATTTCTTTCCTCTTCATTGTTTCAGATAAGGAAATTTCTTAATGAAAATTCGGATTTTCTATCGGATGCAGATGGATGGGAAGTAATCTGCGATGAGGATATAAGTTCTGGTGATAGAGTCTTTCTAAGAATGACTAAATCATACCTTCATGCAAGTAAAACCCCTTCATCCTCAAGCACAGCCATATCGGTGACGGAAAGCAAGAAGGGGGAAAGGGCAATAATTCACAGAATACAGGGAATAATAGAGATTAAATTTGGAAGGGTTGAAGTCAACTTGATAAAAGACCTTAACACTGAAAATTATCCAAAATATAGAAAAAAATGCAATAAATTATATTTAGAAAGAGGGGACAAGGAAATATTCATTCTCGGCGAAGGTACACGAACCCTATTTTCAGATGAGGATAAAATAAACATATTCGCACCTTTAAGGGGGGCCTTTGATGCATCCATAAGAGGGACTGATGTGATATTGGTATCGACAGAGGAGGCTTTTAACCTGAATTTAGAAGAGTTCTCGAAACTGAAAGAAGAGTTCTCCAAAGTAGAGATAACCATGAATTTTTTATAATTATATTAATTTTTAAATACTTATTTTAAAATTTTTATAAGATTAAGAGATTACGAGAAAAATCACGGTACGAAAAAAACAAGTTTGAATCATTTACATAAATATTTAAATAAGTTGAAATTATCAGTCATAAATTAGTACTGAGGTGAATATGATGGAGGACGATGAAGGTGGCCGTAGGGATGCACATTCTTGCGGATATGTATGGAATAAAGCCGGAGCTTCTGGAGACAAAGGATATTCTGATGGACATAATTGAGGAATCCGTAAGGGTTGGAAACCTCACGAAAATATCTTCAGATTATTATCAATTTGAGCCGGTAGGTGCCAGCGGAGTTGTATTGCTTGCCGAGTCGCACATATCGTTTCATACCTGGCCAGAATTCGGTTTGATTACGCTTGATCTTTTTACATGTGGAGACCCTCATAAGGCAGATGTTGCCTTTGAATATATCAGAGAGGTTCTGAGGCCGACTGAGATTGACTTCAGGAAACATGAGAGAGGAGAAAGGGTACCTGAAACGACAGTTTTACCAGAGACCGTAAGAGCCGGTACAGTCCACTAATGAAAAATAGAAATATACTAATCCTTATTTTATTTTTATTAACCTTTACACTTTATTTTTTCAATAATATTTTTTCAGACATTCTTCTTATCACGTTTCTGATCCTGGGCCTTGACCTCTCGTCAGATGCCATTTT
>JAKADQ010000058.1 GCA_021820405.1 Thermoplasmata archaeon | reverse complement strand
CGCTAATTACAATTTAGTAAACATAATAGGTGAATATGATGTTGGTTTGCCTAGACCTCCCATATTCCCTCTTGAAAAGGACCAGGAAATTAAGTTAAAAGATGACTATTATAAAATAATTAAGGAGCGTGACTGAAATTTACAAAGTACTTATAACCGCTCCGTGGTTTACTGATTCTCAATTACGAAGATTGACAGACAAATTCGATGTTAGGAGAAATAATTTGAAAAGATGGTTTACAGAAGAAGAGCTTATGGAGTTGATACCATATTACGATGCGGTGATTGCGGGCTTGGACCCTTTTACCGAGGAAGTTATAAATAAAGGCAAAAAATTAAAAATTATAGCTAGAAGAGGAATTGGATACGATAAAATCGATCTTAATGCCTGCAGGAGAAGAGGCATCTTCGTTTCAAATACACCAGTTATAGATGAACATTATGCAGTTGCGGAATTTACAGTTGGGTTAATTTTAATGGCCACAAAGAACATGCAAGGAGCACATTCCTCGTTAATTTCAGGATCATGGGAGCGTGAAGCTTTCATAGGAAGAAATCTTAGAGATCTGACTGTTGGAATTTTGGGATTGGGAAACATAGGAATAAAAGTTGCAAAGCTTATAAGATCATTTGGAAGTCAAGTAATATATTATGATCCATACGTTAATTGCAATGAATTTCAAAATGTTGATATACATACGTTATTTAAAACGGCAGATGTTGTGTCAGTGCATTTACCACTGACAAAGGAGACATTTAGAATTGTGGATTATAACCTCTTACGAACCATGAAAGTAGGGAGCTATTTAGTCAATACTTCTAGATCTGAAACAATTGTTAAAGAAGACCTATTTAAGAGCGTTGAAGGTGGAAAAATAAAAATGGTAGCACTTGATGTATTTGACAATGAGCCTCCATTGTCAGATGAAATTCATAAAGACGCGAGATTTTTCGAAACACCTCATATAGCGGCTTTCACAAAAGAATCGTTTAATAAAATAGACGAAACATGTGTTGACAACGTAATAAATGTACTAATCGAGAAGAAGAAACCGGATTATTTGGTGACTTAATGTATTACATCAAAATTTTGCTTCTGAAACCGGATCATACATAGCGCAGTAAGCATTGCCTCATGTATCCTTCACTCCAAGTAACACAGTGTCTTGAAGTTTCCATTCTCTTCAGATCAGGAAAATACTGGTTATGCAATCTTAGACAATTTCTAAAAACCCATGAAAACTGATTTGTGATGACCGTTCACATGATTTAAAATCAGCCACATTACGAATTTCCGAGAGTTTAACGGATTTTGATATTTGCACGAAACTTGGGTTCATAGAAATCCTCTTTAATTTTTTCAGGAGCTTCCATACACGTTCTATGGGATTCAGTTTTGGGGAATATGGCGGGAGAAAGTCAAGAAACATGAACTGTTTCTGATCCTCAAGCCATTGATTTAGCAATTTTGCATGATGGTACATGGCATTGTCCAGGATGATCTGCATCCGCTTTCCATTTCCTCTCTTTTTCAGGACTGTAAGGAATCTTTTGAAAGTTATGGCATTGAATACATTTGATACCATCCCAACGAATTCTCCAGTTCTGATATTCACTGCACCGAATACGCTGACACCTTTTCCGGTGGCATACTGCATTACAGCTGGATGTGCATCTTCCGGTGCAACCCACATGGCCAGTATGGTTCCATGCTGATAGAAATGACATCCATCCAGTGACCATATGTCCATATCTCCCCTTTTCAGGTCTTCAGAGAGTTTTTTTAAAAGTATCCTGATTTTCAGGATCGCATTTGGAGATCACAGGTATGGGGTTTTTCCTCCTGAACTCCAGTCTGTGAAAGATCAGCTGGCATGTCCTCACACTAATTTCCGTGTGGAACTTCTCCTGTATGTGATGCAAGAGAAGCTTTCCATCCCACAGGTTCTGTTCATAACCGAATTCTCCTGGATTCCTTCTCAGATCAGTGTTAATCTCAGCCAATTGTTGAGTAGTGAGTTTCGATGGTCTTCCGGATTTCTTTCCTTCCCTGAGGGCATTGAAACCTTTCTCATTGAATCTCATTACCCATCTCTCCATGGTTCTGGAATCTTCACCAAGGATTCTTCCTGCTTCATAGCAACTCATACCTTCACTTACAAGGAGGACTCCATGCAACCGGTGATCGTACCTCGATTCCTCTGAACGAGATATCTCATTCCGTATTTCCACAGACCGTTCCTTTGCGTTGTTTATTTCAAGCTTTTTCATAGCCAAATAATGCTTGAGAATATTTAAACTATACGGCAATACTTATTACGGTATGTATAGCATATTTTTTTCTGTCTTCCTATCCACGTTTAACTCCTTTGCTATTTCCGATATTTTCATTCCATTTTCCACCATATTTCTTATCATATGCCACCTCTCATCACGCAACATCCTCTTTCCCCGATCCCTTTAAAGAAATGGGGAAATTTCAATTGGAGTTTTGGGGAATTTTATTTTCACTTTTTTTCAAGAAAATCAACATGGCGTTGACAACATAGATGACATTGACAACGACCTAACAAACTTTGATATTGCCAGTGCTAGGTTCTTCTGGCTTTCCTCCTCCGTGAGATAAGATTTATGCATATCCGGGAGACCATCTGGTTTACAATGTCCAGGATGGAAATGAACGGACCATGGATCAGTGATCTCCTTGGCAGCACTGATCTCACCTTCTTGACCTCTCCGTCAGATTCCTTCCCTGCGTATTTGTAATGATATTTGGCGTTTTTGATCTCCGAGTCAAGGTGTGGCGGTCTCTCATAGATTTAAACAATACCCTTGACCGACTTGTTGTTCCTATGAACCTTTGTTGTAATGGTGGTGTGTACCACCATTAATTATAAATATTTCTATATCAGAAACGATGAAAACAATGGGTTTAGCTTAAATGTAAAGGTGATAAAGGCGGGAAATCAGGATATATCATACAATATTGTTAAACAATAATTCTTATATATCGGATTGTGTTATTAACTGTAATGGATGATCTTGAGGTCATAGATAAAATATCAAAAATACCAAAAAGTAGTTGGTATTCAGTAGGAAATGCTTCTTATTCATGGTTCTTGGATAGTTATGATAACACCATGTACAGTATTCTTCTTGCAATTACCATTGTTATGTTTCACACTAATTTGTTTGTAACCACAATTATCTTGTGGTCTATGCTTATTTCGAAGGCTATAGGTACGTTTGTATTTGGCGCCATCTCAGATAAGATTGGACGAAAAAAATTGATGGTTTTTTCGATCGTATGGATATCGATTTTTACTTTTGCCACGGGTCTTTCTTTCAATATCTATTCATTTTGGATATTAAGGATATTATACGGTATCGGTTTTGGAGCAACTTGGAGTGTAGCAGCGACTTATGCTATTGAAAAATTCCCAACTAAATTCAGAGGCTTAGGCTCAGGCATTATGATGTTTGGATTTGACTTTGCTTATGTTGGCACGGCATTCATAGCAGGGTTTTTTTTGGTTTTTCCGGATGGATGGAGATATGCATGGTTCTCAGGATTAATTCCTGGAATTATTGGATTATTGCTTATGATAAAGGGAAAAGAAAGCGAAATATGGGTAAAAGATGTTTCGTCAACGCGTGTATCAATAAAGGAAAACATAAAAACCCTATTCAATAATTACAATAGAAAGACTTCTACTCTGATATTCATTTTCATGATTGCACTTAATATGAACGCATGGGCATTATGGACTGTGTATCCGGATTTTTTAGAGACCGTGAAACATGTTCCCGCCTCGAGCATTTACATCTTTATCGGATTCTGGACACTTGGTTCCGTCCTAGGAAAACCTTTGCTTGGACAATTATCTGAAAGAACAGGGAGAGTAAGAATGTTTATAATTGCTATGATTGCAGCTATAATTCTGGCACCTTTTTGGACATCCTTACCGGCAACTGCGGTACTTTTTCCCATAATTTTCCTTATGGGATTCTTACCAAACGGATGCTGGGGAATGGTTCCAGCATTTATTGGTGAACGATTTGTTACTCAAAATAGGGGAGCAGGTGAAGGATTAGGGTGGCTAGCAACCTCATTTTCAGGTTTAGCGCCATTTTTAATTGCTTACTTGAAACCAACGGTTGGCTTTGGATCGGCCATAACAATAATGATTGTTGCAACTGCTCTACCTACCTTAATTGTTGTATTTTTGATAAAAGAGTACAAGGGAAAAAATCTCTTGGGAATCAAGGAAGATATGACAATAAAAATAAATACTGGAGATGAAATTTATGGATAGTTATTTTACTAAGAAAAGTGCGTGGAAATCCCTTTCTCCACATAAGTCAGTATTATTTTCCAGCACATCTGGTTGGCTATTGGATGCGTTTGATTTTACAATCTTACTATTTCTGCTTACCACAATAGGAAAGGCTTTCCATGTGTCACTAGTAGACATGGCTCTAGTGCTTACTGGGACTTTATTTGCAAAGGTGATCGGAAATATAGTTTTTGGTAGATGGGCTGATAAAACGGGGAGAAAATTTCCATTTATGTTTGGTGTACTCTGGTTTGCGGCATTTGCTGGGTTGAGCGGTTTAGCTTGGAATTATGAATCATTTTTTATTTTTAGAGTAATATTTGGCATTGGGTTTGGTGGTCAATGGAGTGCAGCTGCCCCCCTACTAATGGAATCTGTGCCATCGGAGGGGAAAGGACTAGCCTCAGGTATAATGATGGCCGGGTGGGAAATGGGTTACTCCTTATCTGCTCTTGCATATTTGTTTTTATTCCCAATTCTTGGATGGAGACCTATGTTTGCCTTAGCTATTGTGCCTGCTCTTATCGTAGCGATCTTTACAAATTATAGGGTTAAGGAAACTTTCACCGAAGAATTACGAAAAGCGAAGAAAACAGTAAAAATAAAATATAATAAGTATGTGAACGGCGGTGCTTTGCAAGGATGGGCGTTTTTAGGAGCAATAAATTTTCTTGGTTACGCAGCATGGAGTTTATATCCAACTTTTCTAGAAACTGTTAGGCATTTCTCACCTGGCTACATATTTATTTTGATATTCGCTTACTCATTAGCGTCAATATTTGGGAAGCCAATTAACGGTTATGCCCTTAAATATACGAATGACAGGATTCTACCTGCTATTTACATGATTCTAGTAATTCCTTCTACGTTTATTTATTTAATTTATTCCCTATTTTCTGTAATGATTTTGGGTGCAGTATTAATAGGATTATTTGCAAATAGTATTTTTGGTATAGTTCCGGTATATCTTGGGAAGAGATTTCCAGAAGAGGCAAGAGCATTTGGGTCTGGAACTGGATATGCTGTGGCCGGTGTTACTGGAGGTATTGCACCATATTTAGTTGCATTATTAACAATTCCTTACGGTTTAGAACTTTCAATGACATTTTTTATAATAGCAGCTGCGATTGTTTCATTAGGTATAGCTTTGATCAAGCCAAAGTCTTTAGCTATAACTGAAAAAGATTTAAAGAGCGAAGGTGGGTGGGTAGGAGTGGATAAAGAATTTGCCAAATAGTGCTTCGAGAAAGAATTAAAGGGTTCTAGCCTCAGTAGCACCAATGCTTTCACAGAGGAAATAACTGCATTTGCAGATGAACACAACAAAAAAGCAAATCTATTCATCTGGAATAAAAGGTACTTTAAATGGTCTGTAGGTTATCTACTCTACCTAACTTTCTGGACATTCATTTTCTCTATAACTATGGCAGCATGGTAAGGGTGTAGGAATGGTTCGAGAACATAAGGAAAGCACTCAGGGTCTCAAGGGAACTGAATTCAAAAGAGAAAGGGGAGGCTCAGGACATTGGGATAAAACTGAACAAAACACTGTCTGGTATAATAGAAGAGGGTGAATTCGCAGCCGGTGAACTCAAGAGAATATCAGGAGTATTCAGGAAACGCATAGAGGATCACAGATCAGAACTCCTGTCACCCGTAACTGGAAAGGATGGAAAAACAGTAAACATTGTGAGGCACAATGGAATAGAGGAGATTGGACACAGATGGTCAAGAATGCACATCCGCCGGAAAACAGGAAGATCACAGACGACAAGGGAGATGGCAATGTATGGTGCCCTTACTGCAGTTCTTTCTAACATTGAGAATAAGCATTACATAGAGAAGGTTCTTTCAAAGATTGATTTCCTGAAGGAATTCTCATCCATCACAAAAGAGGAGATGGATAACGCAGGGAAACTCATAAGACCAAATCCACGTGTTCCAATAATACGGAAGGACAGGGAAAGAAAGCCTGGCACGCCGAGGAGAATATATGACTAACCAATGTAAGTTTGGTATGGGGAATTACCTGTTTACCCCATCAGCAGGGGATACATGCGTCTCAGTGATGAGAGGTATGAAGTTATCCTATCTGCAAAATCACAGGTCACAGTGCGAACGAATTCATTGTAGCACCGTAAGGTTCAACTGGGAAGGTCGAGCTTGTCGCTACTATGCGAAGGCTGCCATGGTGAAGAAGAGAGGTCCATCGATGAACTTCACCACTTCCCCGGCGTTACAGGGAACGACATGCCATGAAAGCCATGGAGGCTAAATCGGGGACCTCGCACCGTCCGCAAATGGAGTCTTGAAGAGAGTGGGCATGGGCTATAACACTGTTAAATCTGTCAATGAACTCTGAAAAGACCCGTATCGTAAGGGCAGGAGAGGGTTTCGACTTTCTTGGCTTCAGGTTTGTGAGACAGTATTCCCAACGAAGGAAGAAGGGGGTAACAAGATGGTTTCCCTCTCCTAA
>JAKADQ010000007.1 GCA_021820405.1 Thermoplasmata archaeon | reverse complement strand
ACAATTATGAAAAGGGCTTGTGGGGTAGCTAGGATATCCTAATGGCCTTCGAAGCCGAGGACCCGGGTTCAAATCCCGGCAAGCCCGCTGAAACATTGGGTTTTAACGGTATCACATATTTAAAGAAACAATTAAAAAAGGTATATTTTTTCTTAAACTTCTATGGTTTCTTGTAGTAATAAAAACTAATTAGGCTTAGTTTTGTCATTTTTGTTTCCCTTCTTAGATAATGCCATGTTGTCAATAAGAATACTCATCTTCAGCACGCTGTCTAATGCATCGATAAAGGGTACAATTGCAAGTATGTAAGTGAGTGAGTGTTCTTCTTTATCTTCTTCGATAGATCTCCTAAATGTATCTAAAAAATTAGTGATTAATTCATGGATAGTAACTTCGCTTATTTCGAAATAGTTTAAGATTAACCATCCCACTGCTGCCGTTAGGTAGTTAAAATCAAAAGTTCTACTTTGGTATGTAGGATCTGGCGTAGAACCCCGCCTTTTTATAGTTTCTAAGTCTATTAAATTATTGTTTCTTAGATATTCTGTTGTAAGATCGTCTTTAGGATCTATTACACTATTTGGATTTACCAAAGAGCGGATAATTGGTTCGTCCCATAGGATCATTCTTAGATTTTCCTTAGCTTCCTCACTCATGGTGGATACTTCCTCCTCTATCGACTTACTTCGAAAATTTATAGAGGGAACGGATATATCAAACAGAGTTGACAAATACATTATTAGAAAGAAATCTAAAAGAAAAGGACTCTCCAATAAATAATATATACAGGATCTTATAAGAATTGCGTCGGAAACACCTTTGAGTAAGTCCATATTCATGCCTTCAGAACTTTCGAACGATTTTACACTTCTTATTCTATCAATAGATGACTTAACATTTTCACTCATTCGAAATGCCATTCTGCCTTTTTCCTTGTGATTCATTGTAGGCTTAGACAATTTAGGATTGCTAATGGAAAGACCCTGTGTATAACGAAGAAAATATTTATACTGTGTCAAGTCAGTTTCAATCTTTTTTGAGGTATAAGCAACTGCCCCCTCAATTACATCATTCATAGTAGGGAGGCTATTCAAGGCTTTTCCTGAGACCAATAAGAGTGAGACTAACCTGTGCATTGTGTCCCAAGCATAGGGGTCAAAGTATAGCGATATTTTTTTAATCATATTAAGACAGATGAGTGCAACATATGTATAATAAGTATCGCAGTAACATATGAAAAAACATTTAAATATGACATATATATGTTGAAGGTATATGTTAAAATCTGAACTTATCCGGATTTCAGTTACTGCTTCTCCTGAAGAATTGGAAGTTCTTAGGGAAAAAGCAAAGAACTGCGGGCTTCCATTGTCCAGATATCTAGTTTTGAAAGCAATGAACAAGCTAGCGAGGGAATGAAAATGGTAAACATTCGAACTTTTAAAAGCAGGATTATAGCCAAGTTTCCTAACGATCCAATAGCTGAAGTGTTGAAAAATGAACCAGATGAGATCCCACCTGAGGAGCTGGTAGGGAAGATATCGACATGGGAATCGATCTTAGTGGCGGGAAGGAGGCACTAGGATTAAAAGAGGAGGATAAAATGAAATGGCAATAAGAGGTTTAAAGGGGGCTGAGGACCCCCTCAGAACAAGTGGCATGTTATGTAGTCAAATTATGCATAATAACGTTTCTTTTAGTCAGATTGTTTACAAGAGTAAATTTTTAGATGGTTCCACGAAAGGTAAGGAAATAACATATTTCGAGGTCGTGAATGAAAACGGTAGTTTTTCTATTTATAGAGTTAGCAAACGCAGATTAGGAAAATGGTGGTATTTGGGGGTTTCAAGAGATGAACAACAATAATGAACATAAGAGCATGAATGATGAGGTTAAAAGGGCCAGCAGAAAGTCGATAATGATCGATGGTAAGCCGATGTTTACAATCGATGAGTTTTTAGACTTCATAGGAAAACTAGATCGGATAATAAGAGGAAAAGAGAACTTTACAGAAGATCTATACAAGGAGATCATAGAAAAACATGAATATGTGAAAAAAGGACTAACAGAGAAATTCGAGAGAGAGCCAGCATTAGAGGATAAGAATAAAGATAGAGTTAAGGAGATGGAGGAAAAAATAGAGGCTATCACTCTTATCCATGAAAAAGGATACGATAAGGCCATACAAGAAATAGAAAAAAACCCCATCATCATAAGAGAACGGAATGAGAGGATAGAAAGCGGAGAAACAGTTTATTTCTCAGATATAGACCAGGTGCATACAGCCCAGGGATTCACGAGAGGTAGAATGTGGATCACTATTCCCCTAGCCTATGACAAACTTATTACAGACAAGGGGGGTAATATAGTGGGGACTAAAAAAGCAGTGGGAAACTTCGCAATATCAAGCAAAAAGGAGATTAGAAGCCCTACGAGTAAGCTTTTTGAAGAGATGGGGATAATGGCAGAATTTCCAGAAAGTATTGCTAAGCCAAGATGGCGTAAGAAGTCAATATATGCATTTTTACACTCAGAAGTCGATATAGAGCCTAAAAATATATTCAGGAGGCTTAAGGAGATATGGGAATACTACATGGATTTCTCAGGCAATAAAGGAGTATATACATTCTTGCCCTTGATTGACACCCTGAGTTATTGTATATGGCTTTTTGACTATGCCCCTTATATTAAGTATGGAGGAGAAAAAGGAGCTTCAAAGTCTAAGGCATGCCAGATCCATGAGAATATAGATTTTAATGCCATAGCCAGAATAGATCCGACCCCAGCCGTGATTTTCAGGATATTACAGGATACTAAGGGGACTATGATAATAGATGAAGCAGAAAGCTACGATAAAGGAAATAACAAATCTGAGAAAGATCAGGCAATCGAGGGGATTATAAACGGCGGATTTAAAAAAAATGGGGTTGTGTCCAGGATGGAGAAGATAAACGGCAAGCAAACCGCCCTGGACTACTCAGTATTCGGGATTAAGATCATAGGTAGCATAAACTCAGTAAGTGAGACAATAAGAGACAGGAGCTACCATATCATGCTAACTAAAACCCTTAATGGAGAAATTGGAAAGAGAACCCCAACAAACGATAATCTAGAATTCCTAGAAATAAGGGACGATCTCTATACCATGATAATGAGCTATTGGCAAGAGATCCAGAAGATTAAGGAAAGCGTAGAGATAGAGAATAAGCTAGGCCTGATCGGTAGAGAATGGGATAAGGCATGGCCCATACTGGTAATAGCCGAGTTCTACGCAAGGCATGATCCAGAAAATAGAGAAAACATATTCTCAGATATATGGGCATTCCTTGAGGATCAAAAAGAGAAAGAGATGACTCAATCGATCGATACTTACGATGAACTGGTTATAAGCACCCTGGAAAGAGCAATAGTTAGCAGATTAGCAGAAGAGGGAAAGCCCAGTAATTCAACGGATGAGGAAATACTAGAATTAGCCAGTATATCCGATGAAATAGCCGTTTTAGAGAATAAAAAAGAGATAAGATCATACAACCCGAGGAATTATTCGAGGTATGTCAGACAAAAGATAGAAAGATTAGGACTAGGTAAGGACTTCAGACATGGATCACAGAATAAAACAGTATTCACATCCAGTAATATCCTAATAGATGAGGCAAAAAAGAGGTATTCTATAAGGACTTCAGATGAGGACTTTACAGATTCGAATAACTCAATTAACTTGATTAACTCAATTAACTTAAATAACTCGATTAACTCAATTAACACAATAATTAATCAATTAGAGTTAATCGAAGTTAAACGAAATTACGAGCTTGTAAATTCGATTAACCTATTACAGATAACGGAAACAACGGCACATCTTGAGAGTCGAGTTAAACGGTTAAACGAGTTAATCGAATTTGTCAGAAACATACAATACCAATATGCAGAAATTCAAAAATATAGATCGAGAGATGGGCATGAAAACCCCCAGGAGGGCGAGTCTAAAGACAACAATACCCCTAAACCTGAGGATTATCTCACAATATCAAGGGCCGTTGTAGAAACCATAGTAAGCGATCCTAAGTGGAAGAGGGGGGCGGTTGTCGATCCCCAATCGATTTTGTCTGGACTCTTGAAATATCATGCCAATATCACATTATCATTAAGTGATCTCAATGAGAAGATATTGCCAATGATGGCCATGGATAATGTGATCCATCTGACTAATGGGAAAGTGATCCTGACTGGCAAGAATTTTAAAGATCTAAAGAAAGATCCAGGATTCGTAAGAGGGGGCGATCGAGAATGATCCTTCAGGGACATCTAAAGGATCTCCAGGGATCAACAGTAAGTGTAAATTACATAGGGCCTAAGAACGCCCCTTACAAACTTACTGGAGAGTTCCAGAGAATAGCATTCAACAGAATTATAATTGATGGGTTGAAGTCAGGAAGAACCCATAGAATACCACTGGAGAGGGTGATCTCCATAGCTGAGCTTGACTCAGATTTTAAGATCCTAAATTTTTTACAGGATGGCTCAGGGGCAGCCTTAAGCCTCAAGAAGGAAGTGAACAGAAATGAATGAACTAAAAATGGAGAGTTTGCAGAAGGTGATCGATGGCCTGTTTCATCTTTACGGATGGGGGCTAGAGGTCAAGGAGGAAAATGATGAGGTGATCGTAGAATACAGCCAGGGAGTAGATGACTCTGGATTGCCAGGAGGCATATTCAGGCTACTGCTTTCTGAGTTTGAAACCAGAGGCCTGACGTTGACCAGGATAAGCATAGAAGAAGTAGATTCGCTATACCTGGCATTCAGGGAGATTTGAGGAGGTAATAAACATGGAAAGTGAAAAATTGAAAATAAGTGAAAACGGCAGAGAAACCATAAGGAGAATCATGGACAACAGGATCATACTTTACCTTGTTAAAGTCCTGAGATTCATTGGAAAAAGGTTAGTCAATGGAGGAGGAATGTAAATGAGCAGCTCCGGAAGGTATGAAGCAGCTCCCAGGTTCAAGCAGGTTAATACAGCTCCCAGGAATTACAACAATCCTGAGCCTTTGAACGTATCTTTATTAGGGAAATCGGTAACCATATCCTTAATAAACAACAGGGTAGAATCAGGAATACTCAGAGCGTTGGGGCAATATACCTTATCCATAGGGATACAGGGCAATAGGACGCTGATAGTAAACAAGTCAGCCATAATAACGGTGGTTGTAAATGAAATCTCAAAATAAATCTAATTCACTCGGATTCTCAAAGGTGCATAACTCAGGGGAATATAATCATACCATGCCATGTCAAACAACTCTGACAGTGCCTGCAAATGAACCTAAAACAGTTAAAGAAACACTATCTAAAGAATTACTCTCAATCAAGACAATGAAATACTGTTCAAGGTATGACTCATGTGAAGCTCCTAAATGTCCTTTAGACATTCTAATAAAAAAGCGATCAGTCAACAATGAAGATCCTCAGTGTGGAATGGCTAGGGCAACCCGCCATAAGTACTGGTTGAATATGCCGGAATTACTCAAGAAGGAGCTGCCATACCAGGGATACTTCCAGGGGGAATATGCAAAGATCACAGCTGCCAGGCAGAAATGGGAATCAATGAGCGATGAAAGAAAGCAGGAAGTCATTGGGAGGCTCAGGAAATTTAATCATTCTAAAAACAAGGAGGATGATCCACAATGGCCATGATTCCCTTGATTCCCATTATTCCAGAGAGACCTCATCCTGGCCTGCCATGGGAAATTGATCCAGAGACAGATATTCCATTAATTCCAGATGATCCTGGTGATGAACCTATAGATCCAGATGATGAACCCGATGAAGAAAGGTTAGGTGGTGCATCTTGATTTCAAAGCGTTCTTCGAAGGATGAACAGGTAACCCTAGACCAGTTCATTCCCAAACCACTAACCTTCAGGACAGAAAAATTCATAAGATTATGTGATTTCTATACTTCCATCAATGGAGAGCATCCGAGCTGTCCTTATGATATCTATAACTTTGTGCAGGAACATAAGCTGCCCAATGACATTAAGCTTTTCAAGTTCCTTCCCTTAAGAAGCATTGCATCCTATTATTGGAAATGGGGGAGCATTGAAGGTGAAAGAGGAAAGAATGATTAAGGCTCCATGCTCAGCCATATTTTTTAAATCTGTTACTATGGTAACAAAAATAAACGAGGGTGTGTATGGCAGACTCTAAGTCAGACTCTTACAGAATGACTATAAGGATCAGACTCGATGAAAGCAGCGTAAGGATCCTGAATATATTCCAGAAATATCCTAACAGGAAATTCAAGGTTAGCCAGCTCATAACTATTCTTGAGTATGAAGGGATTGAAATTGGTTACGGTGTTTTAACCAGGAAGCTTACTAACCTGGTAATTCTTAATCTCTTGGCGGTGGAAAGGGGGTCAAGGGTCCATAAGTATAAGCTGGCTCCTCTTGGTCGATCGAACTGAGGAGGGGGATCCCCTACAGCATGACCATAGCGTAACGTTAGGAAACCTCTAATGAAACAAACGAAACAACCCAAGAAACACACGCTCCACAATCAACTGTGGACTAAATACAGGAACCCCCTCCCAAAATGATAGTCCTCTTCGTCCTCTTAGTCCAGAATAGAGTGAAAAATGAGTATTGTTACATATTAACCCTGCTTTTTCCTATGTTTTCCAGCGATTACATAGGCTATGATTAGGACCACTGGAAAAAATATTATGTCGAACTCATACCAGGTCATTAGTTAACATCTTGTCCACTCTTTAAAAGGTATCCTCTCTCTTGATATGAGTTAAAATCTTTTTAATAGATACCTTAAAATGCCTTAAAAACGCAGAAAAAGAAACGTTTTTATTGATATCTACAGTTAGAGAATTATGGCAATAGATCCACTTAAGAAATCGTACAGGGATGGAAGAAGAGATCAGCTAGATCTTGACCATGATATCCTGAAAAGAGGTAATGAACAGTGTGAATCCAAAGAAGATCTCTATTTATGGATGGAGAGCAGGCTCGATCTGGTCTCTGAAAAGCTCAAGCTTGCGACAGTTAACGAGATCAAGGATGAACATGGAATCCTTTAATTTTCCTATCTATAACTATTTTTGATGCGAACGGTTATTTCAATCAAATTCACATTTTTGTTACTGTAGTAACATAATTATCCAAGGTTTTCCCTGCTCATGCAAAGGAATACTTTTATTTCCATGTACGGAATTTAGAACCTATGAAGAGCGTGGCTAAAGTTTATAAAAATATTGGACCTGAAGTAGAGCCTTCAATCCCAGTGAAATGCCCATATTGTGGTATCATTACAGTAGTTAATCGGCTCTTAACAGATCCGGCCTGCAACCATTTTGAGGATTTCGTCCTTTTTAAAGAGGAAGGAGATATCTTCTCCGAGATTGACGATTATACAGATAAAGTAGTTTGTTGCGAGGTTAAATTCAGGTTATCAGGAAGTAAAATTCGGGGCATAACAAAGGCAAGCACTGGCCAATTAATTCTGAGCGATGATGGAATGGATGGGGCAAAACTCATGGTCGACGGTAAGTTTGAGTGTTTCATAAATCCTGAAGATTGGGAGGAAATGTTTACTGATGACGATGACGAAGACACTGAATACATAAAAGATGATTAAAATGGATGATTTCTTGCATACAGTTGGAGAAAGATCTTTGGCCAAGCTATATAATCAGGCAACCACACTTCTAGCTGCAGGTCCGTCTGTAAGGGTTACCAATCAGCTGCAGTATGTCCTTACTACCATGAGCCTAGTCCTTGGTCCCCTGTCATCTGCCAACATAGATTTCCAGCAGGCCATGAAACATATCCGTAACCAGCTAAAAGAAGCCATAAAAAAAGAGGGGCGAAAGGCTATAATAGAAAATGCACCCCTCACATTTGAAGTGCTCCAGGAATGGTTCAGGGAGCTAAACATGGTGATCGATGACAATAACTTGCTGTTTGCTTCCTCGTCAGTATATCAGGAAACCCATTCAGATAAATACGAAGGAGATGATGAAAATGAAGCTACCGTTTGAGGATCCTGAATATTCAAAGGATAGATATGACACCTGGCTAATGCCATGGATTCGCAAGAGGATTGCACATAACATGGATGTCCTTGGCCTGTTTGTAGGACCAAGAGGCAGTGGTAAATCATACTGTGCCCTGGAACTGGCCTATAATTGTGATTCAACATTTAACCAGGACAGGGTAATGTTTGATGTTACTAATTTTGTGGACTATGTGGTTGATGGCAATCTGAAGAAAGGAAATTCAGTCATACTGGATGACGCCGGAGTATTCATGAATGCAAGAGACTGGCAGACGGTTCAAAACAAGGCCATATCTATTGTAGCTCAATCATTCAGGTACAGGAACCTGATTACATTCATTACGGTCCCAAAATGGAATTACATTGATGCCCAGACCAGAGGACTCATAAACATATTCTTTGAAGCCACAAAAGAGCAGGGCGTATTTAAGATTAAACTTCCAGATCCTAATCCGTATAGGAGAGGGGAAGATTTTCTCAAATATCCAACTGTCCAGGTTCCCAATAAGGGCATGCGTTCAAGGACCGTAACTGTGAAGACCATAGACTTTGAATTACCTCCTAAATGGCTAATTGATCAGTATGAGGCAAAAAGGGACATCGAGATAAAAAAGAAACAGAAGGAGGTTCAGAAAATGCTTCATTCAATTACGGACAGGCATGGAGGCAATACAAATCACAAGAAAAGGATGAACCCCAATTCCATGAAGAACCTAAAGCAATTCAAGGAAAGAAGCATCCCGAAACACGAACCGATAGAAAGTCTTTAAATTCCAAATTTTCCTCCGATACCTATAACCACTGACACATTAATTAATTATAAAACGTATGCAAGCCAAAAACTAAAACTGAAGTTCCTTCATTCCTTTTTTTCTTTTTGTGAATTTAAAAGACTACCCAATTTAATCACATTGGAGATTGATAAGGCAATATAATTACACCACCACACCATTAGGAAATCTGACAATCCGAGATATCGATATATTTCTGCTAAAATGTGCACATATAAGACGATGGCCAATCATGGATAAATTGATTTCACTTTAAAGGCATTGGGAGGATCCTTCAGATTTTTTATTATGGTAACATTAGTTATGACTCTTAAAATTGTTATTACAATTACAGTAACAAAATTAAACAGGGATCTTCATAACTATCTTGCCAGATGGCAGGGTTGTAAAAACTTCAAATCCCTTGGCCATGTATTCTTCTACTTCTCTTTCAGATACTATTTTCTGCCTTGTGCCATTCCCTGTAATAGCCCCTATAAAGCTCTTTTTCACAATATTCCTGAAGTCCTCATCACTCATGTTCACTGGGTCGATCCGGTCTATTTCTTCCTGGTTTAGGCCAACTATGGAAGACAATAGTTCTATCCTGAAGATCTTCCTTGCATCTTCCTGGTTAGTATTCATTATCTCAGTAACCAAGTGAGGCTCGCATTTATGGTATATCTCTCTCATTGCATTGATAGTATCTTCAGGAAGTACCTTATTTGTTGAGTACCTTGCCGATATGTCCCCTGTATGTCCCATCCAGAACTCTCTCCAGTTGTGGGATACAATGCCCTTAGCCTCTGCCACATCCATTGAACTGGCCCAGTAAACCCTTAAGGCATATGGCCTAAATTTTAAACCGGCTGTCCTTATGGCATATCTCACATCCCTGAGAATAAAAACAGTGCGGATAATTCCCTTATTTATTGTGTTTGATCCCCTCGAATCGTTCCTGATTATGGGCGATTCTTCGTTAAGTTGTTCCCCCGATCTCAATCTTGAATCTAAGTAGTCCTTGATATACTTCCCTGATTGCTCCGGTATGAATGTGAAATAACCATGTCCTTTTTTTGACAGCTGCACTTTTGACTGCCTTACCTTAAGGAGTGCAGGAAATTCCTTGAACTCAACGCCATCCTTGGTAACTGTCAATCCTTCAATGTCCTTGATCCTCAATGCATCTGACCCATCGTAATTGCCCAAAGATTCAGGCCTTAGTCCGGAAAATGCGAGAAGTGATATAACAGCCCTTCCCCTTGTGGTTGCAGCTCTTAGAATGGCATCTATCTCATCCTTCAATGGAGGCCTTTCATTAACCAGGGTAGGAGATATGTTCGCTCCCTGGACCTTAACGCTCTTTAGATTTGCATCTCTATCATTGAAGGCCACCCAGGATGTCAACACTTTTTTAAATCTTATTATGTAGGATCCCGCTTTATTCTGATCTCCCATCTTAAAGACAAAATCCATGAAGTCATGTTTCAATGCCCCATTTTCAGCATCCTTAACTATTTGCTCAGGTGATTTGTTGTTGAGCTTACAGTAAAGGCCAAGAGTTCTTAGATAAACATCCCCTGTTATCTTGGAACCCTGCTGTAAGTTGTGGTACCATCTCATAACCTGCTCATTCTCCCTTAGATCTGCATGCCTCGATGCGAATGTCATATTTGTTCATGCATCCAAACTATATAACGATACTGTAATATACCAAATTATATATGCATACCGGCAAGCCCGCACTGTATAGAGTATAGGTTATCAGTTTAATTCATATTTTTGTAATTTCCTTTATACACTCACTGGTCAGTTTCTGGAATATACTAAAGATTAGCTAATTATATCACATTCAGCCATGTTATACCGTTTGCTATTTTTTTTTGGAGTTTTGGAATCTAAAATGCGTTAGTTAGGAATAACTACCTGTTATAGTTCATTCAAAATCGCCATTAATATTAATGTCATCCCCATTTATCCTTTCCCGGCGGGACTTAGGTAAATACTTATCCATCGTTTTATTTCCCTCTACATTCTTTTATTTCGACAGATTCAAATTGTGATTTTTACTTATTTCGTTTAAATCGTTAAAAGTGCTTAAATAATTCTGCATCTAGCTGTAGTTATTTTTCCATTTTGGGTCATGATAATTTTCTCACAGGCAATTAAACCTTAACTCAGCCTTTTTTACGTAATATGTCCAGGTCAATATTCAGGTCTGCTACCAGTTCCTTCGCTTTTTTCGGTATTTCACTCATGATCTCCCCTTTCTCCATCCCGTACATCTTGATCCTTAACAGTATGAGGAGTATATCCCTCACACTGTATTTCCCATCTATCATGTTGAGTATCTGGAAGTGAAGGTACAGTGACAGCAGATTGAGAAACATGTAGGTGAATAGCATATGACCATCCATCAGGTAAGATCGATCACAGTGATTTTTGTTAATGTAGTAACAGGATTGTTACTGATGATTCTCTTTCTTTTAATTGTTAAGTATTGCGTGGTTGTCTAACACAGCTACCCATGGCAGATATCTATCATATTGCAATTATAAGACTCTTCTATGTCTATGGATCTGAGGGGGTGGGGGGGGTATGTCCAGGTTGTTCAGGATGCCTTAACGCTTATCCTTGTATTTGCGTTATTTCTAATAATTTGTAAGGATGTGATTACCAGGAAGATCTCTGATCATGAATTGTGGCCTGAGTGCGTTGAACCCCGGTGGATTATTAAAAACAGTGCTTTACTGCATCCTCGTTAGAATGGCATTCCTGGTCTAGCCTGGGCTGATATGCTGCATAGGTCCGTGGGTTTTGATCTAGTTCTCTTGAATTATGCCCTGCCCTTATTCTTGCTGGTTTTCCATAGGAGAATGGCAGCTATGACCAGGATCACCGGAAAAAATATCGCATCGAAATCATACTGCGTCATGTGTTATCAGTAACACATTATCCACTACGTTCTAAAGGGTATGTATACCTTTTTCAGGGATGTTTACTAGGTTAATTGTCCTGGTAAATCATGGCCGGTGAAAACCTTAAAATGCCTTGAAATTCAGGAAAAAGAAGCGTTCTTATTCTTAGGTGCAGGTTAAGAATTATGACAGTTGACCAGGTAAAAAAATCGTACAGGAATGAGAGGAAGGATCAGCTTGAAGTAGACTACTCTATCCTCAAGGACGAAGCTGAAAGATTCGAAGCAAAGGAAGATCTCGTGGAGTTTGTGGAAAGCAGGCTCAAGTAAACCTCAAGCAGTTTGACCTTTGAGAACGTGAATGAACTCAAGGATGAACACGGCCTTCTTTGAATGTCTTAACCCCTTTTTTTGTCTCAATATAATCATTTAAGTGAAGCCATAAAAAATCAACAGGAATCCTTAAATATAGCAAATTGCTCAACAAAGTGGAGGTTTTACAGTGGTAATAAAGAACGGGAGATATGTCGGTACTTCTAAGGAGGTTGCCAGAAGATGGCTTATTGGTAAAACTTCTATATTCGGTTTCAGTCCAAATCAGGTAATTAGCTTCATTATGGCTTCAGCAGTCATTTCGATTGATGAAGCTACCTGGGTGAAGTGGTTAAATTATCAGTACAATTCTCTCTATAACTACTTTATTTTACAAAACTTTATCATATTTTTACTTGGTTTATATCTTCTGTATATAATTTTATGTCGGGAAAGAGAATTCAAAAAAATATGTGGTCATTACTGTATAATGCCACCAAAGGAATATGTTGATTAACTCTTCCATTAAAATTAACCGCAAAGTGGGGAGAGGAGAGAGATGACAGTTATTGGACTTCTGCGTTTTTTGTTAATTTCTTTTCCATAGAAATTTTTTCACTTCCAGCATTGTAAGGAGCATTTGTATTTACAAACAAATCATTTTCGATTTAGGTGACAGTAGCCATATATGAAGTGATAGATGCGATTCTTATGCTTGGGAAATTATGAATAGAGCTGTGTATCAGAAACGTTTATCTCGCCATAGCGTTGTATTATTATGAGGAAATACGTAACTAAAGTTTACATAAAGAATGGCCTATCAAATAAGGATATACCAGTAAATTGTCCTTACTGTCCTGCCATAACCACGATCAGCAGGATAATTACAGAACCGGCATGCAACCACTTCGAGGACTTTACATTATTCAAGAATGATGGAATAGGCCTATCTGAAATTGATGATCATGATGATCTGGTTGTGATGATTGAGTCAGTATTCAGGCTATCCGGAAGCAGATATAATGGGGTTGAGATCAAGAGAACCAGGCTTGATGAATACAATGTAGCTGAATAATACTCTCTAGACAATGTATCTTAGTCATTGAACCACTTTTCAAGGCAAACGTGAGTTACAGGGAATCTTAGAAACGTATACTAAAGGAAGTCCGTGAGATACCATGTACAATTATTATAAATTCATGAAAATACTCTTTGGTACAGTAGAATGTAATGTCTAGCAGCGTAATTATCAAAAATAATTAAAACGAAACACTATACAGGAAGAAATGTTCAAATACTATAAAGCATGTATCATATTATGATGAAAAAAAAATTTGTAATGGCTATTATATTATCATTTATAATGGTTGGGTCAGCTTTGGCAGTGTATAGCCCAAGTTCTGGTGTTTCTCAAAAGACATTGAACAAGGCACAGATAGTAACACCAGCTGAAATACAGTGTTCTCAACAAAATCTTTCCTCCCTTCTTAACATTTCATTTAAATCGATGCATTTTTTTGTGGAAGGGAACTTGGGGTTGACTGATAAAGCATTAACAAATTTTTCACATAACATAAGCAATATGTTGCGTAAAAATGTGAAAACATCAATAATTTTTTATCAAGACCATCAAACTAGATTGAAAGCTTATAATGTAGTGATGAAGGCCGAAAGATCTAACAATATTACCATGCCAATACAACTAGCACATGCTGTCAATAAAAATAAAGACGACCTAGCGATAGATAGTTCCATTTGCTCAGCAAACGATGTAGTGCTAACTTTTAATCCATTCGGCATCTATTTAGTTAACGAATCTATAGGAGACTTTTCAGGAATTATGTGGGCAGTAAATAATGCCGTTCACCCAAGTCACCCATCCACTATGTTCGGACCAGTACAAAGTGACTTAAACAATAATATAAGTCACGTTGCTACAACCGACACAATAACTCAGCAGGGATTTGCATTTATCGGCCAAATTGGATGGTTCACATCTTATGGTACGGGCTATACGAGTTATAGCGGAAGCAAAGGGAATGTGTTAGAAATGCAAGTTCTTACTAACTTTTATGAAACCAGTCAAACTACTTCGCAGGGTACGTATTATTTCTACCTGACTTATACTCAACAGTCAGCTATTGGTCACTATTACAGCGGAGTATATTGGTACACTCTTCAACCTTGGGAGGTATCCTATTCTCCTGATAATTTCTATGCTCAAAATGACTGGAGAACGTATGTTTTTCCAGGTCAGATGCTTGTCTCTTGGGGACCACAAAATAGTGGAACAAATGCAGAAATAACTTACAGTCTGTCTGCCGGGATAAGTCAGAACGGGGCTTCCGTTGGCGGAAGCATTTCGTACTCAGTTCCTGGAGGATTGAAAATCTCATGGAAAGATAGTTCTAATCCAGCCTTAGGATATTATAACACTACTCAGACTTTAGGCGCCGGAACTGGAACTACTTACACAATAGATCCATCATCCATAGGAGAACTCAACCCTACAAAGGAAGGTGGCGTTTTGCCAATGATAATGAATGTTGATTTTAAGGTGTGGAGTTCTACTTCTGCATATCCATTTATTAGCCCATTCTTTGGGTTCTGGCCAACTGTTACCGCTTCTCAGGTTAGTGATTATGTAGCATTGGGAGCGGATTCGGTATGTATTTAAGGAGGTAGGAAATGAGTTTAACATTGAGTGATAAAAAACTTCTAAGTATAATTATTCTTATTTTTATAGTGGTTGCTGTTACTTCTGGATATATCTTATCTACACGATCTAGTTCTACAGTCTCATCTTCAACACCAGATATAATAATTCATAATGGGACCTGGATAAACATCAGTGCTCAAAATGGATGGTCTATTGGCATGGGATATATAATAAACGTAAGTTCTAATTCAGTTTTGACTGGAAACTGGAATTCGACACAACCAACGAACCTTTCACTTTGGACACACTATCAAGATAAGAGTTACTTCCCAAAAATAACAAACGATACGAAGTTTTTTAATATGGAAGAAGTTTCTATAAATTTATCTCCTGGTATCTATTCCATAGAATTTCAAACTATATCATGGAATGATCATATACACATCGATAAAAATTTCACGTTGCTACAGGTATTGAAGTAACGTATTTATCATTTTTAACCTTAACTCCACCTTAACTCCAAAATCATTTATGGGAAAAAATTAATGTCCGGAAGGGAACGGGAAAATATTTTAATAGTTAACCGTGATGAATGCTTAGGGGTGACCATTCTTTGAATTATAGAAAGAAATCTAGAAGAGAGAGGTTTAATGAATTCGGAGAGAGGAGGTCATTATTTGGATTTCGTAATGCTGAAATAGTTGGTTTTTCTTTCGAGGTACTATTCTTTTCTTTGCTCATTTTCATTACATGGCCAGTAGTTCCTGCTCGGTTATTTTTGGCTCTTGAACTGTTCATTGCCTTACTTGGTATAATATTTATAATCTCAAAAATAATCAAATCAGAAAAAGAAATCAAGAAGTTTACAGGTCATTACTATCTATTCCCGCCTCAGGAGATTTATGAATGAAAGTGTAAATAATCTGTCACTATCCGAAATAAGTTATCTTCAGTCGAATACAAAAAACGTCACGCTATGACAAAGATAGTCGCAAGCCCTCCAGAAGAATCAAATCAGAAACGTTTATCTCGCCATAGCGTTGTATTATTATGAGGAAATACGTAACTAAAGTTTACATAAAGAATGGCCTATCAAATAAGGATATACCAGTAAATTGTCCTTACTGTCCTGCCATAACCACGATCAGCAGGATAATTACAGAACCGGCATGCAACCACTTCGAGGACTTTACATTATTCAAGAATGATGGAATAGGCCTATCTGAAATTGATGATCATGATGATCTGGTTGTGATGATTGAGTCAGTATTCAGGATATCCGGAAGCAGGTATGATGGAGCAGGTGTCAAGAGAACCGGTGAACTCGTGGAAACTGAGAAAGGATTTGAGCTAAGGGTAGATGGTAAGACTGAAGTGATTCTAGCTCCTGGTAGCTCACTGGACATGGTAGATGATGAAGAAGATTACGATGTGAGGGCTGATTAAGATGGATGATTTTGTAGGGACTGTGGGAGAAAGATCCATGACTAAACTTGAAGGGGGTGAAGATGATGAAGCTTCCATTTGAGGATCCTGAATATTCCAGAGGCAGATATGATGTCTGGCTGATGCCCTGGATAAGAAACAGGATCGCAAGGAACATGGACGTCCTTGGCCTCTTTGTAGGACCAAGAGGCAGCGGCAAGTCATATTCTGCCCTTGAACTTGCATATACCTGTGATGCAATATTCAACCAGGGGAAGGTCATGTTTGATGTTACGGATTTCGTGGATTATGTCATTGATGGAAACCTGAAGAAAGGAAACTCAGTCATCCTGGATGATGCCGGTGTATTCATGAATGCAAGGGACTGGCAGACAGTTCAGAATAAGGCTATATCCGTTGTGGCACAGTCATTCAGGTACAGGAATCTGATAACCTTCATAACAGTTCCAAAATGGAACTACATTGATTCACAGACAAGAGGACTGATCAACATCTTCTTTGAAGCCACAAAGGAACAGGGAGTATTCAAGATAAAGCTGCCTGAACCCAATCCCTTCAAGGCAGGTGATGACTTCATGGTATACCCCCGGGTCCAGACACCTAACAAGGGGATGAGGACAAGGACCGTAACAGTGAAGACTGTCCAGTTCTCCCTTCCACCAAAGTGGTTAATTGATCAGTATGAGGCAAAGAGGGACATAGAGATAAGGAAGAAGCAGAAGGAAGTCCAGAAGCTCCTGCACTCGATGGCAGACAACCAGGAAGGGAAAAAGAAGAAAAAGAGAAATATCAATCCAAACTCACTGAAGAATCTCAAGCATGTGAATGATCGAAAGGACATCGATAAGCCATCGATAAAAGATCGATAGAAACATTAAGAAAATCCTTGTATTTGCGTTATTTTCATCGATAGCCTATGTAAAATGCCATATTATATACATAAAAAAGTCTAAATGAAAGCTCAGTTCTGGCCTGAAGTCAGCTAGAATAATCTATTCCCATTCTTTTAGAGATCTCAACTACCATGATTGGCCATCTTAAAATAAGATGTATGTCCAGGTATGCACAGAAAGAATAGTGGTATTTAAGGGACTCCATTGAGGAATTACATGAATCTTAAACTGGAAGATGCTGAGATGTCATGACATTTCTGAGGGGAACGTGGGATGTAGAGAGTCTTGCCTTTCTTACAAATATATATGCAGCTAAACCTGTAAAAAACTTTATAGACTTTTATTTATAACAATGGCATAAGAGAGATTGAATGAAGTCGTCAGAAATTATTAATGAGCTAGAAGAAATAATATCTAGCAATGAAACGAGCAAGGATCTTAAGATTTACAAGGGGCAGCGAAAAGATAACATTTTGTATCTAAAAGAAAGTCGTTCCAAGTCTGGATTCGAATTCGGAGATTTGAGGGTGGAATTCAAAAACTCTAGGATAATAATGGAGATTGATACTGCTGGTGGCGTAACCAACCTTATGAAATACTTCTATATCTTGGATAATCCCGACAAATTTAAAAGCAGCCAAATTGTTATAAGCAAGCCTACTAGAATGCTGCATATATTTGTTCGCAAAAACGCAAATGATTACAAAGCACACGAAATACTATGGGAATATCTCTATAAATCCTATAATTCAAAAGCAGGGTCGTTTAAAGCGAATTTTATGAGTTGGGATGGCAGTGACGATGCTAAAGGTAAAGTTGAAACAGAACTATGTAAAATGCTAAATGAAGCGGCCAATCAAAATTAATAATAGATTAGCAAGATATGGCAATAGACCGATAAACTTCGATCTACTCATTTCAAAAATGTCATCCATGGTGTTTCAGAGAACATCAATGTAAGTTAGCAAGCTATGAATACTGATTACGGCGAAGAACAACTTACAAAGAATATTCATTTCTTTGGTATAAGTCGAAAAGATACTGACATTTGAAAGATTCACCAGAAGGAGTTAATGGTTCTTGTTTTAGAGATTTTATACTAATTGAGTTTTGGCCTAAATGTTTTTTTGAGATCCTTAAAAGTGATACCTGATGATTACAGGTTACTTTTACGATAAGAATAGGATTTCAAAAAGTATTTCTATATCCCTGATCATGTCTCTCAAAAAGATCAAAGACAATGATACAATCTTCTTCTTCAATGTGGTAAAACATTACCATCCTTTGATGGTTGACTTTGACAGCGTATTCATCTTTAAGGTTATATTTCTTCCTCTCTCCTATGGTTGGATTAGCCTTCACTTTCTTTATTTTTTAATAGTCTGATCCTTAATTCCAGTGTCCTTGACCTTCTTTAATTCAGTTTCGATACCACTTATGTCAATAGAATACTCGCTGCATGTCATCAGAATTCAGTAAAATAAAGATCTATGCCAGAATCGCTCTTCAGTATCTTTCTTTTTCCCGCCCCTTCCTTTTTTCGTTCATCTCTTCTCTTTATAGCCTTTGTCCACTTGTCTTCGCTCAGCAAAGCTTTATAGTGATCTGCATAACCATCCAGATCGATCTTTTCTTCAAGTTCATTAGTATCAATAAAGGGCTCAGTTTCATCTGCCAGTTTCTCAAGTTCAGCCCCGCTCATGCCTTCATATTTTGATAGAATGCGGTCTATCTCTTCCTTAATAGATTGTTCTATCCTATCCTCTTGGTTATCCTTACTTATTATCCTTGAAAATTTTGCGTTAGAGGTAGTATTGGAGATGGTAACGATATTTTCATCCTCTTCATTTATCTCCGTTATTCCTTTCGAGTAGGGTTCGAAATAATATCTCTTGAATTCCAGATCGCTTAATCTTTCACCATGTTTCTTCATATAATCCAGTTCGGTTAAGTATGCCAGTTTCTGAAGCTGCTTCGCATTCACCTGATCAAAATGACCTATGATATATTCTATAAGGTCTTTTCCGCTTATCACTAAGTCAGCCTCGATTAAGCTAGCTATATGTTATATTTAATGGCTCCGAAAAATAGAGTACAAATGTCACACAGGGATAATAGGATTGTAACACTTTCTGAAGCAGTACTTTCCTAATTGGCTTAAAGGTGTTACATGTTTCATAAAAAGAAGCAGGTATAACACTATATAGTTAGGAGCAGCTCTTTGATGTTTCATAGGCTGCATTGGAAGTTTTCAAAATCTTTCAATAAATATTACAGTAAAGACCAAGAGTCCGGAGATAAACATCCCCTGTTATTTTATCTCCCTGTTGAAGATTGTGATACCATCTCACAACAAGCTGGTTTTCCATTAGGTCCTGGTGCTTTGGTAAAAAGGTCATGGTTAAAATATGGCCTTAAGGCATTTAACGATACTGTCTAATACTAAAATTGAAATGCATATCGGCAAGACCGTAAAAAGATGAAACGACAAAGACTCAAAAATCTGATATTATGTAACTTTCTTCCAAAGAATATCAATGTTTTTCAATGTAATTTTGTATTTAGAAGACTGATTCTAGTAACATAACGTTTATTACCGCATAAAAAACGGCCCCTTGAGTTTTCATCTGAAATGTTTGACATTCCAAGTTAAAAAATTTAAAGAAGAAAATAGAAATGTTATTCTATGCTTGAAATATAGCTAAATATGGATGAGGACTTCTATATTGAAGGAGAGGAAAAGTTTGGGGCCATATCATCTCATTTCTACAATCTATCCAAGGTTATTCCTGTCTTCAGGAGATACAATAAATTTGTGTTAGGCGATCTGGTATCATATAAGGTTACAAAGGTACTGGATATAGGCTGTGGTACAGGCAATATGCTTCTTTCTTTCAGTAAATTAAATCGATCAGCATCATATTTAGGTATAGACCCATCAGGGGAAATGATAAAAATAGCAATAGCAAAGGCTAGGAAAATGGGTTTGACAGGAAATACTGAATTTAAGCAGGGTAGTAGCAGAATGATTCCGTCAGAATCCAAATTTGAAATGATTTACGTAAGTATGAGCTTTCATCACTGGAAACAGAGAAATGAATCTATCACTTACCTTATGAATTTTTTAAAACCGCAAGGGACCCTCAACATTTACGAACTTCAGCCCCAAACAGCATTCTATAAAAGAATTGCCAATAGCCATACAATGAGTGAAGAAAAGTTCACGGAAATTGGAAGAGAACTTAACCTGAATTCCAGCATCAAAAAAGACAAGGAATTTATTCGATGTTCATACACTCAAAAGACTGAGTAAATTACTTGTCGCGTTTCTCCATCTTTTTCCATGCACCCATACCACCCTTCAGATGAGATACGTGCTTAAACCCTCTTCTTAAGAGTGTGGCTCCAGCAGCTCTGCTCCTATGTCCTGTTGCACAAATCAGAATATATTCCTCGTCTGATGAAAGTTCTTTTGCCATTGTCTTTATCCTGCTTAATGGTATTGAGGCAGCTTCCTTTATATGACCTGATTCGTATTCTCTTTTTGTCCTGACATCTACAATCTTTGTGCTCCCCCCCGTTATTTTTGATTTTACTTCCTCTGGCGTTAATTCATTTAAGTCGGGAGGTGTTTTGAAGAAGTCCATTATAGACATGAATAGTAATCTGGAATCAGTATAAAATGAAATCTCTTAAAAATAGGAGAAATTATGAATAGATAAATTTTAATAATGTTTTTACAGTAAATGTAATGTAGAAGTATGAAAACATCTAACGTTGAAGTAATATGTCCCATGATCACTCCATTTGATGGAGAAGGTAAGCCATCACGGGAAAACCTGAAGGTATTCCTAGAGGATATGAAAGAATTTGGTATTAACAAAATATTTCCACTTGGGAGCAACGGTCTTTTCAATTTGATGACCTTGGAAACAAAGAAAGAATTTCTCAAGATGATCCAGGATGAGGCCTCAGATTTTGAAGTACTTGTAGGAGTAGGGTCACAAAACACCGAAGAAGCAAGAGAGATGGCAAAGTATGCCGAAGATTTAGGGTTCAACAAGATTGTCCTGCAACCAACATATTATAACAAGGCTGAACAGTCCTGGATAATAAGGCACTTCGAGGCTGTTTCCGAGGTTTTCTCTGGAAAGTTCTACATCTATAATATACCACAGTTTACAGGTTCAAGGGTTGAAATAGAAACGATGAAATCTCTGGTTGAAAACATTGGTAGAATTGAAGGAATCAAAGACTCATCAGGAGACATAAGATTTTTTAACGAGGTCGCATCCAATTTTTCAGACAATCTTAAAGTATACCAGGGGCAGGATGATCTTCTCCTTCAGACACTTTCAATAGGGGCAAAAGGTGGGGTTTGTGGAACCACAAACATAAATCCACTTGTTACGGACGTTTATAAATATTTTGTAGATGGAAACATGACGATGGCAACTAAAACCCAGAGAATATTCAATCAATTCTTCAGAATGGTAAACGAGTATCCTTTTCCAGCGATGGTTTATGCAGCTTTCTACAGGAAGCACAATATAAAGGGAAAATTACCAGACCCAATCACCACAATCCCAAAAATTGTTGAAAGCAAGATCATGGATGTGCTGAATTATACAACGCACATAGAACCCCAATAAAATTTAATTTTACCAATAAACTATTTATATAATCTTAAGTTAACGTTTTACTCTGTGAAGGAGGAGAAAAGCATGGACAAAACAACATATGTCAAGTTTGAAACTCCCGAGTCTTTAGAGAAAAAGATTCTGGAATTAGTAGAGAATTGCTATAGAAGTGGAAAAATCAAAAAAGGCACAAATGAGGTAATAAAGTCAATAGAAAGAGGGGAAAGCAAGCTCGTTGTTATAGCTGAGGATGTAAACCCACCAGAAGTTGTATACTTTATCCCTAAGTTATGTGAAGAGAGAAAAGTGCCATTTGCCTATGTGAAGACAAGATCGGAACTTGGATCAAAAGTAGCCATAGGATCAACTGCTTCGATTTCAATTACGGATGTAGGGAAGAACGAGGAACTACTCAAGCAAATAACATCAGAAGTAGCAAACCTCAATAAGTGAGGTGTCTTGAATGTTAGATGATGCAACACCAGCTGAAGTTGTGGAATTAATGGGTAGAACTGGCATGACCGGAGAGGCTACCACTGTTAAGGTAAGAGTACTGGCTGGCAGGGATCAGGGGAGAATCATCGCTAGAAATGTCCTTGGTCCCGTAAAGGTTGGCGACATACTGATGCTAAGAGAAACTGCTAGGGAAGCTAAGAAGCTTTCAATGAGGTGAATCTGATGGTTAGTAGAGAATGCAGCTTTTGTGGAACTGAAATTGAACCCGGAACGGGAATGGTTTACATTCGCCGTGATGGAGCAATTATCAATTTTTGCAGTAAAAAATGCAGGATAAATCAAACAAAGTTGAAAAGAGTGCCAAGAAAGGTGAAATGGACTAGAGAGTACCAGAATCTGAAGGCAATAAGAAAAGCATCTGAAGCACACAACCTTGAACAAAAGAAGCCGGCTGAAAGTGAACCGGTTACTGAGGAAGTTAATCAGGAAGGCAGTCAATAATGGCAGCAGAAAAAACCCTCATTTTAATAAAGCCAGATGGAGTTAAAAGGAGATTATCTGGGGAAGTAATTAAGAGGCTTGAGCAGAAAGGAATAAACATCAAAGGTCTCAAGTTAATGAACTTAAGCAAGGAGAAAGCGGAGAAACATTATTCAGTGCACAAGGATAAACCATTTTTCAAGGATCTTGTTTCTTATATAACAAGTGGTCCCATAATAGCAATCTTGGCGGAAGGGAACAACGCCATTTCAGTAGTAAGAACTCTAGTTGGCGCAACTGACGGTTCAAAGGCATCACCAGGCACAATAAGAGGAGATTTCTCAATAAGTATCGATAAGAATATCATCCATGCATCAGACTCAACTGAATCTTTCAATCATGAGTATCCAATATTCTTCAATAACAGTGAAATCCTTGATTTTGCCTATGGGGATGAAAATCTTTTCTGAGGTGTAATATTATTGTATGGAAACCCTCAGACAGCCAATTGTGTGCGTACTCGGGCACGTAGATCATGGTAAAACAAGTATTTTAGATTCCATAAGGGGAACCTCCCTCATGAAGAAAGAGTCAGGAGGTATAACGCAGAGGATTGGTGCAACTGAGATCAGTATCCAGCGGATAGTAGAGATTTCAGGAGGCAAGGTTTCCTCAAAAATGTTTAAAATACCGGGGCTTCTATTTGTGGACACTCCTGGCCATGTTGCTTTTGCAAATATGAGGGCAAGGGGAGGTGCTCTTGCTGATATAGCCATACTTGTAATAGATATAAATGACGGCATTATGCCACAGACTGTTGAGTCAATAAACATTCTCAGGAAATTTAAAACACCATTCATAATAGTTGCCAATAAGATAGATACACTGGCTTATTTTATCAAGCCAGCAAATACCAACTTCTCAGAATTTCTCAAGGAGCAAAGACAGGAATATATAGATGAGTTGGACAACAAGCTATATGCCATAATAAATCAGTTATACCAGCATAACCTGACAGCAGATAGATTTGATAGAATAACTGATTTTACAAAGAACATTTCCATAGTTCCTTCAAGCGCAAAATATTCCATAGGCACACTAGAGATCCTGATGACCATATCGGGATTGGCGCAAAGATTTCTCACATCTTCCATTGCACTGGTAAATAGCATAGCAAAAGCAAGTGTTCTGGAGATAAGAAGGGAAGAGTCACTGGGAATGACACTGGATTCCATTCTTTATCAGGGAAAACTGAGAACAGGGATGGCTGTCTATGTAAACACACTTGAAGGACCGAAGGAGACGAAAATCAAGGCTCTTTTCACAAATGTATCCTCAAAATCAACCAAGGTCAAGGAAAGGAATATGGTGAGCTCAGCTTCAGGGGTAAGAATTGCAATTTCAGATAAACTGGATGTGATACCAGGCACAACCCTAATAGAAGCCAAGGGAGATATTGATTCCATAATAGCAGAATTGCAGGAGGAGAGTCAGGTTAAGATAGAACTGGATGAACACGGAATCACACTGAAAGCAGACACTCTCGGTTCACTCGAGGCAGTAGCATTTGAGCTTGGAACCCGTGGGATCAAGATTCGCTCCACCCAGATAGGCGAGATAAGTAAGAGAGACCTTATTGATGTTTCCACACTTCCAGATCAGATGGATAGGATCCTCGCTGGATTTAACGTTGATCTTTCAAGCGATGCCAGGAATAACTTAATGAATTATGATGTTGCGGTTGTTGCATCAAAAGTTATATATTCACTTATTGAAGATATTGAAAAATGGTTGAGAAACAAGAAGGAAGAGATGGATGAGGAAAGCAAGCAGGGTATGCCAATTCCGTCTAAGCTTGTTATAATGCCAGAATACATTTTCCGTGCTGCAAAGCCGATCATAGTTGGTGTTAAGGTATTATCCGGCAGGATAAAGGTTGGGGACAACATGATACGAGATGATGGAAAGTATGCCGGTACCATAAAGAGCATAAGGGATGGAGAAGTCTCCAAGAGATTTGCAGAAGCAGGACAGGAGGTTGCAGTGGCCATTGATGGTGTTACCCTCAACAGGCAGATATCAGCCGATCAACCAATCTATGTTGACATCACCGAAGACGTGGTGAAGAAGCTCAGGGAAAGGTCACTGGATGAAAAGACAATGGAAACACTGGAGGAAATCATTAAAATCAAGAGAAAGGAGAATATATTCTGGGGAACCCGGGTATAGAACTCCGGCTCACTAATTTCAAGACAATATTCAAATTCCCAGCATGTTCATTCAATTTTCCGGGCATTTGCAAATACATGTTAAATAAGAGAATTTCCTGACACGGAAAAACAGGTGGATGATTCATAAGAATATCAGGATAATTGTGATAATAAGGATGATCAGGCTTCCAGACATGGTAAAGTTGTTATACGATGGAGAATAATTAAAGGCAAAATCCAGAAGGGGAAGTAAAATTCCCCCTTTTATAACTGTACTTCCTGTTATGATTCCTGCAACACTTTTCGAATCTTTCTTTCGAATTGAACTCCTTATGACAACGATCTCTGGAATTGAACCTAGAATTCCCGGTATAATGTATCCTGAGTTAACCTCACCTATGTTGAGATAGATTCCCATGGATGCTGTACCCCTGGATAGATAAACTGAAAAAACTAAGATGCAGGCTGTAAAGAAGATAAGTTGCAGAATATTTATCCTGCCAGCCTTATCATCGTTCCTGTCTACTTGGACCTTTTCAACTATATCTTCTCTGCCAAGGTAGTAGAAGGTGAAGAGAGAAATACTTATGGTTGCAACAGTAAGGAGTAATGTTGCAATTAATCCTTCTTCTTTAAGTAATAACAGGAGAAGAATGTATGATGGCACTATAAGTATGAATGGGGCATATTTTCTGTCAATCCTTGTTCTTGAAAATTTTATCACCACAAGAAAAATCATAAGGGTCACAACAACAGACCCGACAAGTGTACCTATGGATATGCCAGGATATCCTTCGGCCACCGATGTACCAGATACGGCAATTTCATCAAAACTTGTAAGAAACGAGAATAGTGTGAGTCCATAAAATAAACCGGGCTTTTTTCCGGTGATCGTTTCAATTCCTTCATATAACTCGTCAGAACTCATGTCGAGTCCAAAGATGATTGCTATAATCAAAATTATGTTTATCAGGGGTTCCCTGGTAAAAAAAATGACAGAACCAGCTATAAATATTATGAATAAAATTAGAAAATTGTTTTTACGGTTCATTACCAGCTTTAAACGAACTGAGTTGCAGCTGGCTGTGGTGCATTGCTTACTGTCACCTTTGAACCACGTTCATGCTTTACGAACTGAACTTCTTTCGGATTCAACTTTTCCTTAATGTACTGAAAAGCCACATCTGCCTTTTCTGGATCTCCACATGTAAATAGATCCAGGGCAATCATTCCGTATTCAGGCCAAGTGTGGAAAGATATATGTGATTCTGCAAGCAAAACGATCCCACTTGCCCCTACTGGCTCAAATTGATAATAATCTGACGAAATTTTTGTGAGGTTACCGACCCTGATGGACCTCTCAATTATCTCCATCAAATTCTCTTTTCGCTCCAGAAGCTCTGGTTCTATACCATACATGTCTGCTAGAATATGAATTCCCACGGCCACCTTCATCGTCCTCCATCATTGCACCTCTTTGTGTATGAACTAGTCATAATTTCTTATTATTTAAATATTGATACAAGTTGATCCAATTTATTTAATCTACCATAGGAAATAAAAACTATACATAACTAACCGTTAGAGGAATATTTTAATTAATATACAATTAATATTATATTTTAAAGGTTGTAAGATTGGTTTTCACATTAGGAAATTTTTCCTTAAGTGCAGAAAATTCCTCAAAATTTAGGTTCAGGGATTCAGCTGTTGTGTATATCTTTGAGTCAAGTCCCCTGTTCGCACAATCAAAGGCGCCGGCAAGTGGTGCAAATACATTTGTATTAACTTCACTGGAAAGTATCGAATAAGCACCTTCTCCCATAATAAATATCCTGGCATTCGACTTATCAGTTTTAATTGATTTTATTATTTTATTCCTTATTATTTCTGAATTACTGTCATTAAGGTCTTCTATTGTTTCTATCCACACCGTTCCGAAACTAATTTTTATAATGCCCTTTATGTCTCTTATCCTTAGTTTATTTCCCGCCCTGGCATTTTCTACAGCAATTGCAATTGCCTCATTGTTCCTGTTCTCCTTACCTCCATGCAGAAAGCCTCCATTCATATAAAGATAAACAGTTGCTCCAGTCTTGAAATCATCATCACTTATACACTCCCAGTCTGTCGATTTAAAGATGATATCTGTCCCTTCTATGACGAATCCCTTGAGCAGCTTCATTACAGAACTCAGGTATTCATATCCCTTAGGGGTGATCTTGAACTCTTCGAGAAACCCTCTCTCCTTCATGGTAGCAATATAATATCGTACACCCTGCAGTGTTATCCCAAGGTCTTTTGCCATTAAAGTCAGGTTTGTTTCTCCCTTGAGGATCTTTACAAGCAGGGATATCTCATTCACATTAATATCTTTCAAGGAGAGTGCTGAATCCATCGACCTGAATATAGCTCATTGTATTAAAATATATCTGAACTTGAAAGAATAAAGGATTTTAGATTTAATTCTATATATTTTATATACTGAATATATGCAATTGACTTAAGCTGGAGACAAATTCTTTTTATACCTTAAAAAATGAAGTATCAGGTTTAAAATGTTAGGTCTGGCAGAAGAAAAGGAAAATCAGAAAGGAGAAATGGAAAACTTGACAGGAGGAAGCATGTTCTTCCGGGCAATGAGTAATTATAATTCCAGCCTTACCGAAAAAGTATTGAAGGATATATCGGAATACTGGTTTCTCGTTGGGAAGCCTGAGGTGAAAGTTATAGAGGGATACGAGGAACAGGACGTAATTAAGAGCCTTGTAAAAGATAACTTATTGGTAAAGCTAAACGAAACTGAATATCCAAATTCATATCTTTACAGAAGTGCGCCGTTTGACGTAGCCAGATCTGAGAAGGATACCTATATTTGCACACGAGGTTCTTCTGATGATGTGGGCCCTACGAACTACTGGCTCAATACTGATGATGCCCTCGAGATAGCCAGATCAAACCTTGAGGGAGCAATGAAGGGAAAGACGCTCTATATTGTGCCATACTGGCTTGGTCCCATAGATTCCCCATTTGGCCAGGGCGGAATCGAGCTCACTGACAGCCTTTATGTTGTTCTTAACCTCATGAAGATAACCAGGGTAGGGAGAGTTACGGCAAAACCTATAGCCCTGAGCAATTCATACGTTCTGGGAATGCACGCAACCGCAGATCTTAACCCGGAAAAGAGGTATATAATGCACTTTCCAGACGAAAACGATGGAATGGGCACGGTTATAAGCTTCAACACAAATTATGGGGGAAACGCACTCCTGAGCAAAAAATGTCACGCGTTGAGAATAGCCTCTTTCAGGGCCAGGAGAGAGGGTTGGATGGCCGAACATATGATGCTCATAGGAATCAGGGAACCCACCGGCAAAATGACCTATATTTCCGGCGCATTTCCCAGTTCAAGCGGTAAAACCAATTTATCCATGCTCCAGCCTCCCGAGGAATTTCTAAAAGCAGGATGGGATACATACCTAATGAGTGATGATATTACCTGGATGCATCCTGTGAATGGCGAACTCAGAGGAATAAACCCCGAATACGGCTTCTTTGGAGTGGCACCCCATACAAGTTACAGGACAAATCCCAGGGCCATGGATGCAGTAAGGAGAAACACTCTCTTCACAAACGTTGGAATTGATTCCAGGAAGTGCCCATACTGGGAAGGTATGCCAGATGTGCCTGAGGGACTTACAGACTGGAGAGGCAACCCATACGATGGAAAGGAAAAGGCTGCTCATCCCAACTCTAGATTCAGTACTCCAATAAAAGAATACAAAAACCTGTCCCCTGACTACGAAAAACCAGGTGGAGCACCTGTCAGTGCCTTCCTGTTCGGAGGAAGGCGAAGTGATCTCCTACCACTTATAATGGAGGCGAGGAACTGGAATGAAGGAGTACTTTTTGGAGCAATGCAAAGAGTAGAAACTACTGCAGCTGCAATCGGAAAGGTTGGAGAGCTCAGAAATGACCCAATGGCCATGAGGCCATTCATGCCGTATAACATGGGAGATTACTTCAAATATTATCTTGAAGTCGGCAAGAAACTGGATAAACCACCACGCATATACAATGTCAACTGGTTCAGGAAAGATGCAAATGGTGGTTTTCTGTGGCCCGGATACAGTCATAACATGTATGTTGTCAAATGGATACTTGGGAGGGTAAATGGGGAAATAAGGGATGCTGTTGAAACTCCAATGGGTAATGTACCTTCACTGGATTCATTCGATTATGGAACGATAGATAAAAACGTCATGAATGAATTACTCCATATAGACAGGAAAGGTTTCCTCGAAGAACTAAAGACAATAAAGCCATTCTTTGAGTCTTTTGGAAATCATTTCCCTGAGGAATTATGGGAGACATATTACGATGTTAAATCCAGGCTTGAAAAATAGTGAAATAAACGGGCAAATAGAATTTTCAATTTTTCAAAATCTTCCTTATTCTGAAGGTCTGGCTCTCCAGAGAAGGATTAACATGGAAATGATTGAAGGATCAGGTATGGAATCCATAATTATATGCGAACACGATCCTGTTTATACATGTGGTATCCATCACGAGGGGAACACGACAAACCTTGAAAACGTTCATTTTATAGAAAGAGGTGGTGGAATTACATACCATGGACCAGGACAGATAACCGCGTATTTCCTGATCAACCTGAATCAAAGGGGAATAAACATCCTTGACCTGATCAATTTTGTACACGGAGTGGAAATCCAGTATCTTGAACAGCATGGAATAATTGCTCATTCCAGGCTCAAGAAGGAAACAGGTGTTTGGGTTGGCAATCATAAGATATCATCAACAGGCTTTGCAATCAGGGGAGGGTTCACCATGCACGGGATCGGGTTGAACGTGAACACAGATCTTGAAAAATTCAGCCTCATAAACCCATGTGGCTATGACTGGTCTGTGATGACTTCAGTTTCTAAAATCAATGATAAAAAATACAGAATGGAAGAAGAAAAAAAACTCTTCATGAAGATTCTGAAAGAAAATTTAGAAATTTGATAAAAAAAATTATCTTAATATCAATGGGCAATCGTCTGTGATTGTTCCCTTAAAAACTGCTGCAGATAGTAGAATGAACCGGTA
>JAKADQ010000006.1 GCA_021820405.1 Thermoplasmata archaeon | reverse complement strand
GATGAACCCACAACAGGGCTTGATCCTCTTTCCAGATTCGAAGTATGGTCCGCAATCAAGAAGCTGAAAAGTAAGGTTCTTCTGACTACTCATTACATGGAAGAGGCCGAGAATCTTTCACAGGAGGTTTTTCTGATGGATCTTGGGAAAATAATTGATCATGGCACAGTAAAATCACTTCTTTCGAAGTTCAGTGGCAAGGTTCGTATAGAATCAAATGTTCCATTGAAGGATTCCTACAGTGTGGGTGGGATACATGTAAAATATGCCGACGTTGATGAATCAGAGGCTTTTATAAGGGACGGAGCCACCGTCAAGAGAATCACGCTGGATGATCTTTTTATAATGAGAGGTGTGGACCTTGAATCCTAAGTTCATACTGCAATTTTCATTCTACTATGGAATAAAGGCAATCCTCAGGGGCCCTTCATATATAATTGCGTCTCTTGTGACCCCTCTCACGCTTTTGTTCGTTGTTTATATACTTACAGCAGGAAAACTTGTGGAATTTGCGGTAGTGGGAGGAATGATTTCACTTATAGCATCAATTGGACTCCAGAGTGCCGGTGACGCCACATTTTTCAGGCTTCAGTTGAGGATGCAGGAACTTTATGTGGCCAGTGAGGTCACTCCAATTGATTACATGCTTGCCATGACTCTCAGCTTCCTCGCATTCTCCATACCGGGAATTGTTGTATATTCACTTCTAGGCGCATATTATGGCCTGTACACTTTTGCAACAGCGGCATTTATGGCATTCCTCATATTCATGCTTATACTTTCAACATCCGCGATCTCATTCATCATATCAGGATTAATCAAGCACGTGAGGAATGTTTGGGGAATCACCGCCATATTATCCATTGTTATGACAGTTATACCGCCGACATTCTATCCATATGTTGATTTACAGGGAAGACTGGGCACAAACGGCCTCATCTATTTGTTGTCCCTTTCTCCGGCAACGCCCGCAGCCATATGTGCGCAGATGTTCTTTGGGCTTATTGGATGGAATAGCAATATGTTCCTTACGATGATAATCTTCCTCCTTGGAGAGACGGCAATATATTTCGGGATCGCCAAATTTCTCACCAGATGGAGAGAGGTATGAATCATTTCAATTATGAATGCTCTTCCTCTTCCATATGGATAGTGAATGATTCTGTTTCTTCCATATTTCCGAACTCTTTTCCTGTAATTTCAACGATTCGTTCCTTTATAATGTCTGGTTGATAATACTGTACCTTATACGGAAAGAAATATTCCAGGCCTTGTATGCCATCTATTTTACCTATGGTTTCAATTATCTCCCTTGAAATGCTTAAATTCTCTATATTAAGGCAGATTATTATCAGCCCGGCAAAATCCGTAATATAGTACAGAACAATAGATCCAACCTTTCGAAAAATATCTGCAAGGACATTACCCTTGTCCTTTTGATCAACTCTAATGAAGATCTCGGAAACATTCACGAAGAAATTCCTGTATCCTGAAACCGATGTTATGAATCTGAAGCCCCCCTGGGCCGTAATTCTTTTCATTAATTTCTTTACCTTTGCTGATGTAATTTCCAGAATCCTTGCAATCTCATTTACGGGCATCAGGGCATTTTCATAGAGTATCTGGATAAGTGAAGTTGTCTTACGATCAAGCTTAATTTCCCGGCTGTCACAGGAAAATCTTTCAAGAAATCTGATACCAACAAAAGATTCCTCTATTTTATTCAGAAGTTCCTCGTATGAAGATTTCCTATCATAGACAAGCTCAATGAAAATTCTGTTCATTTCCATATTAAATGTGTGAACTCCAAAAACAAAGGGCAGCTTACCCAGAGTTGCTTCCTCTTCTGGTTTTATTCCTCTATTCAACTCACAAAATACGCCCATCCTTTGAAGATTCAAAAATGAAACATTTATCATTATGCCAATACCGTTAATGAATCCATCTTCTGTCATTTTTTCGATTCTGTTACTGATTATTTTTGGATTCACCCCGATCTCCTTTGATATCTGCCAGTAAGTGGGTCTTTCCGAAATTTCTCTGCCTGACCAGTTAAGTAATCTTATGATTTTTGCATCTAGGGGGTCTTCCCGGGAAACCACGAATGAAAATTGTTCAATGGATAAATATCTTGTGGAACCCTGATATATTGCCCTATCTGCTTCTTATCTCTTCTGTAGGATTCAGTGCAAGATATGAAGCGTGAAGATCACTATACAATACAACACACAGCAAAGCCTTCATTTTATGGATATTTCTATGTCAGTTTAAGTTGGCATGGATAAAAAAGGGATAACACAATAAGGCCTATTCAAAAAAGGTGTATGTACTGTTTTTGGCCTGATAATAAAATGTAAATTATGGTGTTTCATTTTTAATCGCCATGTCTTCAGGGGATGGTTTTCCTTGTACAGTTGGAACTGAATCAGGTTCCACTCCAGTCTCCTCCGGGCCAAGTTCCTCATAAACCACCCTCTTTCCTCTGAAGAGTGAAAGAATGGCCCCGACAACAAATATGAATGATCCTGCATAGAACGTTACTCTCAGTGAAGACATAAAAGAACCGGCTATAGATGTTGGGAACCATATCTTGCCTTCAAGAGTAGCAAGTACAGGAGCAGGAATCAATGTTGCAAGTTTGGAAAGGCCGCCGGTTTCAAGTATTGTTTTTACCGGGTTGTAACCAAGGAACGCTGAAAATAGGGCCGATGTTGGAGGTATGTTGGTGAAAACAGGTATGAGTACAGGTGCTCCCGCATTGGACAGGGATGTTGTGAATGCCCCTGGAAGAAGTCTTGTGAGGTATACTATGACGATGGTGAAAAATATGCCCATGCTCATAGTCTGGCCTGTGTTCTGAAGGGTGGATCTCATCCCGGAGGCAACTCCTCTCAACTGTGGTGGAACCGAATTCATCACTGCAGTTATGTTCGGAGCTGCAAATAAACCCATGCCGGAACCCATCATGAAAAGCATCAGGGCAAAGGGTATGTATGAGAAATCGTAGGTTAAAGTGGAAAGGAGTATGAATGCAACTGCGCTCACAAGAAGACCGAAGGTGGATATTCCCCTTGCCCCCATCTTATCTGAGAGAGCTCCAGATATTGGGCCAAACACAACGAATCCAAGCATCATGGGTATTGTGTATATCCCCGCCCAGAACGGCACACTGCTATAACTATATCCGTGAAGTGGAAGCCATATTCCCTGCAGAAGGATGATGATCATGAACATGAGCCCACCCATTCCCATGGATTGCAAAAGGCTGGCAAAGCTTCCGGCAGTAAAGGCTCTGTTTCTAAATAGTGAGAGGTTGAACATTGGTTGTTCCACAACTCTTTCGATAAATATAAAGCCAACCAGGAGTAAAACTCCCACAATCATTGAAAGTTGGACATAGGGATCTCCCCAGCCCATTGCTGAGCCCTTGTAAGGCATCAGGCCATAGGTTATGGCCACAAGGATCAGTGTGAGGCCACCCGCAAATGCTATGTTTCCAGGTATATCCAGCTTTTGATTGGTATGCCTTTTTGAATGATCCTTTAATTTGGCGTATGACCATACTGTACCAAATATTCCCACAGGGACGCTAACGAGGAAAACATATCTCCAGTAAATAGATGCAAGTATACCACCAAGTATAAGGCCAACCAGGGACCCTGCAAGTGCTGCAACCTGATTTATTCCCATAGCCTTTCCCCTCTCATTGGCGGGAAAGCTGTCCGTAATTATAGCCGCGGAATTTGCCATAAGGAATGAACCCCCTATTGCCTGTACCACTCTGAAAATGATCAGTTCCTGTGCCCCAAGGTCTCCGGTATTTGGCGTAAGATATAGGAGTATGGAACCTATTGTGAATACCAGAAAACCAAGGTTGAAAAGTCTCACTCTTCCATATATGTCTGATAATCTTCCAATGGTAACAAGCAGTACTGCTGTAACCATCATATACCCCATAAGTATCCACAGCAAATACTGAAACGAAGATCCTGCAAAGGGATTCAGATCGATACCTTTGAATATGGCAGGTAATGAAATGAGTATAATTGTAGAATTTATAGAACCCATAAGAACACCCATCGTGGTGTTAGATAGAGCAACCCATTTGTATTGTACCATAGTAAGAGATTTATCGATATTATAAATACTTAATTGATAATTCTTTAAGTCATTAACTATTAATAGGTTTTAAATATCATTTTGAAATATACCATTATGCTTGGAAAGACTTCCACTGCCATATTGAGTATAGTCCTGGCAATAATATTCGTTTCAGTTGCATCTGTCACCATTCTGACAAGCAACTCTTCTGTGACTACAACAACTTCAGGTTACGCAAAAATAGTGCCAGACTCAAAGAATGTGACCTATGTTTCAAATCCCGGTGTGGTATATTATAATTTCACACTTTATTCAAACGACACAACCCTGTACGTATTTGATTATAATAACGTAACCCATGATGGACAGAGTGTGAATGTAACCTGCTTCAACAGGACCACACATCCAGGTAATTATGTACTGTTACAGAATTTTGTAAACGGAACCGAAGTACACCTGAAACTTTACATAAACAGCACGAATTTCAATTACATACCGATTAATCCTGAAACACATCTGCCAGTATCCATCGTGAAAATACTTGTAATGTCTGGAAAGGGAGCATTTGCAGCAACAGGATTTTGCTATAGTTAAGATTTCCAAATAATTATCCCAATTCAAGGTCAACGAAATATAACTCCTCTACCTGGATAAAGGCAGTTTGTATTATATTTAAAATTACGCGGGAGATTGAAATCTACTACAAAAATAGATATTTATGAGAAATAAAGTTTATGAACTATTACGATCTATCATATGAGTGAAATATTATGACAAAATTTGTACTTATTTCAGATAGCACACTGAGTTATGAATACAGAAACTTCCCACTACTTGACTTCCTGCCATGTGCACCGGGAAAGGCTGTACCTGAAAGGGTTTACAAATTTCTGAAAGGCCCTGCCCCACCTGCGAAACCTAACGGTGAAACTTTGTTTGCGCCCTATGCGATCAGAAAACTTGAGGCATCCCTGCTTACAAAGTACAGAAGGGAGGATGTGGCAGTAGCTCACGAGGATTATCTAAATAATTTTATCAAGGATGATACGGAGATCATAGCGGTTTCAACCATGGACCCCCTTGGAATTGGTCCAACAACCATGTCTTATTACGCACTTTTCGGTGGTGAACTTGATGCCTGGGTAAGAAGGGACTGGGATGTCCTGATAGAGAGGATCAACGCAGTAAGAAAGGGGAAGAAGGCAAAACTGATAGTCGGAGGTCCAGGAGTATGGGAATTCACCATACTGAGAGATGAGATTGACAAGTATCATTTTGATTACATATTTTCAGGAGAGGCTGATGACATCGCGCCAATGCTGTTCGATCAGATATCAAGAGGGGATATTGATAAGACAGTTTTCCAGGAGGGGTATATATCCTACGATGAGAACTTCAAGAGGGTTGTCAAAAAGGATCCATTGTTCCTTTCAAGAGGGTACTCAAAGGCAGCTTATCCAAGGCTGGAGGAGATTCCGCCAATAGTGGCACCTTCTGTGAAGGGAATGGTCGAGGTGATGAGAGGTTGTGGTGTTGGATGTGATTTCTGTGAGGTCACCCTGAGGCCACTCAGATATGAACCTATTGAGCAGATAGTGAGAGAGATTCAGATTAACAGCGCCGCAGGAATAACAAACGCATGGTTACACTCCGACGAGATATTCGGCTTTAAACATGGAAATATGTTCGCTCCAAATGAGGAAGCCTTAACCGAGTTGTTCACATCTGTAATGAGCATAAAAGGGATAAAAACATCGAATCCAACCCATGGAAGGATTTCAATCCCGGCGGGGTATCCTGACATGATCCAGCATCTTTCAAAGATACTCAAAGCTGGCCCTTCCAACTGGATCGGACTTCAAACTGGTGTGGAGACCGGAAGCGACGAACTTGCAAAAAAGCATATGCCAAACAAAACTCTTCCTCTCAGAATTGGCCCGGATGGGTCCTGGCAGGATATTGTGTGGGAAGGAGTATATGTGGAGACAAGGAACTACTGGAGGCCCGCCTTTACACTTCAGGTCGGCCAACAGGAAGAGACGCCTGAAGATAACTGGCAGACCATAGAGATGATAAACAGGCTGAGCAATTCCTACGTTGATGGGAGGCCGTTTGAATTCACGGTGACTCCTCTGGTGAATGTTCCACTGGGAAGGATCAAATCAAGATCTTTGAACAAAAATATGCTTACCCAGGACATGATGGCGGTTTATTATGCCTCGTACAGGCACCTGGCAAAGATGTCTGCCCGAGATGGATTCAGAGACACAAGCGGAAACTTCTTTGCAAGGGTCGGAACTGGAAGCGTGATTTCAGGCGGTGGCTACCTGATGATGAAATTCATAGAAAAGAGAGCCAGAAAGATGGGGGTTGACGTGGAAAAAGTAAAGCACTACGGAATTGAGAGGAATTCTGAAATCACGTCTCTGGCTGCACTGGCCAGGGCATGAAAAACATAATACGGGACCCTGGGCCCCTTGAAAATTTTTTCATACCAAGGAATGTAATCCACAGGGAGCGGCAGTTTCGAGATATTTTTTCCTCTGTCATCTTGCCTTTGCGCTCTTGCATAGGTTCTACCGCATTCATATATGGCCAGTCAGGGACAGGCAAAACAGTCACAGTAAGGCAGATTATGGAAAAGGAGAGAGATCTTCACATATTTTACGAAAACGCCATATCGATTACATCATTCAAGAAGGTTATGGGCGATCTTGCCGCGTCATTTGGGATCAGCATAGAGGGCAAGATATCCTACGAATCTGTATTCAGGCTCATGCAGAGAGTTAACAACAAACAGGTTCTTCTTATAGTTGATGAAGCATTGAATCTTATAAGAAGCGATTTTGAGGGTCTCTATTCGTTGATGAGATCTGGGGAGCTCTTTGGGACATCCATAGGCATTCTGATCATTTCTGTGGATAACCCTGCCCTTCATTTATCGGCACAGGACATGAGAAAACTTGGCATATTCAACGAGATCAAGTTTGATCGCTATACAAGGAATCAAATACTGGACATCCTATCCTCAAGGGCATCCATATCTCTGTATGGCGGTTCCTACTCGGATGAGATCTTATCACAGATCGCATCTCTATGTGAGAAATCTGGCAGTGCAAGGATGGGCATTGAGATACTGCAGAAGTCGGCCTTCGGTGCCCAGTACCGTGGAGCCGATGCAATTGATCTGGAGGATGTCCGGGCAGCGGCAGCCATGATCAATCCCTTTATAACGGAAAGTAAGCTGATGGAGCTGGATTTCAGGGAAATCCTGCTTCTGCAGTCCGTGTGCCAGAATCTCATCAACGAAGGAGAATGCACCATGGAATCACTTTCCAGGTCAATGGCGGTTAATGCTGAAATCCATGGAATAAAACAACCTGACACAGCATTCATATACAGGGCAATCAGGCATCTGGAGACACTGGATATAGTGGAGAGCCGCCTGGAGAGCTTTGGGCCAGGAAAAGGTGTCAGGAAGAAGGTCTATGTCAACGACGTCCCTGTTGAGGTTTTAATGAAAAAAATCCAGGAGATTTCTGGAAGGCTTTGATTTAATGGCGCTTTCGAAGGCAAAGTCAAAGGGTTCAAAGGTTCTTTTCATGATCTCTCTGTAAAATGCTCTGTCCGGTTTTCCCCCATGCTCGGAGAATATCCTTTTTTTGTAGTCATTGACCACTACATATACACTTTCACCAGGGCTGATCTCCCTTCCATTTTCCTCCTGAAAATGTTCCATCACAGATCGCTGGAGGCCATTTACAGAATACATAGTCCTGTAACGGGAAGGCCTCACCCTTATTCTGAAAATTTCCTGGTCGGTCACATTCATGCTCATATATTCATTTTTGAGTGCCCTGTATCTGCTGTACATTTCGGCCATATCCCGATCTGGATCAAAGGTGGACATCATCGAAAGAACATCTTCCTGTGCGAGGGCACTGATTTCAGGGAAGTCTCCTCTCCTCATGGCAATCCCTCTCACCTTGAATTCTCCATTCTCCTTCATTCCGTAGTAACGATTGAGGGCTCCAAGCCCTGATCTGGCAGGAAGAAACACGATCCATCTGTAATGGCCATCCATCACTATATTTATGGATGTTTCTTCCCTTATCCTGCGAAGCACCCTCCTGTAATCACCATCTCCATGGATGAACAGTGAATCCACTATGCCATGGATTATGCTGAATCCCTCATCCTCGCATATTCTCATGGCCTTCTCAAGTGCCCACCTTCCCACCGAGGTGATTGCCTCATGCATCTCTATCTTTCCAAATCTGGCGTTTTTAAATCCAGTGTATCCGAAAGATGTGAGCAGTAACCACTTCAGAACCTTATCACGCATTGCATATTCATCATCCCATCGCTTTTCATTTTTATATATGAGCCTTCTTTTGAGGAGATTTCCTATGGCATAGGGAATAAAGCCATGTTGGGGAAGGACATAATATGGATTGTCACCCGGAAGTTTTATACCTGTACTTCTGTTTATTGTTTCCGGAGATAGATTGAAATGATGCATTATGGATGGATACATAGATGAGAAATCTATCTCGATAACATTCTTATAAACGCCAGGCCGGGGCTGCATCACCGATCCGCCATGATCGTTTTTCATAAAATCTTCAATGGTCCTGATATCTTCATGATCATCCTTATCCGTAATGGGCATTATGCCGGATTTCAAAGATTCGTAGACCTCCATTGAGGAAACCGCCGTTCCAGGTGTGCACATGGCTACGGTTTCAGGAGGAAGCCCTGAAATTCTGCAGATCTCCATTATTCCATGGAGTCCCCCTTCCCTGTACATGAAGGAGGAGGCTGAAATGCATATCTTTCCCGGAATGTGTATCGTTGGTTCGTTATAGTGCACCTGCCCATAGGAACTATAGGAGTTGCCTCCCCTCACGTTATATTTTATTACACTCTGAAACGAAACCTTATTGAGAAATTCAATGGTGCCCGAAAAATTCCTGTACACAAAGAAAACTGATTGAGGAAAAAGATCCAGAAAGATTTCGATCGCCTCCTCCTCATCTTCAATCATAAGTTTGTTTATGGAGGCAGAAACAAATCTATTTCCTGAGTATGTTACATCTATTTCCAGCGTAGGGATTTCAGGGTCATGATCGTAAATGTTCCCTGTATGAAACAATGTGAGGCCAGATTCTGAAAGGAATTTGAGCGAACCATTTATGAGTCCGTTGTATATCCTGAATTTACGCCCTGAACCGATAGACCTTATTTTTCTTATGAGTTCCCTTTCCCATCTGAATGGCACATATATTCTGAGCCCTTCCATATCACCATAAACACTTTTTCCTTGATCCCTTTCCACAACTATGCCGTCCACAAATTCCATCTGTTGTGCAAGAAAATCTAGGTCAAACCAGTCACCCGTAACAAATATGCTGTTTCGAAATTTCCTTTTTTCAACTCTGAGGCCATTTTCTCCATAAAACCATAAATTTGCAGTTTTTCCAACGGTGCAGTTCACCACAATTTCATTCATCATTAATCTCCCTCACTATTTCAATTATGGCAGAAAGCAGGAAAGCCATCTCTGGCGTTAGCATCGATAGATCCATTTCGGCTGCGTGGGTCCTTCCCATCCGAATTATCTCTTCCATGATCTCCCTATCCTCCTTCCTCATTGACGAGGCTATCCTCTTGATCATTTCTCCCATCTGCTCAATAACCTGCCTTGACGTTGGGCTATTCCTCCCCATTTTACACTATCACCTCCCTCACCTTCGGGATAATATGCAATTCTCATTGTGTGGTTCATCTTCACTATGGGCGATGGCATTCCTATCAGGAACAGAAATATCCTTGCACCTCTCTGTGATGGCCACAGGGGAAGCGTGTCGAGAAAGTGGTCAGTGTTTTCTTTACCCCAGTCTTCAAGTATTCTGCTTCTGATCACAACACATGAATCCATCGGAATGTCATCCCCCATGATTCTAATTATCTGGTAAGACGTCAGTACCCGTTGTATGTGTGCTTTCATACTCCGCAGCCTTTCCGTAAAGGCGTAATCAAGAATTATCCCGTCAGAAACCAGGATCCTGAATTCCTCTGATTGCTGGAAAATGTCCAGAATATTGTCCTTCACCTTCTGGGTAAAGTCACGACACACAGTTATCATCAAAGATCCTCTGTTCATATGAAAAATAATCAGGCGTCACTTTAAAATCGTTTTCTCGTAAGAAAAAAATGAACAAGTGAGTGTAAATACTGGTTCCAGCAAAGATTTGTATTATAACACCAATTTCTGGAAAAATATAAAAAAATATATCTCAATGATGAATCAAGAGATATGGAGGAATGGGAGATATATTCAAGAAAGCTCGGATATGGGGTGCTATTCTCATTTATCCTATTCTTCTCATTTCTCATACTGGTTTTTCTGGGACCACGACAGGCAGCCTATGTCGCATTCTTTAACATATACGGCCTCTTAGGATATGTCATTATTGTTTCGTTCATAGGTCTTTACGGAATATATCTGATAATATATTCAGTATCTAAAATGAAAGAAATAAGGAGTGAAGTTGTCGGAAAGAAAATTCAGATAATAGGAAAAAATCCTCTAGGACTTCCATATGGTCTTTATAAAGGAATGAAGGTAATTTTTGACGACGATAATGTTCAGAACGGAAATATTGTTAAAGCCGGAAATTTCAGAATGGAGGGAAACTGGCCATCAGGGATATATGTTTATGAAGTCATCAAAGAAAGCGGAGAGTGATACAGAAAATACAGTGGACAGTTCTATAAATCTATGGCTTGAATATTTTAAAACCATGAAATTATGAACATAATTCTGTCGTTTAATGGCAACTTTTTGATAGTATCTGTTGGATTCTACACTAATATTAAGGGATTAATTATCTTCATCGTGTTTTATCTCTCTCTTATTGCATGATCAAGTATATTATCAATGGTGTAGCATGATTTTTTTATGAATATTTGTTAATGCGTTTTCTTTGGGGTTATCATAAATTCTCCTGAGGCAATTTTGTCTCTCTATTGAAGTGGAATATTAATAACAAAATCATTATATACAATTTATGTTTCATATTAATGATGTCAAAGAAAAGGGAATCAAATATTAAAAGGGGAAGTAAGAAGAAATCAATATTGGGAAAGAGTGTAGCTTTTTCTTTATGCCCCTTGATGGCTCTGGCATCAACTCCCTTGCTTGCAATGCATTCGCCGGAACAGCAGAATAATAATTCAAAAGTTTTTGCCAATAACACAGAGGTAGGAACAAATATTTACCTTAAAGGTTTGGAATATATTGGAACTCAATCTTTTACGAGGAAATCTCCCGGTGGGCATACAGAAATCATAACGAAAGTATCCTCTTACTACAATACGAGTGCCCACTATATTATATACTGCATGGAGACAATTGTCGATGCAATGAATGGCTCCAATATCGAAGCAGGAAAGACTGCAATTGGTTCGGGTAGCACTATATTCCAGTCAATGTACAATCCAGGCACATTATTTAAGCACACAACTTGGGTAAAGAAATGCCATTGGGTATACCATTATAATCATTGGGCAAAGGTCTGTGTAGAATGTCCCGAAACCACGACCACAGTGGAAAATGGAAATTTAACGCCTAATGTCCCAGGAACAAAATTTTCTCCAAGTTCCAATTCACACGGTTCTGTAATAGGCTCCGGTACCCAATCATGCACATTGTCCATAGGTGTCAGTTTAAACGGTGTTTCAGCTGGAGAAAGCATAGGTTTTTCAGAGACAACTTATTATTATTCATCTAAGATATATGTAGTCGGTTGTCATTCCAGCGCCATCCAGTGGAAGAAGGATGATTGCGTGAAGGGTTTAACATATACTCACTTTATCACCATGGCTTCCACATTTTATGCAGCAGGTGGCAACCCATTCATTTATGTCCAATCAATTGCCAACACAACCTACGGCGGACATTTCGTACGTTATTGGCCATTCAGTGCGCCGAATAATTCGACACTGATCCTGACTGAGAAGTACACGGCTTTTCAATAGTGGGTGTTGTAAACCATGAAAACTATTTTCAAATTTATTTCAGTGGTCGTTGCTTTAATAATATTAGGTACCGGAATGTATGAGTATATTCAATCCCAGACAACTTCACCGCCAGTTACTTTCGGAAATGCAGAATTAACCACATGCATTAATTTTAACAGGGAAAATTACTCAGGGATGAACAATGCAACCTTTACAATTCTGAACAAATGCCCGGAAGGGAGGAAGTTTCAAATAGGTGAGTTCCTAATAAGATTTGTATTCATAGGTTCAACCACTAAACAGGTGGAAAATAATATAACAACTTCTGGCAAGCAATGTCCCAATAATTGTTACGAGAACCAGCAACTTAAGTACCGCAATGTAACTTTCGAATCAATAATTTGTTATTCTCTATCATTTTCGTACAGGCATCCTGAACGAAATATAACATGGAATTTCAGTTCACCCAGGAATACATCCAAAGTTCTTCCAGCAGGTTATTACACTCTTTTTGAAGTAGGTATATCTAATAATAACTTCTTTTATGGCGCAGAAAGGCCAGTCCCGCTTATAAGCCTCAAATATCCATACGTTTACATTCCTGTATCTTATTTTAAAAACAAATCCAATCCACAATACGTAAAAACCCATTATGAGAACAAAGATCACCATATTTCTTCTTTCGTTTCAAGCATAGTTTCTTTGAAAGATCCACATGGTATAGAAACATCAGAAGCGAGGCGCATGTGAAATGGGAAATGCTCTTGAGGTTAAGGAAGTATCAAAGAAATACGGGATAATGCCAAAGAAGACTGTACTGAAGAACGTTTCTTTCCATATAGAGAAAGGTGAATGCCTCTGCATCTTGGGGGCCAACGGCGAGGGTAAGAGCACATTGATCAAAATAGTCGCAGGATTGGTTTCGAAGGATCATGGCAATGTGCATATTGATGGAAAACTGGGATACATGCCTGAGACCAGCATAAATTTCCCATCACTCAATGCCTATGAGGCAATGAACTATTATGATCTTCTTTCAGGGAATAAAAAAAATTACCTGAAATATATGGAAAGTTTCTCAATCGTGGAAAGGAAAAAACGAATAAAGAAATATTCAAAGGGCATGAAGAGGAAGCTTGATCTAATCAGGGCACTCAACCTTGAGCCAGATCTTTTGCTTCTTGACGAACCCTTTGAAGGGCTCGACCCCGGTGTGTGCAACGATATGATTTCTGTAATAGCAAAAGAAAAATCCAGAGGTTCTGCAGTTTTGATGAGCACCCATGACATTTCCTATGTGGAAAAGATCGCTGACAGGGTATTCCTTCTAAAGAATGGAGTCCTGAAAGAGATAAGGGAATGGAAGAGGGAAACAACCATATTAACTGTGCAAGGATCCATAGAGAAGATACCGGTTCTTTTCAAAGATTTTCCATGCGAAATAATCCAGGATGGCCAGAACGTTCAGATCAAGGTCGTTGGCAGTGATCATGCTATATCAGCAATCCAGTTGCTTTCTGGAAGTGGAATCACAATCAAAACACAGGAGGTGATAAGTCTTGAAAACATCTTTCTACGGGAGGTTGAAAAAAGGAACCTCTGATTTTTTAAGGACAGTCAATGGGCAGTTTACAAAGGATCTTATATACCTGACCAAGTCGCTTTATGCACCTGCAGTAATTATTGCCACAATAGTCCTGCTCGCCATCCCTCTTTATGAAGCCAGGATATCCACATCATTAAATTCCTATTGGGCATTTAGATATTCCCTAACGCATAATATATTCACACTTGGAATAGATCCTCTTGCCATTTTTAATGCTGGTTGGATAATTATGCTAATCCCTGCCATCAATATTGCAGACGATATTGAGAACAGGAACTTTGAAATTCTAAGGACATTCAAAATAAACTCTGTAGCTTACTATGTTGGCAAGGTACTTTCATCAATGTTATACGTGTTTTTCGCCCTTTTGGTTATTTCTTACGTCACTGAGGGGGCACTGTTCTATTATGGCTATGCGGTTACCTCAAAACTTTTGATCGATCCAATATATGTGTCCATGGCAATAATGCCCATAATAATGCCCATGTTCTTCATATCATTTTTTGTCTCATCCCTGGTTGGCAATAAAACACTTTCTGTATTTTTCATACTGGCATTTTTTATTGCAATCTCACTTGGAGCGGGTGCTTTGCAGGAGGCCTTAACTTTTGCAAAAACAATATCTCCATTCAACACATTTCTGTTATCCTTGAATACGGCTTATTCTTATCCAGTGGCTACGGGGCTTCTTGGCATGAGATTTAAACTGAGTATGATGCCATATTTAAAATATCACGAACTTCTCTATGTAATATCCCTGTCCAGCATAATTTTCATGGTTTTAGCTTACCTTGTGATATTTTTCAGGAGTTATTACGTGAAAATATGGGAAAAATTAAATTCCCTGGGAAAAGGCATAATTTTGAGAGGTGATCAACATGAAGAGGAGTAATGTATTATTAGTTATACTTGTCTGTGTAATATTGCTAAGTTCACTGTATGGATACCGAGAGTATGAACTAAGTCAAACAACCACCACTACGAAGGTTGATAACCATACAGCCCCCCAGTGCCATGTAAATTTAACAGGATATACCCGTGTATACAATGCAGTAAACATTACAGGCAGCGGAACTCTCTATTTCAATCTCCCATCAGATGCAGAGAATGCTAAGATAATCGCATGCGCAAACAGAACCGACGGGACTATCTGTTTTATCAACCCAACCGGGCGAGGTTCCGGGCAGATGTCATTCAATTACTGCACTCCAGGTGGTGCCATATGCGGTCCGGTTAACCGATCCATGGTGGGAAGATGGGAGATAGTTTACAATCTGTATATAGGAACGGATGGAAACAATCATCTGGAGGTTTATTATGATTAAGCGTCTCGCAGTGCTTCTTGTCATAATATACCTTATATTTTCCTTTTCACTGAGCGTATTTATTCCAGAAAATCCCAACTACAATTACATCACACTGAATTCCGGAACCGAAGGTGTGGATTTCCAGCAGAACAGCAGTGTGTTTTTTTATATCAGTGCAACAGGATACACTCACAATTTCACCATAATCTCATCGTGCGAGGATAGCAATGATCTTGGTTTGTTAATATTTCAAACTGGACTCCCCAGTAATTTCACATTTGTGAATCAAACCTTTATTGACTCTTGTATAATGCCAAATTTGTCCTCCTTTCCAGAAATCTACAACATACCACTTTCCATAAGCAACCAAGATCCAAATATTACAATAAACTGGAGTGAAACTTTCATGTCATTCAATGCATCTTCCGACACACATATAATTAATCGTGCCCCATCCGGATATTATGTATTTGTCTTGGAGAATCTGGAAGGCTCAGGGAAATACCATGATATAATCAATATTAATTACAAGAACAACTATTTTCTAATAAAGTAGATGGAGAATAGAAAGATGCAATCCTATCCCTTAATCATGAAGAGTTACATTTAAAACTCATTTTTTACAGTTGACTGCCTTCTCAATTTCTGCAGTTCCAAACATCCTTTGCAGATTCTTATTATGGTTTATATCTCTTCTCCCTGTTAATTATCCTTTTTTATTTATCAGGAATTTAGAGCGTGTTTTAAAAAAAATTTAAGAATTGCGCAGTTATATTGACTCTATTGTCTAATATTAAGATGAACATAATATCCAGTGGGAGCAAGGGCAATTCTACAATAATCTGGGACGAGGAGGACGCAATAGTTATAGACTTCGGCATTTCTGCTAAAAGATTCAACGCGAGAATTCAGGAGATAGAGGCTAAATTTCAGAATCTCTCCATAATAGTAACCCATGAACATGGTGATCATGCTTCTGGCTTGCCTGTTGCATCCAGACGGATTGATGGAGATATATATCTTAGGGAAAAGACCAGAGAGGCAATGAAATTTGACAGATCCTATGTTATGGGTGATGATCTCTGCATAGGAAATTTCTATATAAGGGCAATTCCAGTATCCCACGATGCGGTTGATCCTGTTGGATATATAATTGAAAACAGGGGAGCAAAAATTGCATCTTTTTCTGATTTGGGGTTCTTCCCAATGGAATATGCTGAGGATATTATGGGTTCCAAAATACTTGCAATAGAGGCAAACCACGATACGGAGATGCTGAGAACAGGGCCATATTCAGAGCATCTCAAAAAAAGGATATCAAGCAATTATGGGCACATGTCAAACGAGCAGGCGGCTCTTGCATTGGAGCATTTAAGTGACAGTGATACAAACATAATATTGATCCACCTTTCAGACGAAAACAACAGGCCCGAAATAGCTTATAATCACGTGAGGGATCATCTTAATAACAGGGATGTGAAATTCAGACGGATTGAGTGCGCACGCCAGCTGTACGGTTCTTCTGTTTATGAGGTGTAGAAAATGAACGAGATAGGTTTTGTCGGATTGGGAAGAATGGGCCAACCAATTGTGAAGCATCTGGGTGAGAATTTCATGGTATCTGCCGTATATAACAGAACCTTTGATAAGGTACCTTCTGAATTGAAGCGAGTCGCAAAAAACTCCCCACTGGAAGTTGCACAGAGCTCTGACATAATTTTCCTGATAGTCACAGATTCTGCCGCTTCAAGGGATGTGGTGGATAATATATTAAGCGGATCAATCAGGGGAAAGTTGATAGTTGATATGTCAACAATTTCCTTCAGGCAAAGCCTCAGAAATCATGAAGCGGTTTTAAAATCAGGAAACAACTACATGGATTGCCCTGTTATTGGGAGCGTCCCTGCGGCAGTATCCGGTAAACTCACTGCGGTAGCGGGTGGTAGGAAGGAGGATTTTTCAAGGATTACGGGAATGTTGAAAACTTTCACTGGCAAGCAGATATACGCAGGAAACGCAGGCTCCGGGATCGTTTTGAAACTTTCAAATAACCTTGTAATGGGATCGGCCATGGCAGCACTTGCTGAGGCCATTGCAATGTCAGAGAATATGGGGATAACCTTTGAAACAATGACGGAGGCATTTCAGTCTGGAGGTGCAATGACCAGAATACTTGATTTAAAGAAGGAAAAAATAAAATCGGGCAACTTTTCACCCGAATTCTCACTTAAACATCAGCTGAAGGATCTTAGGTATGCCATCGAATTGGCAGAGGAAATGGAAATACCTCATTCTGTGGCATCGTCTGTCGAATCCGAATACTCACTTTCAAGAAGCAGGAGCGAAGATCCAGATATGTCATATATAGTTGAATTCATAAGGAAAATGAGGGTAATCAATGAATAGTTACTCCATAGGGGTTCTTGCAATAGCGGGAATATCCACATTCCTACTTGCATCCCTCCAGGATCACAGGAAGAGGAGGATTCACTTTTTGATATTCCTTCCATTCATGGTGATCATCAATACTGTTTACATTCTTCTCTCTAAGAATATAGATCTGATCATATTGGGCGATATTATGTGGGGAATCATGTTTCTCGATCCTGAGAAGTGGATTTTTCCACTCCCTGTTGCACTCCTTTTTGGAATTGGATTGATTGTGTTCTATCATTCCATAGATGCTGCAATAAACTGGACAATCATAGGCCTATTTGCATTTCTCGGAGTGAGGGAACGGTTATTCGGAATAGGTGACATCAAAGGCATGATTGCCTCGGCAATCTCCCTGTCTCCCTTATATGTTACCTATGGAGTATATTACAGGATTCAGATGCCATCGAATATTCTCTTTGTGATAAATCTCGGCATCACTTCGTCCATAGCACTAGCCTGGGCAATGATTTACACCAAAAAAATCACAGGCAAAATTGGATATTATGTTAAATACCAGGGCGATATTGATCAGATAAGATTCCGGGAGATGGAACGAAATGGATCTAAATATGTATCCTATAAGATTCCTTTTATGGAGTTTATACTTGGAGCTTATATCATAACTATTATATCTCTTGTAGCAGGTTTTCCCTTATGAATCAGATCAGTACATACAAACTTGAAAACATAAGGAAGATATACACACCCTCCGGGGAAGGCTACTTATCAGGAGAAGATCAGGGAAATATCCAGATTCTGGATTCATATGATATCTATATCCGGGATGGCAGATTCCAAAGTTCAGGAAAGGCAGATAAAGCCATAAATTGCTCGGATCTGATTGCAGTTCCCGGTTTTGTCGATTCCCATACCCATATGGTATATGCAGGCGGGAGGGAACAGGAGTTCGTCATGAGGGCCCGGGGCGTTTCCTATCTGCAGTTGCTTCAGAGTGGAAACGGAATAATGCGCACCGTGACAGCCACCAGGAATTCCGATGAACATAGAATATTCAGGGAAACATTTGACAGGCTTATGATACATGTCATGCATGGAGCAACGACTGTCGAGATCAAGACAGGGTACGGCATGGATCTGGAAAATGAAAGGAAAATGCTCAATGTGATGTATTCACTCGAGAAGAAATCAGGAATAAGAATTGTGAAGACACTTCTTCCGATGCATTCAAGGCCACCTGAAAATTACCAGGGAGATTACGTATCCGATGCAGTAGACATCATGAAAAAACTCAGACCAGAGGCAGATTTCACTGATGTGTTCTGTGACAGTGGCGCATTTTCCTTAGAAGAGGCTGAAAGATATCTGGATGCATGCAAAGCTGAAAATATGCCCATAAGAATTCATGCAGATGAAATAGATAATATTGGAGCAACCTCACTTGCAGAAAAGTTCCGCATATATTCAATGGATCATCTTCTCAAAACCAGGTCAGGGGATCTGAAATATTTCAGGAAAGGGGGAAGTGCGGCCACACTCCTTCCCATAACTGCATTTTCCCTGGGAGAAAAATATGCTGATGCACGGGAGTTCATAAATAATTCAATACCGGTATGTATCGCATCTGATGTATCTCCCCTGTCACCGGTTCCAAACATGCAGTTTGCCGGAAATCTTGCCATACGGATGGCCGGGATGTCTCCGGAAGAGGTTCTTACAGCAATGACGTGCAATCCTGCCATTTCCCTTAATATTGGGAAAGACGTGGGACGAATTCAGGAGGGAAAATCAGCTGATATCCTCCTTTTCAGGGCAACTTCCCTTGAGGATATATTCTATCGCTGGGAATCTCTTTTACCTGAAATGGTAATATCCAGAGGAAGAATAATTGATGTAAAGGATTCTTTTAGAAGTATGTATAAGAATGGATGTGATGATTGAATATGGTAAATTATATGGATCCTCAGAGAGTTATCTCAAGGCTGAAGGAGTTGGGCGCAAAGCGGATATTGCTTCAGCTTCCGGACGGCCTTAAGCCTCATGTATTCGATTATTTCAATGAACTGTCTAAAAACTTTCAGGTCATTGTCAGCTCAGAGGGTTTCTTCGGAGCATGCGACACCGGTACAATGGACGAATACAGATCGGTTGATGCCGTCGTCCAGATGGGCCATACGGAGATTCCCAATGTGGATTACGGAATTCCCGTGATATTTGAGGAGTATATCCATCCCCCAAGGGATGATTTTCATGATCTTGATATTTCCCCACTGCAGAAATCATCTTACAGGAAAATAGGTATATTGTACTCGATACAGTACAGGGAGAGCGCGCTTAAATTCGCGCAATTTTTGGAAAAGAATGGATTCGAAACATCCATTGGGGAAAATGACGGGAGGCTCAAATACCCAGGGCAGGTACTGGGATGCAATTACAGCCCCATTCACAGCAATGATAGATGGGCAGACTGCCACATCATACTATCAACAGGCACCTTCCATTCGATGGGTGCACAGCTTGTGACAGATAAAGAGGTCTTCCTCCTGGATATGAGTGAACCTTTTTCCCTTCATTCCATGAAAGCGGAAGCAGAAAAGAGGATTCGTTTGAGATATGCAAATATGGCAAGGGCGATCGATGCCCAGAAGTTCGTAATAGTTGTCGACACAAAGGTTGGCCAGTTCAGGCTGAAGCTTGCAGAGATGGTAAAGAATCAGATAGAGGATATGGGAAAAACAGGCATCATTGCTTATGCAAACGAATCAAACCCCATTGATTTCCAGAACATGAGGCCAGACTGCATAATATTCACAGGATGCCCCAGAGTAGCAACCGATGACTTCATGCGATATGAAACACCGATACTTACCGCCCAGGAATTTCTGATGACATTCCGAGGAAAGGGAAACGGGAAGTACATATTTGATGAGATAGTAAATGTGGATCGGGTCAGCCCGTAATCTTCCCAATCAGGTAAGTTGGGCCAGTTTCCACGATTTCGGCATTTATCCATGAATACTTTTGGTGGGCGCCTGGAACGACCACAGGCCTGTAGGATTCATCCCTGCCAACACTTGTATTATTTTTTCCCATTTCCGTAATCATTACTCTTTTCGTTCTTCCTATAAGGGACGAATAGGATTCTTCAATGATTCTGTGATGAAGTTCGGTGAACTCCTGGGACCATCGCTTTATGAGATTTGATGGAGGTGTCTTCTTACCAAAATCTTTTGTATATTGCCTGGGGCTGAATCGTGTTATATTGACAATATCCGGCCTGGAAATCTCCAGAAGTTTGTATGTATTCTCAAAAGACTCCTCATCATCTCCTGGATATCCTGCAATTATATCGGTTGATATCACAGCGTCATGGAAATCTTCCCTGAATCTTCTCACAATGTCAAAATATGTTTCTACCTCATATTCCCTGTTCATCAGATCGAGTATTCGATTATCCCCACTCTGGACAGGAATGTGAAGAAACTTGAACACTTTCCTATTCCTATATGCTTCTATCAATGGTTCTATTATCTCCGCAGTATTTTTAGGTTCCATCATTCCGACACGCAGCATGAAATCCTCATCAATTGTCAGGATATGCCTGATCAGCTCAGGCAGTCTTATGCCTATATCTTTCCCGTATGCAGCCGTATCAAGTGAAGATATCCTTATTTCCCTGATTCCTCTGGATATCTGCATTAGGGCCTGTCCTCTGATCTTATCCACAGGCCTTGAAAGCAATTTTCCTCTTGCAATTCTTGAAATGCAGTAATTGCAGCTTCCGGTACAGCCCTGGTTGATGGGTATACCGTCCAGTATGGATGGTTCCCTTATCTGGATATCATCAAGTTTTCCCCTGTAAAGATCCCTGAATTCCACGTTGCCTATGACATCCACATTCTTCTCCTTCAAGGATCCAAGTGTAACAGGGGGGAGGCATCCTATAACCATAGTCTTTCCGGAATCTGAAAGTTCTCCTATCCTCCTTATCATATGATCCTCGGTCTTCTTTATGACTGCACATGTTCCTATTATCCTCAGATCGGCATCTTCCGGATTCTGAACTATGGTGTCACCATCCTCCATGATACTGTTTGTATACAACCCGGTCTCCGATTTCTGGAGTGTACAGCCGTAGGATTCAACATAGATCTTCCTTGACATTCTCATATTGCATATGTATAACAATCTTAAAACCTTTGAGCGGCATCAATGGAATTGATAGAAAAGACCGTAATTTTAATGTAAAAAATTATTACTCTCATTACAAAAAAATATTTACTCAGAGTGGAGCGTTTTTCCCTCGCCAATAACAAGTTTGGGATAACCCTCAAAGCTGAATGGATCCCCTTCCCATACGGAGAATGAGGCCAGTTTGCCTTTTTCAATTGTTCCGAGATCATCCAGCCCCAAAATCTGGGCAGGCCTCGACGTTATATATGAAATGCACTCTTCTCTGGATACGCCGAAGCGCATGAAATGTCTCGTTGTGAGAAACAGGTTCCTCTGCAATATTACGGGGTGATCGCTTATAAGTGCGAACACAATGCCAGAATCCCTGACCATTTTAACGTTCCTCCAGGATTCATGTTTTAACTCAACCTTGTATGGCAGAGAATCCATGGGCCCATACACAAGTGGTATTTTTCTCTCCTTCATATCCATCAATATTTCAGGGCTATGAAAATCCATTCCATGATTTACTATAGGCTTAATATTAAAATCATCCACAAGGCTCATCAGAAAGAATGCATCGTCTTGCTTGTGCACGTGGCACATTACCCTCTTTTCCCCCTTGATAAGGCTTATCAGGAATTCCATATCCGGATCAATCTCGTCAACACTCTTCTTTCCGCTCTCTAACAGTTTCATCGTTTTTCTTGCCTTCGTAAATCTGTCCCGAATTATGGCAGAAACGCCCATCCTGGTGGTTGGCCTTGCTCCCTTCCACTCTACGGTGCTTCTCGGGTTGTATCCAAGGGCCATTTTCACGCCAATATCTCTAACATACGCTTCCTTTATGTTCCTTCCAAAATTCCTGAGAAGGGAGCCCATGCCGCCCATAATATTTCCGCTCCCGGGAAGGACCACACTGTACAGGACATTATTTTCAACAGATTCCTGGAATGCCCTGTCATCCATGTACACACCATCAATTGCCCTTCCCAGGGGAAGCATCGGATCCAGCTGTTCATTGGCCTCGCTCTCCCTTGAAGGCTCTCCATATCTATCCATGCCTATATGGCTGTGGGGATCAATGAAGGCCGGCGTAACAACTCCCTCACTTATTATATCACCCTCAGGCTTATTCTGGCTGACATAGGTTATGGCGTTTCCCTCAAAACCTATATACATATCCCTTTTGCTCTGCATTCCGTCATAGAGCGTTGTTGCCTTAACATACTTCATAAATCCACAGTTAAATTATGAAATATAACGTTTCCGCCAGGAATCACCGCATTTTTAATTTTTGTCCAGATTGCTTTTGGCAGTTTCTGGATTTTAGTGGATCAAAACATAGTTTTTTCATCATTCTCTTAATATAGGCAACAGATATATTTTTAAGGGAAAAATCTAATTGCTGTATTATGGAAAATAAGGAGATTGAAAGCGATCTTACTCTGTTCAGAAACCGTATGATAGCAGAGAGGAGAAGTCCTTACACCGTAAAGCAGTATTCATTCTTTGCAAAAATGTTTCTGGATTTTGCATCAAAGAGGCTTATGGAATGTACACAGAAGGATGTGGAATCATTCAAATTATTTCTTGCAACTCAAAAAAAATATTCGAAAAACAGCCAGTATCTTGCCATAAAGGCCATAAAACACATGTATATAGAAATGGGCCTTGAGGTGCCAAAGAATCTTGAAGCACCAAAGAGATCAAAAAAAGTTCCTGTCTATCTGAGCAGGGCTGAGGTCGAATCCATATTGAAGGGGAGCAGACATGATATTGTTGCATATACAATCATAAACACCTTTCTTTATTCGGGCATGAGAGTAAGTGAACTGTGTTCACTTAAAAGCGAGGATATTGACTTCGAAAGTGGTTCTATTCGAATCACAGGCGGTAAAGGTGACAAGGAAAGAATCGTGCTTGTCCCCGAAGAGGTCTCCTCCATCCTCAAGGCGTATGCCCGATGGAAGATATCTGAGAATAGAATATGTGAATACTTCTTTGTCAGCGCAAAGATGGGAAAGTACCATACCTCCACCGTGGAGAAGATGGTCAGGGAAATAGCAAAGGCAAGCGGAATCAACAGAAGGGTAACTCCTCACACGCTGAGGCACACCTTTGCCACATCCATATTGAAAAACGGTGGAGATATTCGATTTATACAGAGAATGCTTGGACATTCAAGCATAGGCACAACAGAAATTTACACCCATATAGATGATGAAACCATGCGGGAGATGTACTCAAGGTACAGGCCAAGGTACGATGAGGAACAGAATCAGAAATCAGTTCTTCCTTGACACAAGATAGTCTGCAAACCACATCAGAAATTTTTTCACCTCAGGATCTCCCTGAACCCTTGACAGTTTTTCCTTTCCCTTTTCTATGAATCTGTTTATCAGCCATCTTGAATAATCCAGAGATCCTGTGTCTTCAACTATTCTCCTCAGTTTTTCAAAATCATGGTCTGAAACATTTCCTGAGGTGAGCGTTTTCCATATAAATTCCCGCTCCTTTTCGTTCGATCTTCTCATGGCCTCGATCATAAGGAGGGTCTGCTTCCCCTCATTCACATCGCTCTTTGGAGGCTTGCCTATCTCCTTCTCAGTGCCGAACAGGCCTATCACATCGTCGTGGAGCTGAAAGGCAATTCCCACAAGGGAACCATAGACCCTTAAATCCCATAGTGGGCCATCCTCACCCGCAATCCTGGCACCCATAAGGAGAGGCCCTTCAATGGTATACTTTGCAGTCTTTCGTAAATGCAATCTTATCAGATCCGATGTGCTCAGCCTGTATCCTGTGCCGGAGTATACATCAAGGCCTTCCCCATATCCTGTAATCTTTATAATATCCACTAGCTCCCTTATGGCCTTGATCTTTCTCTGATCCTCTATTTTTGCCCTCATAATGGCATCAAAGGAATAATCCACCGCAAGATCGCCACCTACAATGGCCAGACTCTCGGCAATATGTTCTCTGTCCCTCACATTGCCGATTATATCCTCAAGCTCCCTGTGAAAACTTTTGAATCCCCTCCTCAGATCACTTCTGTCCATTATATCGTCATGAATCAGAAAGAATGACTGTGATATCTCTATACTTATAGCCGCCCCGTAGATATCTTCCGATTTCCCACCAAACATCTGGTAGCCTGACGCAACAAGTATGGGCCTAACCCTCTTTCCTCCTCTGATTGTGTAATTTCTTATGAGATCGACAATTTTCTCCATTTCTCTGTCCTTTACTTCAGAATAAATCTCATCAAAGTAGATCTTAAGATGTTCATTGATCCTGTTTCTTCGTTCCTCCATGAATCTTATAGGATCAAACCCGGCTAAGTCTGAACTCATGGGTTGATATATACTCCTATCATAAAAAAATTATCCATTCATTTGAATATGGCAGGTGTGCATTGGGAAAATATCCTCACTACTCATGATTGACTTAAGTTAATATGCCCTCGTGAATCAGGAGTTATTGAAAAATATACCAGCAGCTATGGAACTTTCGGAAACCAATGAAACGGATCTATATGGTGGAATAGACGAAGCCGGAAAAGGTCCAGTATTGGGTCCTATGGCAATAGGAATCGTTATAGGAGATGATATCACAATGAAGCGAATAGGTGCCAGAGACTCGAAATCCCTGAGTCAATCCTCACGGGTAAGGATAGGCAATCTTATCAAAAAAGAGGCCACTTACTGGAATGTTAAACTGATCGATTCCTCCTATTTGAATAAAAAAATGGATGAGATAACCATCAACAGGATTGAGGAGATGGAGGTATCGGAAATCATCTCAAAAGCCCCCTGTGATCGTTTCGTTGTAGATTCCTTTGACGTTAATGAGGAAAGGCTCTCATCGGTCCTGTCATCAATGTCCGGTAAAAAAGTCATTTGCAGGCACAGGGCGGATCAGACGTATGCAAACGTTTCGGCCGCCTCCATAATCGCTAAGCTGGCAAGAGAGGAGGCAATGGACAGAATTAGGAAGGAATATGGTGACACAGGTTCAGGGTATCCGTCAGATCCTAAGACAGTAAATTTCCTCAGGAATTCTATAATTCAGGGGACTGACATTTCCCGAATAGTGAGAACACACTGGAAAACTTACACGTCCATGGTAAACGAACTTAACCAGAGAAGAATCCTCTGAAATAGTGAAAAACGAATATCTTTAAAAAATGAAAAATCGTAATAAGGAAAGATTATGAAAGCGCTTGTGAGAAACTTCAAACATTAAGTTAAAGTATTAACAAAAACTTAATGAATTGTGTCAGAAGAACAGATAAAAGATTCAGATATACCGAGAGACAGGGATGAGATAGCGGACGATTACAATGAAAGAGGGATATCATTTTTCAACCTCAAGAAGTATCCTGAGGCGATTAAGGAGTTCACCAAGGCAATAAAGGTCCTTTCAAATGATCCGGATTATTATTTCAACAGGGGGCTGTCATACTACTCTATGAGGATGTATGATTCCGCAGTTAAAGATTATCAGAAGGCCATAGATTTACTTCCTGGAAATGCAGATTATCACAATGCCCTTGGAGCTGCCCTTGAGGATAGCGGAAAGATCAAGGAGGCGGAGGATGAGTTCACAAAGGCCATAGAACTTGAATCTGATATTCCGGATTTTTTCTACAACAGGGGCAATGCAAGATACAGGCTTGGCATGAAGGAAGAGGCCCTGAAGGATTATTCTGAGGCCGTAAGGCTCAACTCTATGGATCAGATATTTGTGTATAAGAGATATGAGGCCTTAATGGAGATGGGAAGATATCAGGAAGCACTTCTGGATATAAATGCAGCAATTGAACTCGTACCTGAAAATGGTGCATATTACATCCTCAAGGCAGATACACTGGGAAAGATGGGAAACGTCAAGGAGGCACTTGCAACACTTGACGAGGCAATGAAGTTCAGCGTGAATCCCGATGAGGTTCAGGCTAAGAGAAAGGAACTGGAAAGCCTTTAATGGAAACGGTAAGGGAAGACGGAAAATACGGCAGCATCCAGTTGCGGCCCTATCAGATAAAAGCAATCAACTTTGCTATAAAGGCACTCGGTGAAGAAAAGCACGCAATCATTCAGTCTCCAACAGGTTCCGGAAAAACACTCATATCCCTTTTTTCAGCCATACTTTTCGCAAAACAGTCAGGGAAGCGTGTGATATACCTCACAAGGACTAATTCTCAACAGGCAAACATACTCAAGGAGATAAATCTCATAAGAGAATCGGTAAGATTTAAAGCAGTCGTGATGCAGGGAAGAATAAATCTGTGCCCACTCTATATGGAAATAGAGAAACGAAAGGAATTCACCGCCGAATCTCTTTCAAGAATGTGCTCTTCAAGGAAGAAGAGGACATTGGAGAAGAAGGAGGGTGGATGCAGATTTTACAATGAAGGCATCAAGGATCAGGATAATATTAATATGATTCTGGATCAGACTCCATCACCGGAAGACCTTTTTACCGCATTCAGCTCAAGAACCATATGTCCGTACGAATCCATGAAGTATGCCATGAAGGATGCTGATGTTGTGGTGATGCCATACAGCTATTTCATAAGCCCGGATATGGCCATGAATGTGCTGTATAATATGAGAACATCCAGAGAAAGCGTTGTCGTGGTTATTGACGAAGCGCACAATCTTCCGGATATGGCCAGGCAGGTCAATTCATTCGACATAACCTGGAATATGGTGGATCTGTCCGAGAAGGAATCCCAGGAATTCGGTGACCCTGAGATTATGCCCAGGGTCCGGGTTTCAGACTTTATGGAAGCCATAAGATCAGCAATGATCGATCTCACAGGAGACATGCCCAGGGGCATGGAAGAAAAGAGAATAATGTTCAGGGATGTGTATTCGTATATAGCAATGGCAGGCAGATATAATCCGGAGGATGTCGAATACATGGTTGATGCCATGGCTAACTTTGGTGAGGTTGTGGAGAATCAGAAGGAAAAATCAGGAAGGGTACCAATGTCGCACATCTCATCCCTGGCCTCAAAAATGAAGTTTCTCCAGTACGGCGATGACGACCGATATGTATGTATCATGAAGAGAGGAGAAACCAGCCAGGATATATCTGTAGAGGCATATTGCCTTGATCCATCCATAATTCTCGAACAGATGAGGCGCTCACTGACCATACAGGTTTCGGCCACACTTGAGCCTCTTCATCTTTATATAAATATGACGGGATTTGCCAATCACAGTTTCCTGAATATCGGGCAAATATTTCCAGAAGAAAACCTTCTGTCCCTCTACGATAAGGATCTCACTACAAAATATGAAACCATGGATAGCAACATGGAGATGAGAATCGCCGAAAGAATAATGCAAATAGTGGGGAAAACAGGAAAGAGAACACTTGTACTGTTTCCGTCATTTAACATAATGGGCCGCATTATGAAACATCTCGATGCGTACGATTCCACCCTTGTTGAACGACGGGACCTTAAGGCAGTGGAGTTTAACAGAATGATCAGTAAATTCAGGCAGGAAGGGGGCACGATGTTTGGCGTTATTGGGGGGAGGATGTCGGAGGGCATTGATCTTCCCGGAAAACTTCTGGAAGTGCTCATAATTGTGGGCATACCATTCCCCAGGCCAGATATAAGGCAGAAAATACTATCATCATATTACGATCATGAGTTTGGCAATGGTTGGGAATATGCATTCCTGTTTCCTGCAATCATAAGGCTTAAGCAGGCTATGGGAAGAGTAATAAGGAGTGAAACTGATCGAGGTGTTATAGTGATTCTTGATAACCGGGTTCCCATGTTCTCAAACTACATTGATTCCAGAGTAGCATCTGAAAGCCTTAAAGAGGTAGAGGATTTTTTCAGGGAATCTCAGGGATAATAGCTTGAGGTAAACAGGGAGTCCCTGTTACATATTTATCCTGCAAATGTACTTACCCCATGAAAATAAATCAGAAAATATTTAAAATCAGATGTACTGAAAGATTTCATGGAATATGTTGACTCTATCGTTATGATACCTGGAACAATGGCGCACTGTTATGATGTGAACCATGCGGGGATGCATATTCTGATAGATGCTGGAACAAAAGGTTCCGGAAAGAAGATTGTATCATATTATGAGAAACTCCATTCAAAGCCCGACATTTTATTGATAACGCACTATCATCCGGATCACATAGGTGGAATTCCTGCCATAAGGGATGCATTCCATCCAAAAATCTACGTTCCTGAAGGTGAAAAGGATGTAATTTCGGGCAAGAGGAAAATGATACCTGCAAACTCTTTAATTTCAAAGATTATATCAAGAACAGCCAAAATGAACAAAAACGAGGGTCTTATTCCTATGTCTGAATTTTCCATGGAAGGCGTAAAGGTAATCTCGACAGCAGGCCACACTCCAGATAGCAGATCCTTTGTGTTTGAAAATATGAAGAGCATATTTGTCGGGGATGCGGCAATAAAGAAGAAGGATAAAATCATCTATAACAGATCATTCACGCTCTTTCCGGATAAGGCTGAAAAAGCCATAAAAACCCTGAAATCATATGAGGGATACACCATATATCCAGGGCACGGAAGTGTATTCAAGATCTAGAAAGAGGTGTCTTTCTGAAACTGATCAAGAGAAGAGTTTCCAAAAAAGTTATAATAAATGGAAAAACATATTCCACTGTGAGGATGTCCGAAAATGGTTTCAACCCTCCTGTTGTGAGGAGATTTCAGATGGATGACCTAAGGAGGGTCATGCAAATTTCGACAAAATCACTCTCCGAGAAATATTCAGAGGAGCTGATGGTTGAGATCTTTCAATCATGGCCGGATGGTTTTCTCGTATCGGAACAGCAAAGTGAGATTAACGGATTCCTTGCAGGCAGAAAGATGTCTAGAAGCGAGGCAAGAATCCTGATGCTTGCAGTGGAAGAAAATTTGAGAAATATGGGCATTGGTGGTATGCTTCTTGAAAAATTTATGGACATATCAAGAGTATACGGCATAATTGTTCTGAGGCTTGAGGTCAGAACAGATAACAGAAAGGGGATAGAGTTCTATCAGAGGCATGGTTTCCTTGTTACATCCATTCTCAGAAACTATTACAGTGACGGCTCTGACGCCTATATCATGTGGCGCCAGTTAATATGAGAGCACTTCAAGTTTCGTTGGAGTGAATGCCTTCAGGTCAACAGATTTTTCCAGGTCCATGACCTTTCCCGGCGCATACATTGCTCCGTTGCTGTTGGTTATTATCCCATCACCCTGAATGAATCTTATTATGTTCCCATTTTTTATGCCTAAGGTTGAACCGTCCTTCACAAAATATTCCACTATAGACATTTTTCCCTTGGAGTAGATATTTCTAATATATCCGAAGTCAGTATCCTCTCTCCCGATGTATTCTTTCCTGACAAGTTCCAATTCCTTTTCACTGTCAACGCCAATCCAGAATGAATCCTCTCTGTATGCGCCGATCTCCTTTCTCCTTGCCAGTTCAGGATACACGGTAGTTTCAATATCCTTGCCGTTATATTCATTGAAAAAAAGGTCTTTTATTTTGGATTTTATATAATACATTCCCGAGTTTATATAATGATCAAGGACAGGTTTCTCCCTGAATGAAACAACCTGATCCCCGAGAAGTTCCACTATTCCGTAAGGACTCTTCATTTTTGTAACAAGCATTGTCATGCCATATTGAGACTCTTCCCCAAATTTTGCAAATCTTCCATAATTTATATCAGTCACGACATCTCCATTTCTGAGAATTATATCTTCATCATTGGTG